>CAVLAA010000012.1:8616-35767 GCA_963660835.1 bacterium
AGGTTTCCCTCATAACGCCAAGCACATAATCCCTTATCTCCATTTCATTCGGGAGTATATCCTTCATTCCCGTCATGGGCTTCTTTTTCAATTGCATTTCAAATATTTCTCCTTCCGTAGTAACATTTCATCTATTCTCTCGATGTAATTTTTCAAATCCTTAACATTTTCGGCACGTTCAATACGGCCGTCATCAAAAACAAACTTGGTAGAAGCTCCGCTTCCTGCTGCCATTATAGTCTGTTTTTCCTCCATTATCATTATATTATATATACCGAAGCAGCCTCTTCTCGCATAGCCTATATTTTCAAGATTTCCTGCCATATTTTTTTGGCGGTACATATAATAAGGTTCCATTCCCATCTGCATGGCACTTAAATCTATTATGTCCATTATCTCCTGAGAATTGTCAAAAGATTCGTTGATATATTTATCCTTAAACAGATTTAACCTTGTTGCTCTTTTAAGTGCAAGTGAATGGACTGTAAGGGAATCCGGATTCAATTTCTGTATTTCATTTGCTGTATGCCTTACCTCATCTATTCCCTCACCCGGAAGGCCGACGATTATATCCATATTTATATTTTTAAATCCTGCTTCTCTAGCCATATAAAATGCACTTTTCACCTGCTCAACAGTATGTGCCCTGCCGATAAGATCAAGCGTCTTTTGATTCATTGTCTGAGGATTGACCGATATACGATCAACTCCATTTTCATAAAGCACAGACATCTTTTCTGCATCTACTGTATCCGGTCTTCCGGCCTCTACAGTAAACTCCTTAACAGCTGTCATATCGAAAAGCTGCCTTATCTTTTTCAAAAGCCTGTCAAGCTGATCTGCGCTAAGAGTCGTCGGCGTACCTCCGCCTATATATATGGAATCAAGCCTTTTATCCTTCATGGAATTTGAAATATATCCAAGCTCTTTAAATAGAGTTTCAAGATATATGTCTGCCAAATGTCCCCATTTTTCATATGGATGCGATCCGAATGAACAATAAAGACATATAGACGGACAAAACGGAATCCCAACATAAAGACTGTATCCGCTTTTTGGATCTATGCTGTCAAGTATTTCTTTTTCGCGGTTTGCGACCGCTATAGCAAGAGATGTTTTCTTATTGCTTGTATAATATGTATCTCTCATATATGAAGCTATTTGAGGATTTGTATATCCATCCTCCATAAGCTGCATAGGTATTTTTGAAGGTCTTATGCCTGTAAGCGTTCCCCAGGGAAGCTTTGTTCCTGTAATCTCATAAAGAACATCATAAATAGTTCTCTTTAGGTGATTTTTGTATTCCTTACGCTCACATGCTTCTTCAAGCTTCAAAAGCTTTTCTGCTTTTTTTTCACCTGATAATGCATTTATCTTTATCTCATCATCATACATGCCAACATCCAGCTTCAACTTTGTATCAGCCGGATGCTCTTCTTCGTTATTATAAAAGGTATGAATATCTGCATTTGGATAAAATGCTTTTACAAGTGTGTAAACATCATATTCAAAGTTTTTCTGATTAAAGCCTATAGATATATCAAACAAAAGGATTTGACCTCTTTTCATCGCCTATTGTTGTAGGAATTTCATGTCCCGGATAAACATATGTCTCATCCGGAAGCTCCATAAGCCTTTTTAGGCTTTCCTTCATAGCTTTCGGCGATGATGTTGCAAAATCCGTTCTTCCGCATGATCTGAAAAACAATGTATCGCCGCTTATAAGAACATTGTTCATATAAAAATAATAGCAGCAGCTTCCCTTTGTATGTCCCGGTGTATGCAGAACCTTAAACTTAAATCCGGATACTTCCGGCTCATCATTATCATTTACCCATATGTCAGCCTTAAGTGAACAAGGCTGTGTATGCATAGCAGAATGATTGAGCATAGGATCTGCCAAAAGCTCCTTTTCATCAGAGTATGCTATTACAGGGATGTTGTATTTTTTTGCAACCTCTTTGCATGCCAGAATATGATCAAAATGACCGTGTGTAAGCAGGATAGCTACCGGCTTTCCTTCGAGCTTCGACACTCTGCTTTCTATTGCAGAGGCATTGTCTGCCGGATCAATTATCAATACTTCCTTTGTATCTTCATTTTGAAGAATATAGCAATTTGTTGCGACCATTCCAAGGCATAAATTCTGTATCAGCATATATTATCCTCTTGATCTTTCTATATCTATAACACTGTTTATCTGTCTTATCTTTTCTACAAGTGAAGCAAGCTCTTCTTTGTTGTCTACCTTAAATCCTACATTGAATGTAGCATTGCCTTGCTTGCTTGTCCTGACATTTACTGAAAGGATATCTATCTTTCTTTCGGTAAATACTCTGGAGATGTCAACCAACAGTCCTGTTCTGTTTGTACAATATATATTTATCTCTACAAGATACTTATGATCCGGCTCATCGCCAACAGCCCATTCGGCATCTATAAGACGTTCTCTTTCATTTTCCGGAAGATTAAGAACATTTATACAATCAGTTCGATGTATTGTAACACCTCTTCCTCGTGTAATAAATCCAACTATTTCATCTCCGGGGATAGGGCTGCAGCATTTTGAAAATCTGACTGCAACATCACCAAGACCGTGAACAAGGATTCCTCCTTTAGCAGTTTTTGCTTTTTGCTGGTCTGCCTGATTCTCTGCTATGCTGTCAATAACACTTTCATCTGTAATTCTGGCAGCTTCTTCTTTCGAATACAGATCCATGAGCTTGTTCATGACCTGGCCTTCTCTTAGGCCTCCATGACCAACAGCTGCAAGAACAGATTCCCAATTCTTAAAGCCATATTTTCGCGTAACAGCCTCTGTAAGCTCCGGTTTTAAATAGTTATTTATATTTTTGCCTTTTGACTTTGCATATGCTGCAATAAGCTCGCGGCCCTTTACTATATTGTCCTCTTTCAGCTCATGTCTGAACCATTGGTTAATACGATTCTTTGCCTGAGTACTCTTAACTACCTTGAGCCAGTCTCTGCTCGGCCCTCTTGAGTTTTGTGATGTGATTATCTCAACTCTGTCTCCGTTTTTAAGAGTAGTTTCTATCGGAACAAGCTTACCGTTTACTCTGGCTCCGACCATCTTGTTGCCGACAGCCGAATGAACCATATATGCAAAATCTATAGGACATGATCCTGCCGGAAGTGTCTTTACTTCACCGGCAGGTGAAAAGCAATAAACCTTATCATTGAAAAGATTAAGGTCACTCTTCAAAAGGCTCATAAATTCCTTGTTATCTGACATATCCTGCTGCCATTCAAGAATCTGACGCAGCCAGTTGAGCTTTTCTTCTTCCTGATCAGAATCAGGTTTTTTGCCATCTGATGCCTCTTTATATTTCCAATGAGCAGCAATACCATAATTTGCGACCTTATGCATTTCAAAGGTTCGTATCTGTATCTCAAACGGTCGTCCGCTTGGCCCTATGACCGTTGTATGAAGAGACTGATACATATTTTCCTTAGGCATCGCTATATAGTCCTTGAACCTTCCCGGAACCGGAGTATACAGTTCATGTATAACTCCAAGTGCCGCATAGCAATCCTTGACAGTCTCAACAATAATTCGAACAGCAAACATATCATAGATCTGATCAAGACTCTTTCCCTGATTGACCATTTTTCTGTATATACTAAAGAAATGCTTTGCTCTTCCGTTTACAACTGCTTTTATTCCTGCTTCCTTCATATTGTTGCTTACACTCTCAACAATACGATCAACAAACTTTTGTCTTTCTGCCTTTTTTTCGCTTATTTCCTCGACAAGCTTATAATAAACGTCAGGATGGAGATATTTCAGTGATAAATCATCCAGCTCAATTTTGAGGCTTGAAATTCCGAGTCTTTGAGCAATAGGAGCATAGATATCCATTGTTTCTCTTGCTTTTTCCTGCTGTTTTTCCGGTCTCATATATTTTAGAGTCCGCATATTATGAAGCCTGTCGGCAAGCTTTACAAGAATAACCCTTATATCCTTTGCCATAGCAAGAAACATTTTTCTTAGATTTTCAGCCTGCTCCTCTATCTTATCAGCCGAATAATTGAGCTGACCCAATTTAGTAACTCCGTCTACAATTATTGCGACTTCATTGCCAAATTCATCCTTTATTTCATCAAGTGTCATGACTGTATCTTCAACTACATCATGAAGAAGTCCTGACACAATACTTTCTTTATCAAGCTCGAGCTCCGCAAGTATAATGGCAACACAAAGAGGATGTATTATATATGGTTCTCCGGATTTTCTCTTTTGACCTTCGTGCGCTTTATTTGCTATAGCATAAGCTTTCTCTATCTGAGAAATGTCATCCGATGGATGATATTTGCGCACAATACTAATAAGCTCTTCATATAGCTTTTCCGGAGACTCAAAGTCATGATTTTCAATCGAGTTTCCTTCCATAGGAAGTGCTCTGAATAGATTATTGTTATTCAAATCCTTATTAGCTGCATCTGCAAATTTAATCTCTTCCGACATAAATCAATTATTTTCCTTCGTAAATGATTGCACTTTCAATATCATATTTTGAAAGTTTTTCTCTTCCCTTAAGACCTGCAAGTTCCATTACAAATATAATCTTTACAACTTCGCCGCCAAGCTCTTCAACAAGGCTTGCAGCAGCCTCCATTGTTCCTCCTGTTGCAAGAAGGTCATCTACAAGTACTACCTTATCACCAGGCTTGATCGCATCCTTGTGCATCTCGATCGTAGCCTCACCATATTCAAGAGAATATGATCTTGACACTGTTTCACGAGGCAGCTTACCTTTTTTTCTGATAAGCGCGAAGGGTTTCTTCATATTATATGCAACAGGCATACCAAATATAAATCCTCTTGATTCCGCTCCAACAATAATATAAAAATCGACATCCTTAATGAAATTCTGAAGACTGTCTATTGCAAGCTGAATGCCTTCTGCCTCATTAAGAATTCCTGTAATATCTCTGAATATTATACCCGGTTCCGGAAAATCAGGTATGCTTATAACATAATCTTTTAATTCCTTCATTTTTTCCTCTTTCCTGAAACATTTACCGCATTATCATATAAAATTTGAAAATCTATTATTCAAACTCTTCCTTTTTTAATGCTGTATTGCTACTTTTTAACCCTCGTATCATATCATCATTTTTTTTGTCAATCAATATCTATTAAGCATTCAACTTGTAAAATCCTTAAAAAAAGCTATAATCTGATTGTGTGATACTAGGATCAAAAGGCTCAAACATCCGATTTAAGCGATCCAAACATCATTATATAAAACAAAAATAAGGAGTTGTTTATGGATAAAAAAACTTTATGGGAAAAAGAAAATTTTGATGAGCAGGCATCAAATATTTTCTGTGAGGAATACAAGAATTTTCTGAGCAAATGCAAAACCGAACGTAAATGTGTATCCGAAATGGTTGATGTGCTCAAAAAAGCCGGCGCTGTATCTGTTGATGAATGTCTTTCTTCAAAAAAGCAGCTTAAGAGCGGCGACCTCGTATATGCTGTAATGATGAAAAAATCACTTTTGGTATTTAGAGCAGGTACCCGTCCTGTCCTGGATGGCTTAAGGATACTTGGAGCCCATATAGATTCTCCAAGACTTGATCTAAAACAGCATCCTCTATATGAGGATCGCAAACTGGCATACTTTGATACCCACTACTATGGCGGAATTAAAAAATATCAATGGGTTACACTTCCTCTTGCTCTTTATGGTGTAGTAGTAAAGAAAGACGGTACAGTCATTGATGTAAATATCGGTGACAAAGAAGGTGATCCGGTACTGGGCATAAGTGATCTTCTTCCTCATCTTGGCGCAACCCAGATGGCTAAAAAGGCTTCTGAATTTATTCCCGGCGAAAATCTCAACATTCTTGTTGGAAGCAAGCCTCTTAAAGGCACTGAAAATGATGCTGTTAAAGCAACTCTCGTATCTATTTTAAAGGAGCAGTACGATATAGATGAGGAGGACTTTATATCAGCTGAGCTTGAAGTTGTTCCTGCAGGTCCTGCAAGAGATTTTGGTCTCGACAGAAGCATGATAATAGGCTATGGACATGATGACAGAGTATGTGCATATCCTTCATTCAAAGCGATCATGGATCAGAAAAATCCGGAATATACCAGTGTATGTCTTCTGACTGATAAGGAAGAAATCGGAAGTGTAGGAGCAACCGGAATGCATTCCAGATTCTTTGAAGATACTGTTGCCGAGTTTTTGGAGATATGTGGCTGCTACAGCGAACTGAATCTTCATCGTACTTTAAAAAGAAGCTGCGTACTTTCATCGGATGTCAGTGCGGCTCTCGATCCTATTTATGCTGATGTAAGCGATCCGAATAACAGTGCTTATCTTGGACTCGGACCGGTATTTAACAAATATACAGGTGCAAGAGGCAAATCAGGTTCAAATGATGCAAATGCAGAATATATAGCATTTTTGAGAAATATAATGGATGGTGCAAATGTCTCTTATCAAACAGCAGAGCTTGGAAAGGTCGATCAGGGCGGCGGCGGAACAATTGCCTATATCATGGCTAACCTTGGAATGCAGGTTATTGATTTCGGTGTTGCTGTTCTTTCAATGCATGCACCGTTTGAGATCGTAAGCAAGGCTGATGTATATGAAACATACAGAGCATACATGGCTTTTCTGAAATAAAAAATCCTACTGCAGGATCCTTCGTATACATTAAAAGAGTGTCAACCCTTCACTTAATATGATGGGTTGACACTCTTTGCTTATATGAAAGCATCATAACACTGTTAATTTACTGTGTAAATTCAAGAGCAAGTCTGTAAAATACCGGATCATCCATTGCCTCTTCTGCAGAATCATATCCTGCAAATGATCCGAACAAATTATCTGAATCCAAATGAAATCCTTCTGTTCTGTATTGATTTGAAAGCATAAAAACACTTTCATTTGATAAAAGATCACTATTCATCATGAGCTTTTCTATCATCCTGCACGAAACCATCTTAGGCTCGGTAATGATGACAACATGATCTGAAACAGCCATCATTGTCTGGTCTGCTTTATTCAGATTTGATCCCAAATCCAAGATTATATATGAGAAATCTTTCTTTTCTCTAAGCAATGCAATAAGATCATACAGCTGTACTGATCCTACTCCTACTTCAGACAATGGCTTTTCAAACGGAAGGATGCAAGTGATCTCTCCATGATAAATATTCTTTAAAATACTGAAATATGTTCCTTCGTTTATCTCCTGAAGCATCAGTGAAAGTTCAGGTTCTGCGTTTTCTCTTGTATCAAGAAATGCTCCAAAGCTCTGAAGATTATCACAGCCTATCACTAAAACAGATTCTCCAAGCTTTTTCAGTTTTTTTGAAAGCGCAAGTGCAGCAAGGCTCTTTCCCGAACCTCCTATAGGCGAAAATACCGAAATGACTGTTGTCGTCTTTTCCTTTACTTCTTCTTCGGTATCAGTGCTTTCATCATTCTCCTCCGGTACATTTCCGGTTAGGCTATTCTCGATAAAGCTAAGCACTTCTTCCTTCGTCTTGTACTTTCCTTCGTCTTCATCGTTTATTATGAGAGTATGCGTAATATTGTGCTCTTTAAGATAAGCACCATAGAACTCCTTTGCGATTATCAATATATCTATATCACGATGAAGTCGGAAATAATTTTCCAGATATTCATTTTCAGTAATAATCTGTATAGAAGTCTCTTCATAGAAGCGTACTATAAGCTCTTCTTCATAGCTTTTTATATATTCTATATTGGGATCTGCAATAACTATTTGCTTTTTAATATCGTCCATCCTTCAGTCTCCTCATTCTACAGTAAAGGTATGATCTCCGAATCTGATTATGCTTCCTCTTCCAAAAGGAGTCTGCAGATTCGGTGAAAGCTGCACGTCATTTAAATAAGTTCCTCTTTCGCTTCCCATATCCTCGATATAAAAGCTTATTTCATTCCATCCTATAAGAGCATGTACAGGACTTATTGAATCATATTTCAGGCAGCCATCAACTGTATCGTCAGATCCAATAACAAATTCCTCGTGATTGATCGTAAAATCCACCGGCTCAGGTGTATTTATACCTCTGAGCGTAATGCTTTCATCATCTCTTGGTTCCTGCATTTCGATAACGTTTCTTAAAGCCGGCCAGTCTGAAGGATCCTTTTCACTTTGAGCATCTATTTGCCGACATATAAATTGGCCTTCTTCTTTAAGTGAAAATAAATCATTTAATACAGCATAAACACGCTTGATATATATCTTGCTGTCAAGTGATTCAACCGGAATAACTGCAGGCAGACATATTATATGAACCTGAAAGTCTTCATCAATGTAAATGGTATCTAAATCCCATACAACATTCTCCAATGAAAGTGTCATTTGATCTTCAAGCTTTACTACATAGTCTATTATTTCATTTCCGATAGTTCTAAGCTCATCTATCGTAAATTCCTGGGCCATATCGTTTATGCTTGTCATTGACTCGGTAAAATATACGAGCTGTATCATACTGTTCCATCTAGTCCATTTGCATGGCAGTATACCCGGAATATATTCTTTTTCGAGACATTCAAGTGCATTTTTATCAAGCAGTTCTTCTGAGCTAAACAGAAAATCTCTCATTATATATCCTCGCAACATCTACAGATTTATATTTAAATCTGTTTACTTATACTATAATTAACGATTAAGATTTTAACACATGAGAGGTTTTTATGCAAACCGTTACATTTGAGTAACAATTCCGCAATTTTATTATGTATTTTTTTATCAAAAAAGTTATTATTGTCTGACTCCCATGAAAATAACTTTTAGTATTCTAAAACTTATATGATACCTGCTCACAAAAAGAGCCATCCTATTCGGATGGCTCTTAATATTTCATTTAATTTCTGTTCTTCAGAAAATCAGGGATCTGAATATCCTTCTTCGGAACTCTGCTTGTAAGCGGTGCTGAATTCTGTGGGAAAACAGGCGCTGCACTTACATGCTGGCTCTCTGTTGTTTGCGGTTTTGCCTGAGAGTTTACATTTGGAAGCTTGAATGTAGGAATATTAAAATTTCCTGCATTTGAAGCTGTCTTAGCCTCT
This sequence comes from bacterium, assembly GCA_963660835.1. Classification (GTDB taxonomy): domain Bacteria; phylum Bacillota; class Clostridia; order Lachnospirales; family Lachnospiraceae; genus Alectryocaccobium. The sequence goes on from CAVLAA010000012.1 coordinate 17,700, forward strand.
GTCTTCTTTGCATCCTTAACACTTGCTGTTGTTGCTGTTGCATCACTTAATCCTGTAGCAATAACTGTGATCTTAGCATAATCCGGAACAGAATCATCATACATAGCACCAAAGATGATGTTTGCATCCTCACCTGCAAGATTCTGCACATAGCTTGCGGCATCATTTGCATCCATAAGGCTTATATCACCGGAAATATTGATGATAACATGTGTTGCACCATTTATAGTAGTCTCAAGAAGCGGACTTGCAACTGCCTCCTGAACAGCCTCAAGAGCCTTATCATCTCCTTTGCCTTCTCCTATACCGATATGTGCAATACCCTTATCTATCATAACTGTCTGAACATCTGCAAAATCAAGGTTGATAAGAGCCGGAAGGTTAATAAGATCTGTAATACCCTGAACAGCCTGCTTGAGAACCTCATCTGCCTTCTTCAGTGCTTCCGGCATTGTTGTACGACGGTCTACTATCTCAAGAAGCTTGTCATTTGGAATTACAATAAGTGTATCTACATTTGATTTTAATCTGTCAATTCCGGCAAGTGCATTTGTCATACGTGTTCTTGCTTCAAAACGGAAAGGCTTTGTTACAACACCAACTGTAAGGATTCCCATATCCTTAGCTGCCTTTGCAACTACAGGTGCTGCACCTGTTCCGGTTCCGCCACCCATACCACAGGTAACGAATACCATATCTGCACCTTCAATTATAGATTTGATCTCATCAATGCTTTCCTCAGCTGCCTGCTCGCCAACCTCCGGCTTTGCACCTGCACCAAGTCCTTTGGTAACCTTTTCTCCAATTTGAAGAACTGTAGGAGCTTTGCAAAGTGTAAGTGCCTGCTTATCTGTATTTACACCTACAAATTCTACTCCTCCGATTGCTTCGTCTACCATTCTATTTACAGCATTGTTACCGGCTCCGCCGACACCAATGACGATTATCTTTGCTGCTGATTCAGCTTCATTTGTCATTATTTCTAACAAAAAAGTGTCCCCCTTTGTGTAATAATATTTTCCCCTTCAGAGACTTTCTTCTTAATAATATATTCAGTAGATAAAAATATCAACTGTTTTTTATTTATCTCTCCAAATAATTCTGCCTTTGTCAAGATCATATGGAGAAAGTTCAATAGTTACCTTGTCTCCAGGAAGGATTCTTATAAAATTCATACGAAGTTTGCCACTTATATGAGCCAAAACTACATGTTTATTTTCAAGTTCCACCTTAAACATAGCATTAGGTAACTTTTCAAGTACCTTGCCCTCTACCTCTATTACATCTGTCTTAGACATACATATCCTCCTAATAATTACATATGAGTTAAAGTGAGAATTTCCGGTTCTCCGTGTGTTATAAGAACCGTATTTTCATAGTGTGCTGCCAGCTTTCCATCGGCTGTTACAACAGTCCAATCATCATCGAGCCAATATACCTCATAGGTACCTTCATTTATCATAGGCTCGATAGCCAGTGTCATACCTGCTTTAAGTTTTATTCCTCTGCTTTTGCATGGGAAATTCGGTATTGCCGGATCCTCATGCAGAGATGTTCCTATTCCATGTCCGACAAGATCTTCAACTACGCCATAGCCAAAGCTCTCTGCATAATTTCCGATAGCAGCTGAAATCTCATGAAGATGATGACCCTCTTTTGCAAATTTAATACCTTCAAAAAAGGATTGCTTTGTTACATCTATAAGGTGCTGTGCTGCATCTGAAATTTTACCTACCGGATATGTCCTTGCTGCATCTGAATGATATCCTTTATAGATAAGACCGCAATCAAGGCTGATAATATCTCCCTCTTTAAGAATCATTTTCTTATTAGGAATGCCATGTACAACTGCTTCATTGATCGATGTGCATACAGATGCCGGGAATCCATTATAATTCAAGAAGTTCGGTATACAACCCATTTTTCGGATTATCTCTTCACATCTTTTATCAATATCCCATGTGCTGACGCCCGGAGCAAGCATATCCTGCATATTGTCGAATACTTCTTCCAGAAGGTGTCCCGCATGCCTCATCAATTCTATTTCTTTTTCAGATTTTATAGATACGGACATAGATTACGCTCCTAATAACTCCTTGATGGAAGCAAAGATGTCATTTATATCCTTTGTTCCGTCAAGCTCATGAAGAACTCCAGCATTCTTATAATATTCAATAAGCGGCTGAGTCTGATCATGATAAACAGTAAGTCTTTTCTGTACTGTCTCAGGCTTATCATCATCACGGAGAACAAGCTCGTTTCCGCATTTGTCACATATGCCTTCTTTTTTCGGTGCAGCATACATGATGTGATATGTTGCTCCGCAATTGATGCATGCACGTCTTCCTGACATTCTTTTTACAATGTTTTCGTCCGGAACATCTACATCAAGAGCAAAATCAATTGATTCATTTCTCTTCTTTAATGCTTCTGTAAGAGCCTCAGCCTGAGGAATAGTTCTTGGGAATCCATCAAGTACATATCCGTTCTTTGCATCATCCTGTGAAAGTCTGTCTACAACAAGATCACATGTGAGCTCATCCGGAACAAGAAGTCCCTTATCCATATATTCCTTTGCTTTCTTTCCAAGCTCAGTATTGTTTTTTATATTTGCACGGAAAATGTCACCTGTTGAGATATGAGGAATATTGTATGCTTCAGCAATAAGCTTAGCCTGTGTTCCTTTTCCAGCTCCCGGTGCTCCTAACATAACTATTTTCATAATTTTTCCTTTCTTGACACGTTTATCGTATCATAAAGGCAGATTTGAAAGCATAACCTTCAAACTTCCCTCTTTTCTGAAACATTTTATGCTTCGTAAACAAAGCGGTTTGAACCGCTTATAATCTCTTATACAAAACGATATTCATGCACTAAAGGCTGTGGTGAAACCACCACAGCCTAAATATGATTTTCCGATTAATCGTTCAAAAAACCTTTGTAATTGCGGACGAGCATCATAGATTCGATCTGTTTTAATGTCTCCAATATAACAGAAGCAATAATGATCAGTGATGTACCTCCGAATGAAATGCTTGCACTGAAGAGTCCGTTAAATACAAACGGAATGATCGCAACAATGACAAGTCCGGCTGCACCTATGAATATTACATATTTCAATACGGACTGAAGATAATCAACAGTTGGCTTACCCGGTCTTATACCAGGTATAAATCCACCCTGTTTCTTCATATTATCTGCAACCTCGATCGGGTTAAATGTAATCGAAGTATAGAAATATGCAAAGAATATTACTAACAGGACATAAAGAATAAGTCCAAGGGTGAGGAACCAATTGCTCGGCTTAAACCAATTGCTTGAGCTAAGCATACTAACAATAGTTGCTCCCCAGCCTTCAAGCTGTGCTCCCGTAAAACTTACAATGATCGACGGGAATGACATAAGTGAAGCTGCAAAAATGATCGGAATAACACCTGCAGTGTTTACTTTTAACGGAATATTAGATGACTGACCGCCAAGAGTTTTTCTTCCAACCACTTTTTTCGAATACTGAACCGGTATACGTCTTTCAGCACCATTCAGTATCAAAACAAGTACTACTACGAATACTATAATAGCAAAAATAACAATCCATGCTACAGTAGCCCATGCTATTGTTTTTCCGCTGACAAAATTCTCATAAAGGGTAATCATATCAGATGGAATTCGAGAAAGAATATTTATGAGAAGAACGATAGAAATACCATTTCCTACACCCTTATCAGTTATCTGTTCACCAAGCCACATAAGGAAGGTACTTCCTGCAGTAAGTGATGCAACAACTGTAATTACATTAAGAATATTCATCTCGAGAATAAGCTGATTACCAAATCCGATGCACATTGCAACTGATTCCATAATTGCCAGACCTATAGTAAGGGCTCTAGTGACCTTTTCAAGCTTTTTACGACCCTGTTCACCATCCTTTTGCATCTCCTCAAGCTTAGGAATAGCTATTGTAAGGAGCTGAACAATAATAGATGAAGTGATATATGGTGTGATACTAAGAGCAAATATCGAAAAATTGTCGAATCCGCCTCCTGTAAATGCATTCAGAAAACTAAATGCATCATTAGTTGTTCCGGCAAAATAATTGCTGAAAAAAGATGTATCGACACCAGGGACAGGGATCTGTGATCCCGCCCTGATAATAATAAGTGCAAAGATTATATAAAATATTCTTCTGCGTACATCCTTTATACGAAACGCATCACGAAGGGTTTTTAACATCAGATCACCTCGGCTGTTCCACCTGCTGCCTCAATCTTAGCCTTTGCGCTTTCACTGAATGCAGACACTTTCACTGCAAGCTTCTTTGTAAGTTCACCGTTTCCGAGAATCTTAACACCATCTCTCGGATTAGCAACGTGTCCATTCTCTACAAGGAAATCGATTGTGATTTCTGTGCCATCTTCATATCTATTTAATTCACTAACGTTAAGCGCAACAATTTCTTTTGAGTTGATGCATTTGAAGCCTCTCTTAGGGAGTCTTCTATATAAAGGCATCTGTCCGCCTTCAAATCCCGGTCTTGGTGCTCCTGAACGTGCTTTCTGACCCTTATGGCCTTTACCAGCAGTTTTTCCATTGCCTGAAGCATGTCCACGACCTCTACGGAAATTATCGCTGTGCTTTGAGCCTGCTGCAGGCTGCAAATTAGATAAGTCCATTGTGGTACCTCCTATTAAAGATTATTCTTCCACTTTTAACAGATATCCTACCTGTTTGATCATGCCGCGGATTGCAGCGTTGTCAGGCTGTTCTACTGTATGGTTAACTTTTCTTAATCCTAAAGCTTCTACGATTTTTTTGTGTTTAGGAACTACACCGATCGTAGATTTCTTTAATGTGATCTTTAATTTATCTGCCATTTCTAAGTTCCCCCTTAAGCGTAGATCTCTTCAACTGATTTTCCTCTGAGTTTTGCAACCTCTTCCGGAGTTTTCAGCTGACTAAGTCCTTCGATTGTAGCCAGAACAACGTTCTGTTTATTTCTGGAACCTAAAGATTTAGCACGAATATTTGATACGCCTGCAAGCTCTACAACGGCACGGGCAGGACCACCTGCGATGATACCTGTTCCTTCAGGAGCTCTCTTAAGAAGAACCTCTGCGCTTCCGAACTTACCGATAAAGTCATGTGTAACTGAGTTATTTTTATCTCTTGCAACTGTTACCATTTTCTTTATAGCGTCTTCTTTTCCTTTACGGATAGCTTCCGGAATCTCGGCTGCTTTTCCAAGTCCAGCACCAACATGTCCGTTATGGTCTCCAACAACAACTAAAGCAGTAAAACGCATGTTACGTCCACCTTTAACAACTTTTGTAACTCTCTTGATGGAAACTACTTTTTCATCCAACTCTAACTGGCTGGCATCAATGATCGTATGTCTCATGTGTTCTCTCCTTTCTGTTAGAATACCAATCCGGCTTCACGTGCTGCATCAGCTAAAGCCTGAATTTTTCCCTGGTAGATAAATCCGCCACGGTCGAATACAACTTCTTTAATTCCTGCTTCAACTGCCTTTTTACCGATTACAGTTCCTAAATATGCTGCTGCATTCACATCATTTGTCTTTTCAAGCTCAGCTTTAACATCCTTCTGAAGAGTTGAAGCTGAAACAAGAGTATGTCCCTTCTCATCATCAATGATCTGTGCATACATATGATCATTGCTGCGGAACACTGCAAGACGCGGTCTCTGAGCTGTTCCTGAAATGTGATTGCGCATTCTTCTATGTTTTTTCTGACGAACCTGAGCTCTGGATACTTTACTTATCATTATCACACTCTCCTTATATTATTTCTTACCGGTCTTGCCGACTTTTCTGCGGATTACTTCATCTGCATACTTAATACCTTTGCCCTTATATGGCTCTGGTTTTCTCTTTTCTCTGATCTCTGCTGCATACTGTCCGACTTTTTCTTTGTCGATACCTTTAACAGTGATCTTATTTCCGTCGACTACTGACTCGAGTCCTTCCGGATCAGTCATTTCAACCGGGTGAGAGTATCCCAGGTTAAGAACAAGCTTTTTGCCCTGCTTAGCTGCACGATAACCAACACCGTTTACTTCAAGGGACTTTTCATATCCTTGACTTACACCTACTACCATGTTGTGGATAAGTGTTCTTGTAAGACCATGAAGTGATTTCATCTTCTTCAGATCGTTAGGTCTTGTAACTACTACGCTACCGTCCTCAAGCTTGATGCTCATCTCTGAAGGAAGAGTTCTTTCAAGTGTACCCTTTGGTCCCTTAACTGTTACCGTATTTCCCTCTTTGATATCAACAGTAACACCTGCCGGTACTTCAACAGGCAATCTGCCTATACGTGACATAATATGTCCTCCTGTAACTTAAATTTTCGGAGAGGACTAAAAGTCCCCTCTGTTTTCAGTTTAATGTCAGCAAATACTTACCATACAAATGCAAGTACTTCTCCGCCGACATGAAGCTTTCTAGCTTCTTTATCTGTTATAACACCCTGGTTTGTTGAAAGGATTGCAATACCTAATCCACCTAAAACCTTAGGAAGTTCCTCGTTGTTAACATAAACACGAAGACCCGGCTTAGAAATTCTCTTAAGACCTGTGATGATCTTCTCGTTTTTGTTTGCTCCATACTTTAATGAAATATGGATATTTTTATATGATCCAGCATCTTCTAATGTATATTTTGCAATATAACCTTCTTTTACAAGGATATCTGCAATAGCTATTTTCATCTTTGATGCAGGTACATCTACAACATCATGTTTAGCAGAATTTGCATTACGGATTCTTGTAAGCATATCTGCGATCGGATCGCTCATTGACATATTGTGTTTCCTCCTTTCTTCTATTACCAGCTGGCTTTTTTAACGCCCGGAATCTGGCCTTTATATGCTAATTCACGGAAACATATACGGCAAATGCCATATTTTCTCAAATATGCATGGGGACGTCCGCAAATCCTGCAGCGGTTATATTCTCTTGTAGAGAATTTAGGTTTACGCTGCTGTTTTATCTTCATTGCTGTTTTAGCCATGAACTTTTCCTCCTAATAATCACTTAGCGAATGGCATATTGAATAATTTCAATAATTCACGAGCTTCTTCATCCGTGTTAGCAGTTGTAACAAAGATTACATCCATACCACGAACTTTGTCGATCTTATCATATTCGATCTCCGGGAAAATAAGCTGCTCTTTGATACCGAGTGCATAATTTCCTCTTCCATCAAATGCATTTGGGTTAACTCCACGGAAGTCACGTACACGTGGAAGTGAAAGATTGATAAGACGATCTGCGAACTCATACATCTTTTCACCACGAAGAGTTACCTTGCATCCGATTGCCATTCCCTCACGGATCTTGAAGTTAGCAACTGACTTTTTAGCTCTTGTTACAACAGCCTTCTGTCCTGTAATCTTCTCAAGATCACTTACAGCTGAATCAAGAACCTTTGAATTTTCCTTTGCTTCGCCAACACCCATATTGACAACGATCTTATCGAGCTTCGGAACTTGCATTATGTTTTTATATCCGAATTTCTTCGTCATTGCATCGACGATTTCATTCTTGTATAAATCTTTATATCTACTCATAATATTTAGTCTACCTCCCTGCTCAATCTAATACTTCGCCTGTGGACTTAGCGATACGAACCTTCTTATCTCCGTCCATCTTGTATCCTATACGAGTGGCTTTACCTTTATGAAGGTACATAACATTAGAAAGATCTATCGGAGCTTCTTTTGATACGATTCCGCCGGCCTGATTGCTAGCACTTGGTTTTGTATGTTTGGTGACTACATTCACGCCTTCAACGATAACACGGTTTTTCTTTGGTTCAACCACAAGAACTTTACCTTCTTTATCCTTGTCTTTTCCGGCAATGACTTTGACCGTATCACCTTTTTTAATCTTTACTGACATGGCCGTCCTCCTATAATACTTCCGGTGCGAGTGAAACAATCTTCATAAACTGTTTCTCACGAAGTTCTCTTGCAACCGGTCCAAAAATACGGGTTCCTCTTGGTGTTTTGTCATCCTTGATGATAACAGCTGCGTTCTCATCGAAACGGATATAAGAACCGTCTTTACGACGTGCGCCCTTAACGGTACGAACTACTACGGCCTTAACTACATCACCTTTTTTAACAACACCTCCTGGTGTTGCATCTTTAACAGTAGCTACTATTACATCACCGATACTTGCATATCTTCTTGTTGAGCCGCCCATAACACGAATGCAAAGAATTTCTTTAGCACCGGTATTATCAGCAACTTTAAGTCTGCTTTCCTGTTGGATCATACTGGTATTCCTCCTATTGCACTCAAAAGTTATTTAGCTTTTTCTACTATTTCTACTAAGCGCCATCTCTTATCTTTTGATAAAGGTCTGGTCTCCATGACTTTTACTGTATCACCGATACGGCAAGTATTTTCTTCATCATGGGCTTTTAATTTATATGTTTTCTTTACAATTTTCTTGTAAAGCGGATGTTTTACGTGGTCTTCGATAGCAACAACGATTGTTTTATCCATCTTGTCACTTACGACTTTACCGACACGTGTTTTTCTAAGATTTCTTTCTTCCACGATTGTCTCCTTTCACTTACCAAATCAGTGCTTAGTTGGCTGTATTTGCCTTCTGTGCAATTACAGTTGAAATTCTAGCAATGTTCTTGCGCACCTCTTTGATTCTGCTTGTATTGTCAAGCTGATTGGTGGCATTCTGGAATCTCAGGTTGAACAGTTCCTTCTTTGCTGCTGTTAACTCATCGTTAAGCTCAGCTGCTGATTTAGTCATGAGATTTTCCATAAATTTATTACTCTTCACTGTTATCACCGCCTTCTTGATCTGCACGAGATACTATCTTGCATTTACATGGTAACTTATGCATAGCGAGACGTAATGACTCACGAGCAACTTCTTCCGGAACTCCGGCAATCTCAAATAATACGCGACCCGGTTTAACTACTGCTACCCAGTATTCAACGCTACCTTTTCCTGAACCCATTCGAGTCTCAGCCGGCTTTGCTGTTACAGGCTTGTCCGGGAATATCTTGATCCATACCTGACCGCCACGCTTTGCATTACGTGTCATTGCGATACGGGCTGCTTCGATCTGATTTGATCTGATCCAGCATGGCTCTAATGCTACAAGTCCAAATTCACCATTGCTGATCTTATTTCCTCTTAATGCTTTTCCCTTCATGGATCCGCGGAATTGTTTACGATGTTTAACTCTCTTAGGCATTAACATAATTATTTATCGCTCCCTTCCTTAGCTCCTTTGGTAGGAAGTACTTCGCCGTTGTAAACCCATGCTTTTACTCCGACCTTACCATAAGTGGTATCTGCCTCTGCAAAACCATAGTCGATATCTGCACGAAGAGTCTGAAGCGGGATAGTTCCTTCGCTGTAGAACTCTGTACGAGCCATATCTGCACCGCCAAGACGTCCTGATACTGATGTTTTAATTCCCTGAGCTCCTGCTCTCATTGTACGCTGCATTGTTGACTTCATTGCACGACGGAAAGAAATACGGTTTTCAAGCTGAAGTGCGATATTCTCTGCAACAAGCTGTGCATCTCTGTCAGGTCTTTTAATTTCCTTGATGTCGATGAACACTTTTTTATCGATAAGCTTTGCAAGCTCATTTTTAACTTTTTCTATTTCAGCGCCGCCTTTTCCGATAACAACACCCGGTTTAGCAGTATAAAGGATAACTTTAACTTTTTCGGAAGCTCTTTCGATTTCAATGCGTGATACGCCTGCGCTGTATAATCTCTTTTTCAGAAAATTTCTGATCTTATAATCTTCTACTAAGCAGTCAGCGAAATCTTTCTCAGCATACCATTTGGAATCCCAATCTTTGATAACACCGACTCTTAATCCATGCGGATTAACTTTCTGACCCATTCTAGACCTCCTTATTCCTTCTCATCCAACACGATTGTAATGTGGCTTGTACGTTTTTCAATCCTGTAAGCTCTACCCTGAGCTCTTGGCTGGATTCTCTTCATTGTAGGTGCTTTGTTTGCATAGCACTCTGCTACATAAAGATCCGATTTGCTGAGGCCGTTATTGTTCTCTGCGTTTGCTATTGCAGACTCAAGAAGCTTTTTGATAACGCCGGAGGCATATCTTGGATTGTAGGCAAGTATACCGACTGCTGTTTCAACGTCTTTACCGCGAATTGCATCAAGTACGAAGCATGCCTTCTGAACAGGAATTCTTGCGAATGAAAGTTTTGCAGATGGTCTTGTATCCTTCTCTGCGTTTCTTGCACGTTTGATCTGACTTCTATGTCCTTTTGACATTTATATTACCTCCTTTCCTTATCTTGACTTCTTCTCGTCTTTGCCATGTCCTCTGTAAGTTCTTGTTGCAACGAACTCACCGAGTTTATGTCCTACCATATCTTCTGTAACATATACAGGTACATGCTTACGTCCGTCGTGAACAGCTATTGTATGTCCCACGAATGAAGGGAAAATAGTTGAACGGCGGGACCATGTCTTAATTACTGTTTTGTCGCCTGATGCGTTTGCTGCATCAACTTTCTTTAAGAGACTTTCGTCAGCGAAAGGTCCTTTTTTAAGTGAACGAGACATTTTACTTCCTCCTTATTTGCTCAGCTGTTTTCCATCTCTTCTACGGATGATGTACTTGTTAGACTGTTTATTCTTCTTCCTTGTCTTAAGACCCATAGCAGGCTTGCCCCAAGGAGTAGATGGACCCGGACGTCCGATCGGTGCACGTCCTTCACCACCACCGTGTGGATGGTCATTCGGGTTCATGACAGAACCACGAACTGTCGGGCGGATTCCCATATGGCGTTTTCTTCCTGCCTTACCGATATTAATAAGGCTGTGATCACCATTTCCGATTGTTCCGATTGAAGCTCTGCAGTTAATAGGAACAAGTCTCATTTCACCTGAAGGAAGACGAAGTGTTGCATACTTTCCTTCTTTAGCCATAAGCTGAGCTGAGTTTCCTGCTGATCTAACGAGCTGTCCGCCCTTGCCTGCATGAAGCTCAACGTTGTGTACAAGTGTACCAACAGGGATGTCTGACATCGGGAGGCAGTTTCCTACACGAACTTCTGCTCCTGATCCGCTCATAACTGTCATTCCAACCTTAAGTCCTTCCGGAGCAAGGATATATGCTTTTTCACCATCAACATAGCTTATAAGAGCAATGTTTGCTGTACGGTTTGGATCGTACTCGATTGATTTAACTGTAGCAGGTATTCCGTCTTTATATCTCTTAAAGTCGATAATTCTGTATTTTCTTCTATTTCCACCGCCTCTGTGTCTGACGGTTATCTTACCCTGAGCATTACGTCCCGCATTTTTCTTTAAAGAAACAACAAGTGATTTTTCAGGAGTTGATTTTGTTATCTCTGAAAAATCAGAACCTGACATCTGTCTGCGTGACGGTGTATATGGGTTATAGGTTTTGATTCCCATTACGGTATCTCCTTTCGTTTTGCATAAGCTGCCCGCTCATGCCATTGATATGATTCTCGTGCATATCTGCACATATTTAAGCCAAACCGGCTTCGGAATTAAAGACCCTGGAAGATCTCGATTTCCTTGCTTCCTTCAGCAAGAGTAACTATTGCTTTCTTTCTCTTTGCTGTCTTTCCGAAAGTCATTCCACGACGTTTTGTCTTGCCGTCAAGGTTCATTGTATTGACCTTAGCAACCTTTACACCGTCGAACATTTTTTCAACAGCTTCTTTGATCATTGTCTTGTTTGCTTCCGGATTTACAAGGAAGGAATATTTCATTTCTGACATTTCTGCCATGCTCTTCTCTGTTACGAGCGGCTTTAAAATAACATCATAATACTGAATGTTTGCCATTATGCATATACCTCCTCAATTGCTGCAACACTGCTCTTAGTAGCGATCACTGTATCATACTTAAGGATGTCATATACATTGATCGTGCTCGGTGATGCTGTCTCAACTCCAGGAATGTTCTTTGCTGATCTAACAACATTCTCGCTGTCGTCTGTAATAACAACAAGAGCCTTTCCTACTTTGAGGTTGTCTAATACCTTCTGCATTTTCTTTGTTTTGATCTCATCAAGTTTGAGCTCATCAAGTACAAGGAACTTATTCTCCTGAACTTTTGATGTGAGAACTGATTTAAGAGCAATTCTCTTCTCTTTCTTATTCATCTTGAATGAATAATCTCTCGGAACCGGTGCGAATACAACTCCGCCGCCTGTCCACTGTGGTGATCTTGTTGAACCCTGTCTTGCATGACCGGTTCCTTTCTGTCTCCACGGTTTTCTTCCGCCGCCGCTTACTTCAGAACGAGTTTTTGCTTTCTGTGTTCCCTGACGACGATTTGCAAGATAAAGAACAACTGCCTGATGAACCAGGTTTTCTTTGATCTCAACACCGAATATTGAATCGGAAAGCTCAACAGTTCCTACTTCTGCGCCTTCCATATTATACAAAGCTACATTTGCCATCTAAAGTGTTCCTCCTTTCCTCTATAAGGCTTAGCCTATTGACTTTACGCTCTCGCGTATAGTAATAAGGGATTTCTTTGGTCCCGGTACAGAACCTTTAACGAGCAACAGATTGTTTTCGGCATCGACACGTACTACTTCCAGGTTCTGAACTGTAACCTGTACATGTCCCATATGTCCCGGCATCTTTTTGCCTTTGAATACTTTACTTGGGTCAGAAGCAGCACCGTTTGAACCTGCATGACGATGGTATTTAGAACCGTGAGCCATAGGTCCTCTTGACTGTCCATGGCGTTTGATAGCGCCCTGGAATCCTTTACCTTTGCTGATCGCAGTAGCATCGATCTTATCTCCTGCAGCAAAGATATCTGCTTTGATCTCCTGCTTTACTTCATACTCTGAAGCATTTTCGAATTTGAATTCCTGAAGATATCTCTTGTAAGGTACCTCAGCCTTGTCAAACTGTCCTTTTTCAGGTTTGTTAAGAAGTTTCTCGCGGATGTCTGCATATCCAACCTGGACTGCATCATATCCGTCATTCTCAACTGTCTTAACCTGAGTAACTACGCATGGTCCAGCCTGAAGCACAGTTACCGGAGTAAGAACTCCATCTTCGTTGAAAATCTGAGTCATTCCAACTTTTGTAGCTAAAATTGCTTTCTTCATTCGTTTTCCTCCTGTTTTTCTACAGCGGAACGCCCCATTCGGGGAGTTCATTCTAGTTAACAGATATAAGTGGAATAAGCTTCAGCTATTACTTCTATATCGATTAACTTGATAGCATTTATCAAAAATGTTTCCGGCAGGTTTAGCCGGTCTCATTTTTTAGCTTGGCTATTATTTATTTTTCATCTTTATGTCGATGAAAACACCAGCCGGCATATTAAGTCTTGAAAGAGCATCTACTGTCTTCTGTGTAGGTGTTACAATATCGATCAGTCTCTTGTGTGTTCTCTGCTCGAACTGCTCACGTGAATCTTTATATTTGTGAACCGCACGAAGGATTGTAACTACTTCCTTCTTAGTAGGAAGAGGTACAGGTCCGCTTACTGCAGCACCATTCTTCTTAACTGTCTCCACGATCTTTGCAGCTGATGCATCCACTAACTGATGATCATATGCCTTTAAGATGATTCTCATAATCTGATTCGCCATAAAAAAAGTCGCCTCCTATTCGCACTTTTAAGTACGACAAGCGGTGACTGTACACTTCTCCGTGCGTGTCCTAAAGATCCGCACGTTGTTTCCACTCTTACAGTGGACATTGTTTAATTGTACAGTGACTTGTCGCCAGTTTCTTGAACGGACATTTGCTCCACGGAATTACCTGTCATTTTAACAGCAACCTCTCGCTTCATAGCTTTCATGCCACAACATCAAAGATTATACTTGACAAGTAAAAAAAATGCAAGAAGAAATTTTGTAAATTTTTCACAAAATTTCGCTCTTGCATTCATTAGCATTTTAGTCGTCATCCAGTGTTGTTTTTGTCTTGACCTTGTCCTCCGGAAGCAGGAAGTATTTTCTTATTACCATAAGTCCGAACAGCGCGCCTATAAGGACTATGGTTTCAACCGGGCTTTGCACCTCAGCTATCATTTCTCTTGCAATCGAAAAGAGGATTATCTCGACGACACTGACAACCGAATGTCTTATAAGCATTCTTACAAACTCAACGCAGATAACCACCTCAAAAAACCGCTGCAGCATTCCACGTATATCTTCACCTTCGATCATAGCTGCCGGACCTTGTTTTACGATAAAATATATAAGGCCTGTAATCAGCATAATGATCGTAGCGACAAGTATTATCGAAATAATTGTTTCAGCCCATGAAGCAATCGTAAGCAACGTTGTCTTTACTTTTATATGAAACTTGCTTTCTTCCATTTTTCCTCTTTTCTGATGCTTCTCCTGCATCATCAAGGCCTGATCCGGATCCTCTTCGTTCCAAATCATTTTTACTGCTATGCGCCGACAAAAGCGCCGTATATGCTTCATTTCATGTAATCCTTTGCGAGCCGCACATACATTTCTATATTTTCATGCTGCTGTCTTATCTCATCATCCGTAAGGCTTCGTTTTACCTTTGCAGGACTTCCGATCACAAGACTTTTATCAGGAATATTACTTTTCCCTGTAACAAGTGCTCCGGCGCCAATGAGGCAATCCTTGCCTATTATGGCTCCGTTAAGTATTATAGCTCCCATACCTATAAGAGAACCATCACCAACCCTGCATCCGTGTACTATACTTCCATGTCCTATAGTCACATCAGCTCCGATCTCAACATCAAAGCCCTTATCTGCATGGATAACACAATTGTCCTGTACATTTGTATTTCTTCCTATATGAATAGGTGCTTCGTCTCCTCTTACAACTGCGCCGTACCAAATGCTGCAGTTTTCACCGATTTTTACATTTCCTACAACACGCGCTGTATCGGCTATAAATACTCCTTCTGCCTTATCAACATTATCCTGCATTAATTTTCACCAAACATTTTCTTATATTCGTCTGTAAAATCAAGTGTTGCAAAATAGTCCTTCGGAGTTTCGGCTCTTCTTATCATCTCGAAGCTTCCGTCCGTTTTAAGAAGCACTTCTGCCGATCTAAGCTTTCCATTGTAATTGTATCCCATGGAATGTCCATGTGCACCGGCATCATGAATGATAAGGTAATCTCCCATATCGATTTTAGGCAGATTTCTGTCAATCGCAAACTTATCACAGTTCTCGCAAAGAGAGCCTGTTACATCATAAACATGATCGCATGGAGCATCTTCTTTTCCTGCGACTGTTATATGATGATACGCTCCGTAAATAGCCGGTCTCATAAGGTTTGCAGCACAGGCATCTACGCCTATATATTCTTTATAGATATGTTTTTCGTGTATTGCTTTTGTAACAAGACATCCGTACGGTCCCATCATAAAACGTCCCATCTCACAGCACAGTGCAACATCATCCATTCCGGCCGGCACAAGAACCTTCTCGTATACATTACGAACACCTTCGCCAATTGCAAGGATATCATTTGACTCCTGATCAGGCTTATAAGGAATTCCAACTCCTCCTGACAGGTTAATAAAGGTTATATGACAGCCTGTCTTTTCCTTCAGCTCTACCGCAAGCTTAAACAATACCTCTGCGAGCATCGGATAATAATCATTTGTAACTGTATTGCTTGCAAGAAATGCATGAATACCAAATTCCTCCGCGCCCTTTGCTTTCAATATTTTATATGCCTCAAATATCTGCTCTGTTGTCATTCCGTACTTGGCATCTCCGGGATTGTCCATAATATCATTTGAAATTTTGAAAAGTCCGCCCGGATTATAACGGCAGCTTATTTTCTTAGGTATATATCCAAGAGTTTTCTCAAGGCTGTCAATATGTGTGATATCATCAAGATTTATGATCGCACCATATTCATTTGCAAGTGCGTATTCGCTGTCAGGTGTAACATTTGACGAAAACATTATCTTGTCTCCTGTAAATCCCATTGCATTTGAAAGCATAAGCTCTGTTGCAGATGAGCAGTCGCATCCGCATCCATACTCACCTAATATTTTTATTAATGCAGGATTCGGAGTAGCCTTTACAGCAAAATATTCACGGAAGCCTTTGTTCCACGAAAAAGCTTTTTTTACATTTTCGGCATTCTTTCTGATCCCGGCCTCGTCATATACATGAAAAGGTGTAGGTATCTTAGCTGCGATCTCCTCGATCTTTTCTTTTGTAATAAATGTTTTTTTCATAATCTTATTTATCTCCTCGTAATTAATATTCCCTAATATTCATATTATTTTATATGCTGATGAGTAAACAAATGATGCTGACAGTATTCATGATTTCCCGAGCATTTTGAACAATATCTGAATTCAAGCTCCGGATTATCCTTTTCAGTTTGACCGCATATAGTACACTTGTGCATTGCGCCCCCTGAAACCTGTCCGGCACTCATGGCTCTTTTAAATTCCTGCGCTCTTTTTTTGTCCTTTGCAGCAGTCCGTGCTCTTGTGAATTTAGCTTTTCTCGTCATAATAAAGAAAATGATCGTAGAAGCAAGCGAGCAGATGATCGGAACTCTGATAAGCCAATTTCCTATTATCATAAGATATGTTAAATATGCCACATCAAAAATCGCAAGATATTTTATCTTTATAGGTATAAAGAAAAATAAAAGCATTTTTTCTTCAGGAAATGTAAGTGCAAATCCAAGAAATATAGAAAGGCTGACATAATATGTCGAAAATGTTAATCCGCCGCTCATTGTTATCACATATGCTCCGATAGGCGATACGTAATACATTATAAATGCTCCGACTACAGTCATGAAAAGTCCAAAGAAAATATATATATTATAATAAAAATCGCCCCAGACTCTTTCCAAAAGAGTGCCAAGCTGATAATAGCATATCAGCATGATAACTGTAAGGATACTGATATTTGACGGTGGAATAAGCACCCAAGATACCAAACGCCATATCTGTCCTTCCATTATAAGTCCGGGATTAAGAGTGATCCACAGCTGCAGATTAGCATTGGTTACAGAACTGATCATTACAATGAAATATCCTATAACATAAGCTATAATGATATATCTTGTGAGGTTTTTGACAGCATACTTGCCAAACTTCTTTTCAAGCTTTTGCAGAAACTTCATTTATTGCGATGACTCCTTATTTAAACCTGTTTTGAATCGCTTTAAACAATTACGTAGAGAATTATACACTCTCATTCACTATTTGTCGACAATATAGTCATAAAAGTAAATCATAGGTTACTGCACAAAAAAAGGATGTGCTGCATTATATACGACACATCCTTGTAATCTTTATATTTTATTAAGCTAATTTAGCCTTTGCTGTTTCAGCAAGTACTGCAAATCCTTCTTTGTCATTAACTGCCATATCTGCAAGTACTTTTCTGTTGAATTCAAGTCCTGCAAGCTTTAATCCATACATGAACTTGCTGTATGAAAGTCCGTTCATTCTGCATGCAGCATTGATACGGGCGATCCAAAGCTGTCTGTACTGACGCTTTTTCTGCTTACGTCCGGCATATGCTGTTGCAAGTGCACGCATAACAGACTGTTTTGCTACTCTATACTGTTTGCTTCTTGCTCCTCTATAACCTTTTGCAAGTTTAAGAGTTCTATTATGTCTTTTCTTTGCGTTTAATCCGCCTTTAATTCTTGCCATTTTATATTTCCTCCTGTCTCATGGATTACATGTAAGGTAAAATCTTCTTCATGTTCTTTACGTTTGTTGAGTCAACTTCAATCTGCTTTCTGAGATTACGTTTTCTCTTCTGAGACTTTTTAGTCAGAATATGGCTTTTATATGCTTTGCTGCGTACTAATTTTCCTGAACCGCTAACTTTAAAGCGCTTAGCTGCTGCTCTGCTTGTTTTCATCTTTGGCATAATAATTACCTCCTTAATTATCCTTTACGTTTTTCTACAAGGACCATAGTCATGCTTCTGCCTTCAACCTTCGGTGCTTTTTCAACAGAAGATATATCAGAAAGCTTTTCAGCGAACTCATCCAGAATATATTTGCTCTGATTCATATGGGCCATCTC
>CAVLAA010000013.1:0-9094 GCA_963660835.1 bacterium
GCTATGTCAATTATCTATATGAAAAAACCGGCCTGATCTTTGACGGAACCAGGAGTCTTAAGCACTCTTTTTCCTCTATGCTTGCTGCTCTTCAAAATGCAGTCATTAACGAGCATTTGGTTTCAGCCAGCATTGCCCATATTTTAAGCTGTATGGCAATGCCTGACAGTGCCTCTCCGCCTTCTGAGCATCCGCTTTATCCGGCAATTTCATATATCACAAGGCATTACAGTGAGGAAATGGACCTTAATCTTCTTGCCGGCTTGTGCGGACTTAGTATCTCACACTTTATCCGCAGCTTTTTTAAATATACCGGATATACTCCACATGGATTTCTTTTATTATTCCGGCTTCGTCAGGCAAAGCAGCTTTTGCTTACCACATCAAAAAGTGTTGAGGAGATCAGCGAATTATGCGGCTTCAACAGTGCATCGCACTTTGCCAGAGCCTTTAAAAAACAGGAACGGATAAGTCCGTCAGAATTCAGAAGGATTCCATATTAAACTATCATGTACAAAAATCTGCAGATAACCTGATATATCATTCATGACATAAAACAGCTGGTTGTTTATGAAACAATGCACTAGCAATTCATTTATAGGAGGAACTGTCATGAAGAAACTATTAGGAGTATTGGTCGTACTTATTATAATTTTAATTTTTGTAACCATGTGTAATAACATTAATTTCCGCTGGGCTATGGGATGGCTCTGATAATTATCATCTACTGCAATAAGGCATCAGATTCAGAAATGAACCTGATGCCTTATTTAACTGTTCCAAGAAAGTCCCCTGCTTCAATTGCGAATATCTGTTTGACTGTGAAATATTTTAAAAAAGTCAATATCATCGTAAAACGCGATAATTACCGCACTGGAATAATATGCTTATGAAGTTTATTATACAGGCATAAAGAAAACAAGAAAACATAAAACACAAATTTAAAAACAAATTAATAAGCAAGAAGATATAAGTTTTTAATCAAAACTTTTACATTTATTTTAATGATGCGGTAAAAGCATCAGGAAGGAGATAATTATGAGTACAATAGCAATTAAAAATAATGCAGTAGTTAATAACACAAGAAACAGCCATATTTCATTAGGTGAGCGTATCAAAAAATACTTCATCAAAAACGCTTCTATGATAGTTACTGCAGAGCAGGTAAGCTTTGGAACCAGCCCGGTTGCTTTAAAGAGTGCCATAGCTAACAAATAAATTGATAATTCCTATTTTTTAATACACATTACACTACTAAAAGGGTGCCGCATTTATGTGGCACCCTCTCTATTTGTGAAATAAGTCTATTCTCTTCTTTAATATAATTTGGTCAAAATACAAGCAGCAAAGCCATCTTAAATTTTCCGTCTGCTGTTACACTATGCAAGCCACCCTTTTCAAATCTAAACTGCTCGCCTGCCTTGATCTCATAATCCTTACCCTCATAGCCGATAACAGCCTTACCGTCAAGTGCAAAAACTATTGCATCACCCGGAGCTCTGTGAGGTGTAAGTCCTGTTCCCTCGTCAAATGCCATGAGCACATATTTCATACTGTCATTTGAAACAACATCCATATTTACAATGCTGTCCTTCTTATAAGGAAGCAGCTCTGCTATTTTTAATACCTCTCCTGCCTTAATAATCTTGTTCATGTTAACATCCTTTCCCGGAATTATTTCCGTATAAACTAAACCCTTTTGAGTTGAAACTCCACAAAGCCTATTTGGAGGCACAATGATCATATCGCCCTCTTTGACATTCAGATTTTCCTTATTTCCCACCTTAAATAATCCTTCTCCGCCATTTACAATATACATCTGAAGATTTGGATATGCTTCCGGCGAAATGTCTGTTCCTTCACCAAGTGAGAAATATGTAATCTTTGATATCTTTGAAATCGAGCTTGCCTTTGAAATAGTTAAACCCTCTATCGGTGCATTTTCATCTGATATTTTATATACTTTTTCTGTCATAATACTCCATACTCTCATATATAATAAAGAAATGACTCAAGCTTCTCCTGCATTCCTTTATTCATGACTCCGTCAAATTCCAATGAAAGCATTGGTCCTCTCTTTGCATCTGCTGTTTTCAGATTTAGTAAGATCTCTGTATTTTCATACATAGATGCTGCCAAAATGGTTCCATTTTTATTTTCTGAAAAGTCAACTGCCTTTGCAAATCTATATCGTCCGCCTGCTCCCGCATATCTTCCAAGCCCTTTATCGGCAATTTCAAGCAGTTTATCAGGATCATCAGCAAATGAAGATGCTTCTCCTAAAAGTATATTCAGCTCATTTATCTGCTCTCTGCATTTATCGAGCCACTCTTTATCGGATATATCAAAGCTTTTTTTATCAAGCATATCCCCGAATCTTTCTTCCTCCAGGATCTCGTCCTTCCACAGAAAATAAAGGTATTCGGAAAATGGCATGCGATAAAGCCTGTAATTTCTTTCTTCAAGCTTTGTCCAAAAGCTGCTGCTTAAAGCATCTTCATATACCAAAGGCCATTCACCGGTAATTCCAAGTGATGCTCTCTGAGTATATTTATCTTGTGGCTCTTCTATGGCTTTTCCTATATGTCCTGCAAGGCTTTTTATTTCATCCCATGAGAGTTCTTTTTCTAAATCCAATTCTTCAAAAATTTTGCATCTCTCATATATAGGAGTCATATAATACAGATCGCCTAATATAAGCTTCTTAAAAAGCTTATCTCTGCAAGGCATTTTATAACCTGCAAGATGATCAGACCTTAAAAGCTGCTCAAATACAATAGGGATCAGCTTTACATTTGAATAACCTTTTTCGTCAAGAATACTTCTTATTACCCGCCAATATTGTCCGTCTGCATCCGCACCCTCGGAAGCCGGAAGGATCATCTGCAGATCTTCACACTCGGATGCCCCCTTAAGTACCATGCCGAGGAGCATTGTAAATGTAAAATACTCCTTTGATGTAGTTTCACCTCTTCCCATCTCAAGTGCATTTTCATCTGCTTTTAATATCCTTACGTCATATCCGTCTGCTTTAAGCATTTTGGCAAATATTTTGCTGTAAAATCCATAGCCGGGTATTGCTGCAGGCTTGTCTCTTTCAAGTATCTGATGCATTGATACCTTAGGAACATCTGCATATTTTTCTTTATCCTCATCAGACTCAAGACTGTTTAGAAATGCTTCAATCCTTGTTATAACGCCTACCTTTGAAAAATGTTCATCAACCTCGATCTGAAGATATGGCTTACCGTCCATAGCCTCCTTAAAGAGATGCGATATCATTGTATCCGGTCCGCAGCCGTGATTGGTAAGATAAACCGCATAAAGGCCTTTAGTCTCACGTATGATCTTTGCTCCCGATAAGATATGCTGTCCGAACGGCCAATACAAGCCCGGATATTGCTCTGAAACATCAAGGCTGTGTGCATGCAGCTGAGAAAGCGTAAGTATCTTGTAGCCTCTTTTTAGAAGCTCATCCGGTATTCCCATATTTAATACAGGATCCTCTATGCCATAGTTTCTTGTTACAAGTACAAGTGCCTTTTCACCAGGCTTCAGAGAATTTATAAGCTCATCTCCCAGCTCCTCTGTTTTTCTTGTAAATTCATTTACGGCAAATCCGCCAGCAAGCATTGCAACTGCTGTTTCCTCCGGAGTCTTATTCAGTTCTTCTCCAAGCTTCAGCATTGCTGATGCAAGCATTTCCTGTCCAAAGTCCATATCCAAGACAGGGCTTAAAAGCGTGATCCCTTTTTCATCAAGTTTAAGTGCTTCTGCGACCAGCCTTGGTGCTGACTGCATATAAGGGCAGGCATAATTATGTTCAACCTTTGAGCATACATGTCTTATTGTTCTCATAGACGGCATAAATATATAATCAACACCTGCATCGGCAAGCTGCTTAAAATGTCCGTGTATTAATTTGACAGGATAACACTCCTCGCCCTTTGCCGTTTGCTGTGAAGTTCTGATCATATCCTCATCTGTCTCATCTGACAACAAGACCTGATATCCAAGATTCGTAAAAAATGCATTTGCCATAGGAAAAAGCTTATGCATCATAAGACATCTTGGGATCCCGACCGTCTTTTTGCCCTCTGTAAGCTTTCCGTCATAATTTTCAAGAAACAACTCCTTGCTTCTTTTATAAAAATTATAATTCATCTCAAGCTCAGTTTCGTCAGAAGCCTTTCTATTCTTTCCTTTATTTTCAGCCTTCAGATCCTCTAATGCAAGCAGTGCTGCGCCAACAGCTCCGCTGACAGGAAAGTATGGCGATACTGTTATCCTGTCACCGTAATAATATTTGAACGCAGCTACGATTCCTGCATTGTAGGCAACACCGCCCTGAAGCACAATATGCTCTCCTACTTTCCTTGTACCTACTACCTTATGAAGATAATTTCTTATTACTGAAAGACAAAGACCGGCTGCTATATCCTCTTTTTTTGCTCCTTTTGAAAGAGCCGTATGAATCGCACTTTCTACAAATACCGTACAGCGCTCTCCCAGATCGACAGGCTTATTTGCTGCAAGTGCCAGTTCTCCGTACTTCATAAGCGGTATGCCAAGCCTTGCTGCCTGCTCCTCAACAAAAGAGCCTGTTCCTGCAGCGCATATCTTGTTCATCTGAAAGTCCTTGACTCTGCCTTTTTCAATAGAAATATACTTGGAATCCTGTCCTCCTATTTCAAAAACGGTATCAGCCATCGGATCTGTCTTTACTGCTGACCTTGCCTGTGCGGTTATCTCGTCCCTGACTGTCTTAGCGCCTATCCATTTTCCGATCATAACCCTGCCGGAGCCTGTAACTCCCGTACGAAGAATGTTTAAGCTGTCCTTGTATTTTTCATGCAGCTTATCCATTCCCTCTTTAACAGCCGCCTTAGGGTTTCCGCGCGTCCTCAAATACTGATAATCGATAAGCCTTTCATCTTCATCTATGAGAACAAGATTGGTGCTTGTTGATCCGACATCTATTCCGAGAAAGCAATTTATCATTCCATTTTCGTCAGGCTGTGGTTCATTTATGCTGACAAAATCCGCATAAGATACCATAGGAAGTCTTGAAAGAATCGGAAGCGTGTCTGTCATAGCCTCTCTTTTTAATATTTCTCTTAGCTCATATAGCTTTATTCCATTATTTCTTTTTGATGCTTCTCTTGCAGCACCTGCTGCCTGAATATAGACAGAATCCTCAGAAAACAAAAGCTCTTCATCAGAAAGCTCAAATATTTCCTTTAAAGCTCTTATAAGTCCTTCGTTATAAACAACAGCACCCGACAGTGCAGCAGGCTTTACAATTTCTAAATCTTTTACGATAGAACTCTTATAGCTTCTTGCCATTGCATAGCAAAGTCCAAGAAGTATATCCTCGACCGGCACACCTTCCTGCTGTCTATGTATTATATCTGTCTTTGCAAATACCGCACATCTTCCCGAAAGTCGCGGAATACTTTCTGCATTTCTTGTAAGCTTTGAATAATCCTCTATTCTTAGCCCAAGACGCCCCATCTGATCCTCAAAAAATGCTCCTGTTCCGGATGCGCAGCTTTCATTTACAGCAAAATCGGGTACGCCTTCTCTGCCTATACCTGTTATAAAGCAGGCATTCTGTCCGCCTATCGAGATAATAGATCCTGCATCCGGCATGAGCAGCTCAGCACCCTGTACCAAAGATGGAATATTTTCAAATATATCAAGCGATTTATCATACTCTCTAAGCACATCACCGGAGCTTCCTGTTATCAGAAAGCTCTCACATTTTATAAGAGAAAGCTTTTCATCCAATTCATCGAGCATTTTTTTTAGGATTTCTACCGGGCTTCCATTGTGCGGCATGTACGTCTTAAATACAAGCCTGTCATTTGAAAGTGCTGCAAGCTTCACAGAGGATGCACCCATGTCTATTCCTAATGTATACATTTTCTGTTACTCCTTTGTCTTTGCAGCCTTCCAGTCCTCATATTCACTTAAAAAAGCTTCCTTATCCAGCTTTTTCAGCTCAGCTACCTGATCAAAGCTTACAAGTGCAGTCAAAGGATTTTTTATTGTAAACGGAAATCCCTTAAATACAAGAAATTCTCCGAATAAAGGCTCCTGCTTTACAATTTCTCTCATCTTCTTTTTTGTATCTATCATTTAGGTTTCCTCCTGCATCATTTCCCAGATCATAGGATTTAGTATTTTTACTTTTTTCTTGTCGATCCTTATAAGACCGGCATCTGTCATAAAGGCAAGCTCTCTGCTTAAAGCACTTCTGTTGGCTCCAAGATATTGAGCAAGATCGGTTCTGTTGTAGGGTATTGTAATTATGCCGTTTTCATCAGGCTGCAGACTTTTTAAATACATCATTATGCGCACACGAAGCCTTTTTTCCTTGAGTATACGTATCTTCATACTCAGCTTTAATGTCTTTTTTGCAGTTTCCTGCAGCAGATTCATTCCGATCTTGGCTATATTTGGATTTTTGTATCCATTTAAGATTTCCTTTGCCGGAAGAAATACAAGTACAGACGGCTCTATTGCTCTTATTTCTACCGGGCTGATCTGATTTCCGAATACTGCGGCCTCTCCAAAGGTTGCACCCTCTTCAAATCTTTCTATTATCTGATCCTTCTCCGTATTGGGCATGCTTGCCTGAATGCTTCCCGAAAGAACAATTCCGACTGCCGCAAGATTTTCCTCCTTGCAGCGTACGATTTCATGTTTTTTATAGCTTTTAAAATATCCTCCAAGTTCCTTTAAAAGCGCCGGAAAAGCATCCTTTGAAATCCCATTAAAAATAGAATTTGCTTTCAGCATTTCATAATATCGTTCTTTTTCATCCATTGCTTTTACGTCCCTCTTGAATCTCTTCCAATCTGATGATACCTGCTCCCAATAAAGAAGCATCATCCTCTCCGTGTGTCGCAACGAGCAGGATTCGCCCTTTTCTTTGTTTAAGCAAATATCCTATTACTTCCTTTTTTGTTTCTGTATCAAGTCCGGTAAACGGCTCATCAAGTACAACAAGCAATCCCTCTTCATAAAATGCTCTTGCAAGCGCAACTCGTCTTTTCATTCCACCGGAAAGCTCAGATATAGGCTGATCAAGACATTCAGCCGGCAATATCTCCTCAAGGCTTTTTCTTATATCTCTTCGATTTGGCTTTTTTTTGCATATCAGAGCCACATTTTCTATTGCCGACAAAACAGGACAAAGCCTGTCCTCCTGAAACATAGCTGTTGTCTTTTCGGGTTCTATGCCATATATTGTTCCGGAATCCTTTCTTTCAAGTCCTAAAATAATCCGAAGAAGAGTTGTCTTGCCCATCCCTGAAGGCCCCATGAGGCAATATATGCCTCCGTCATCAAGTTCCAATTCAAGATTTCTTAAAACATGATTGTCTCCAAAGGATTTATTAAGCTTGCTTATTTTTACAGGCATTCCTATCCTCCCTTCCAAGCCATCCTCCAAGAGGCCTGTTCGCCTGCTTAATGAGGATAAGGAAAAGCTTTTCAAATACAATACTCAGTACGATAACCACAACTGTCCATGCAAACAGATCTGCAGTAGCCAGATATTGCTTTGCAGCAAACATTTCTCTTCCTATTGATGGCTTAGGTGTTCCTACTACCTCTGCCATGATTCCGGATTTCCAACTCATTCCAAGAGCAACCTTGCATCCGCTTATGAGAAATGGCATAAATGCCGGCCGATATATATACAGGAATTTCTTCCACGGAGAAAGGCCGAAAACCTTAGCCATCTCAAGCATATTCGGATCAACATGCTCAAAACCTGCCAAGGTATTTGTATATATAAGCGGCAGGACTATAAGGAAGGACAGATATATCGTAAGCGCCTGATTTCCTACCCATATAAGCAGCATGATCACAAATGAGATCATAGGGACTGTCTTTAACGTAACAAGGATAGGTGCAAGAAACATACGTATGAGCTTTACGTGATATGCCATAAGTGCCAGAAGAAAACCAACCACAAATGATAATAAAAATCCCGCAGCAATACGGACAAAGCTTGTCGCGCATATCATAAGAAAGTCCGGCTGCATTATCTGCTCCTTAAGAGCTGTTATGATATGCAGTGGTCCTGATAATACGATCCTGTTTTGGATAATCCTGTCTGCAAGCTCCCATACAGTAAGCCAGAACAGTACAATGAGTACAGTCTGGAGCTTTTCCTTGGGTGTCTTTTGTGGTTTGTCCTTCATTTCAAATTCCATGCTCATTCCTCCAAAGGAATATAATAGAAGTCATCATCCGGAATCTTTCCGCCTACTGCATCCGGATTGAAATTGTACATAATATCGATAAAGCCGCTCAGCTTTTCCTTCATTTCTTCACCTGTAAGTGTGCAGATATTACACTGCGGAATAGCATCTACTGCCACCTCAGGATTCATAAATGTTTCAAATTCCTCTGTCCATGCCGCCGCCTCTTCTACATGAGAAAGCGTATAATCTGTCGACTGCTTGGTAAGCTTCAGATACTCCATAACAGCCTGCTCGTGCTGCTCAAGAAAATCAGTTCTTACTACACTCACTGTTGTAATAGATTCAGCCTTGCTGTCAGCATTCCACTTATCCCATTGCGCAGTTATATCTATAGGTACATTTAGGTTTTCAACCAAAAGCTTGGCTACTTCTACAAATGGCTGCGGAAGAAGTGCTATGCTGTTTTCCTCATCCTGAAGCAGATTTACTACCTCAAAAGGTGTAGATCTGAATGAAAGATTAACATCATCAGCCAAGCCTGATTTATCCATAAGATATTCAAAGGTATATTCCGGCGGACCGCCTTCTCCTATAGAATATACAGTTCGCCCTTTAAGATCTTCCAGACTCTGTATTGACGGATCTGTTGTTACAACATAAAGAAGGCCTGTATTATTTATGCTTATTACCTTTACATCACATTGAAGATCCTCGTTGTTATAAAGGATAGCTGCCACATTTGACGGACATGTAATTATCTGATACGTGTTTTCATTTAATGAAGCTGCAAGAGCTGAGTAATCTATGCCATCTACAGTCATTGTATAATTGTTATACGTGTTGCCATTTTTTGCTTCATTTAAAAACCAGCCAAG
>CAVLAA010000013.1:9104-34783 GCA_963660835.1 bacterium
CCCATAGACGGAGGTCCCATGATAAGTCCCACATTTACGTCTGTCGCCTCTGTGCTTCCCATAAGCTCTCTTTTTTCACTTGTTATGGACGTACTTTCCTGCTCTGTCTCCTGTGATATAGAGCTTACTTCGCTTGATATCTCATCATCTGTGCTTGATGCTGAGCCTGCTTCACTTACTGATGAAGCTGTGCTTTCAGATACGGCTGATGAGCTTTCGCTGCTTCCTGCACTGCATGCCGAAAATCCTGCCAGCATTACTGCTGTCATTGCACATGCTGCAAAACGCTTCCAATTTCTTCTCATATTTTTCTCTTTCCGATTTTCATTTTATCTAACTGGAGCTGCCGCATTGCGACAGCCCCTTTATAGCTTATTATTTTATATGTGATACCTTATTTAGCTTATTTGCTGCTTCTTTTCTTCTTTACGGCAAAAGTGATAACCAAAGCTGCTGCAGCAAGCACCAATACATAAGGTACTACCGGTGTGCTGTCACCTGTTGCTACACCGTTTGTAAGTCCTCCGTTGCCCATGATACCGTCTGCACTCGGGCTTCCGCTCTCTGTCGCTACTCCCGAAAGATTAAGCTGGAATGTAGCCGGCCAGTTGTGCTCCTTATCAAAGCCGGAGATGGACATTGCAAGCTCTCCCATCCAGATATCAATATTGCAGGATTTGGTGATAACCGCATCCGGATTCTCAAGGATTCCAAGATCAATAGTGATACTTGTTATCGCTCCGTCTGCGTTCTTTTTCATGTCTGTAATATTGAGTCCGCTTATGGAACGAACAGTCATTACCTTAGACTGGATTGCAATAGGTACGGTTACATATGCATGGTTGTTAGAATCAACCACCAGTGTTGCATTTTTGCTTACCGGATCCTTTGGCGGGAACACACTGCTTGTAATATGCGGATTCATCGGAAGACCTGTATCTGCCTTGTTGAACCAGATATTCGCTGTAACAGTATATGTTCCGGGCTTAAGCTTGGTTACTGTATTTTCTGTCTTGCTGCTATCTCCGCCTACTGTACCGCTTCCGCCATTGTTATTATTGTTATTGTTGTTAGGCTCGACAGTCGGTGCCGGTGTTACAGTCGCTGTAGGATCCTGACTGCCGCCGTTATCCGGAAGTGTGACCTCGCTGTCATCCGAAAGCTTCTTGGCACTTGTAAAGTCAACGCCCATTCTTAAAGGCACATTCCAGTCTGTTTCAAGAAGCGTCGGGAACTCGGTGCAGTCACCAAACTGATAGGTGCCACTGTTGTCCTTAAGCTTCAGATACAGGGTTGTGATCCTGCCGTTTCTGGATACTCCCGTATTTCCGGAATAGACCTCATTGTCTCTCTGAGCTGCCAAAACCTCCACATTGTCTCCTGAAGAAATCTTCTGAAGAGTAAATACCGGGTTCACAAGATCCACCACGATGGTGCGGCTTCCGTCTTTGCCTACGATAAGCTTGGCATTATCTGCCACCGGTGTATTCGGAATGCCGGTATGACCGCCGATGCCCACCGGATTGTTGGGATTGGTCATGTAAGCCGTAACACCCTGAAGCTGAGTATTTAATTCTCCCGGCAGATACACATTGGCTGTGATCTGATAGGTTCCCGGTTCAAGCTCGTCAGTCGGGTCAACCGGTGTTGGGGTGGGAGTCGGCTCTTCCTTGGCATTCACCGAAAGGGTTCCTGCCACGTAATTATATGTATAGTTCTTTGCCGTTCCGCCATCAGGTGTCAGCTCATAGGATTTGCCGGCTTCAAGGCTTTCAGGTGCGGTTACTGTCGGAGCCACATAGCCCTCGATGGTTTCAGCGCTCTCATTATTGACAAAGCCTGTCACATCCACCTTAAGAGCCGGTGTTCCATCCGCATCGATGGTTTCACCCGCATAAGAGGCTGTCAGAACGGCTGGATTTATCTTCCAAGTAACTTCCACCGGATCTGTTGTGCCATCAGGCCAGGTACCGCCAAGCTCAACATATGCACTGTTTAATGAGATCGTCTCCTCGTAAGTACCTACATCTGTTGCCTTGCTTGTTCCTTGCTTTTTATAAATAGCTGTATTGGTAGCAATTCCGTCTTGACACTTAGTACCTGTGTAAGTATTTACCGCTCCAGTTTGGATATTATCCGGCCACTCTGTCATCTTAGTATAGATAGCTATTGATTGTACCAAACTAAACTTATAGTTTTTAGGAGACGCATCAGAAAGTTGTACAGGAAATAATCGTCGCCCCGACCCTTGTAACTGTTCCAACTGCTTTTCACTAAGTGCAACCGTGGGCTCTACATAATCCTTGGCTGTCTCCGCTGTTTCTCCATTTACAAAGCCCTCTACGGTAAATTTGATATCCGGTATTTTACCGACTTCTGCAAGATAAGTTGTTTGCTCTGCACTTACACGAAGGCTTGCCTTTTCGATTTCCCACTCTATGCTTATTTCATTCGTACTTCCGTCAAACCACGTATAACCCTCCTGTGGCTTTACCACCAGG
The DNA here is from genome assembly GCA_963660835.1 of bacterium. GTDB lineage: Bacteria > Bacillota > Clostridia > Lachnospirales > Lachnospiraceae > Alectryocaccobium. Next base: position 11,606 of record CAVLAA010000013.1, read on the forward strand.
GTATAAGTGCCGGCATCAGTCTCTGTTTCGTTGCCGCTAACAACCGTATAATCGTTCCCTTTGATATAGCCAGACTGAGCCGTTCCTGTATAGACACATTTATTTCCGTCTAAAATAGGCTGTGAGGCAATCTTAGCTTCCGACTTTGTTGACAATACATATGCTGTCTTATTCCCCGTCGTACCCTTTGTTTTGTAATAAAGAGACTCTAGATAAAAATTGCCATCTTCCTCTAGATTCTTTGGTATGATATCTATAATAGTCCTGCCATCAGAAGTTTTCGTCTGAAGCTCCTGAATGTTGGTTCTGACTCCGTCATCGATCACAAAATAGTATTTTGCGCCTTCTTCTGCAGGTATATCCATGGTCACATAGCATTGACCCTGATCCCACATATCAAGCGGGTTGCTTCCCATCATAGCTTCGAGTGGAGAAGCATAAGCAAAGCTGTATTCCTTGTCTCCGTTCTCCTTTTCCGTAACCTTGGTTGAATAGGCAATGCAGTCAATCAGATCAATCATACTGGCTTTATTGGTCAGATGGATTGTCGTATTCACATCCGTAGTGCTGTCTGTATATGTTTTACTATACCAACGGTCTGCCTCACCGGAATCTACTAATACAAAGGATCCTAATTTTTCCGTAACCGTACAGTCAACCTTGCCCTCTTCTGCAGTCTGACGTATACTCACTTCCGAAAATTCTGTTCCCGTGCTTCTGTAAATATCAACGGTAGATGACGCATCTGTTGAGAACTGAACTTCCGCCTTTGTATTGCCGTAAATGGAAATCTCTTTTTCATCAGAGTCTGCAAGTGCCAGGTCATAAGAATCGAAGCTAAAGTTCCCATTGTACATGGGCGTTAAAGCTTCTTTTATTTCTGCCAGCTTTATATCATTCGTCTCTTTCTTGACGGTAAATACCGCATCCGCAAGCTTTTCCCCTATAGATTTTTCCGTCGTTGTAACCGTCATCACAACTTTGCTTGCTTCATCTATATAGGTTTTTGTCCAGCTTTCCGTTCCTTCCTCCGGCTCTGCATAGTCACGAACTGCACTGTTCCAATCCACAAGGAGATGCATCTGCATATTCATGTCTTTCATCAAAATAGTCGGGAACTGAACGCTTTGACCTAATGTGTACTCGTTGCACGCATCATCCACCTTGAATGTCGCTTCTACAATACGGTCTGTATGTGTGCCATAGGGCGCATGAGGCCCTGCTGCCCTTTTTGTCTCTGTTACATGAACATTTGTTCCGTCTCCGATAGACTGGAGTGTAAAAATTTCTTCTGCTCCCGAACTACCTGACGCATAAACCGGAAAATACAGAGTAATATATCTTTCTCCACTTGCCGTTACTACAAGCTTGGCACTCATTAAACTTGCCACAACCGGCGGGAATGTCTTTTGTCCCGGATAAATCTGAAGGCCTGGAATAACCTGATTATTCTCGCCCTTAATCGTAAGATTTGCTGTGATCTTGTAGGTTCCGGCTGCAAGTGTATTTTTCTCTTCGCTTACCGTAAGCTTTCCTGTCTTATAGGTGAAGCTGTAGTTCTTCGCCTCACCGCCTACAGGCGTAAGATCATATGTCTGTCCCTGCTCAAGCTCTTTGGGAACTGTCACGGTAGGAGCCTTGTAATCTGCTGCCGTTGCAGCTGTTTCGTCATTTACAAAGCCTGTCACCTCTACTTTAAGCTCCGGTGTTTCATTTGCCTTTACACTCTCACTTACATAAGAAGCGGTAAGTGCAGCTCTGCCGATAGACCAGTTTACTGTAAGTTCATCTGTATCAGAATTTTTCCATACATAGCCTGCTGTCTTTGCAGCCTCTGTAAGTGTAAGAGTTGCGCTGTACTCGCCGGCATCTGTTGCTTTTGCAACTCCGTCTGTTACTGTGTAGAGCTCACTTTCTGCGATAGCACTCTGCTCTGTTCCTGTATAAGTAAGCTCAGAAATTTCAGGAACGAGAGTCTTTGTCACTGCCGAAAGATCTACATCCAGCTGAAGAGCGATATCTCCTGTAGGCTTTAATGAAAGTCCCAAAGGAAGTGCATAAAGCTCACTGCCCTTGAATATATAGGTAGCTACGCTTGCTTCACTAAGGTCAGTCTTTCCGAGTGTAGCTGTCAGCTTATAAATTCGGCTGTCTACTGAATTACTGCCATAGGTGTATGGACCTGCCAGCTTCTCTGCCGTAAAAGCCAGATTGCTGCTTGTTCCTATTTTCTGTGTAGTAAATATAGGGTTTTTAATAGGAAGTGTAAGTGTAAGTGTTCCGTCCGCTGATACTGTAAGTGTTGCATTACTTGTAAGCGGTGTTGTAGGTGCAGAATTCTGTACATTTTCTGCCGGATCGTTTGGATCGAGTACAGGTCCAAACGGATTATTAGGATTGTTTGCATAAACTGTAACACCGGCCAAAACAGGATTATACTGTCCTGGCATGCTCAAATTAGCTGTTACTGTATATGTTCCTGCCGCATAGTTTGATTCCTTCCATGCACCTGCATAATCAGATACATTTCCGTAAATCTCACTGTCTGTGGCAGCCTGTGCTTCTATTGCATCATCAGTCTGATCTGATACCTCACTGCTTTCTTTTGTATCTGTATCTTCTGATGCGCTGTCTTCGTCTGTATCAGCTGAGGAATCCAAAGAAACCTCTTTTGTTTCTTCCTGCGTCTGAACATTTTCATCAGACTCTTCTTTTGTTTCCTCAGTTTCGGTTATTGATGAAGCGCTTGTTTCCTGCGTTTCCTCCATAGATGATACAGATACTGTATTTGCTGCATCTTTTTCATCTGTTGACTCAGCTGCAGCCTCAGACTGACTGACTTCATCTTCATTAGCTGCATAGATTGTTGTCTGGCTTATGATAGGTGTCAAAGCCAGCAAAGCAACTAACAGAAACGAAAGCAATCGCTTTGAGAACTGCAATCTGCTCTTTTGTTTCATAGATCTCCTCCTTTATATCTCTGCGTTAGCTATAACTAACACCATTGTTAAAACATAGGCGTCACAGACGCCCCTTTATCAGTTAGCATAGCGCAACTCTTTGTTTTTTTCTGTTGCAAATGTAACATTTTATAAAATCGGAAAATTTTTAGAACAAATTAGATCAGATTTATTTTTAAAAAAATCAATAATAAAAGCAGTCCATAAATAGAGTATATCTATGGGCTGCTTATACTTTTATAATGCTGCAGTCAAATGATCTTTTGACTTATGGATCACATATCCTTCTGAAGATCGCTGCAAAGATCCTTCAAATATCCGGTAAGCTTTGTATTTTCGCCGTAATCAACAGGGCAATCTATGATCGCAGGTCTGTTCTGTGCAAAAGCTTCCTTCAAAATATCAGGGAATTCTTCTGCATTTGTTACTCTATATCCTGCAACATGCATGCTTTCTGCAAACTTTACGAAATCAGGATTCTTGAAATCAACGAAGAAATCCTCTCCGAATCTATCCTGTTCCTTCCATTTGATAAGACCATAGCTGTCATCATGGAAAATAACAGTTACAAACGGAACACCAAGTCTTACAGCTGTCTCGTATTCCTGACAGTTCATCATAAATCCACCGTCACCTGTAACAGCCAGAACCTTTCTGCTAGGGTATGTAAGCTTAGCAGAGATTGCACCCGGTACTGCGATTCCCATAGATGCAAATCCGTTTGATATGATACAGGTATTTGGCTCATAACAGCGATAATGTCTTGCGATCCACATCTTATGTGCGCCTACGTCAGAAACAAGGATGTCATTTCTTCCCATTTCCTGACGGATATCATAAAGGATCTTCTGAGGCTTCATCGGGAAGCTCATATCGTCCTTAAAGCTTTTATATTCCTCATCCATCTTTTTGCGGATTTCGGTAAAACGCGGATATTCCTTTGTTCTTCCGCAGCGCTTTCTGATCCTGTCCATAGAATCAGAAATATCACCGATAACCTCGATATCAGGCTGATAAAGCTTATTTATATGATTTCCTCTTGTATCGATATGTATAATGCTGTGGTTATTTTCAAGATTCCACTTACGAGGTGCAAACTCTACAAGATCATAACCTACTGTGATCACGAGATCTGCTTCCTTCAAAACAACATTCTGATAGTCATCCTGAGGAAGTCCGACTGTCCACATAGAATATTCGTTGTCGTCTGCAACAATACCCTTTGCCATCATTGTATTTACAACCGGTATCTTGAGCTCATGTGAAAATCTTCTTATTGCATTTGCTGCATTTCCTCTTACTGCTCCGTGTCCTGCAAGGATCACAGGTCTTTCAGATTTAAAGATAAGAGCTGCAGCATCCTCGATATTTTCGAAATCAGCGAACTCGACATGCTTCTGTGCAGGTGTTATCGGAACTGTAGCCTGTCCTTCAGGAACCTCCATCCCTGCAATATTGCACGGAAGATCGATATGTGAAGCACCCGGCTTTTCACTCTGGGCATATTTAAATGCTATACGGACGATCTCGTTTACGGTGTCAGGGCGGATGATCTGCTTGCTCCTTTTTGTAACCGGCTTAAACATTTCTACAAGATCAAGGAACTGGTGTGTTGTAAGATGCATACGTTCTGTACCAACCTGTCCTGTAAGTGCGACAAGCGGTGCTCCGTCTGAGTTTGCATCTGCAACACCTGTCATAAGGTTTGTAGCCCCCGGTCCAAGTGTTGAAAGACAAACACCTGCTTTTCCTGTAAGTCTTCCATATACATCGGCCATAAAGGCTGCACCCTGTTCATGACGAACAGTAACAAATTTTATAGAAGAACCTCTCAATGCATTCATAACATCAAGGTTTTCTTCTCCGGGAATTCCGAAAATGTATTCTACACCTTCATTTTCCAAACATTTCACAAGTACTTCTGCTACATTCATTGTCTTTCCTTCCTCACACAAATTTAAATTCTGTGTGATCTCCTAAAACTTTGTGCATACTTGCAACTGCAGAATATGGTGTATATTTTCCTGTTACAGCACCTTTTGAGGCACTGCTTACACGGATTTCAAAATCAATCCCTTCCCCTTCAACATGAATGACATGCGCATTCGTGCTTACGGAAGGGTCAGCAACAATCTTTGAATAGGTCTTGTCAAAGCCTATTCCTGCTAATGCACATGTTGCATGAACATTTACATTTCTCGGGAATGCTTTGCATGCTCCTCTTGTGCTTCCTTCATATACAACTTCAAGCTTGTCCGAATCAAGTCCAAGACTCTTAGGGCTCTTAGTTGTAACTATAGTTACTTTATTTATAATTGCACGGCCGTCTGCGATGCCGTCTACTCCAAGAATTGCTCCGTGCGGAAGATAAATAGTTTTCTTATATTCTCTTGCCATTGCAAGTGCATGCTGATAAAACTCATCATCTGAAAATGCCGTTACAGAGAAAACCATGAGATCACAATGCTTGATTATGTCATCAAAATTCTCCTTTAAGACACTTGCCATTGATGCCTCAATAACAAGATCTGTTTTTTCAAGGAGCTCGTCTCCTGCTTTTTTTGTTATTTCATATGATGCGTTTTCATCTGCATAGAAAGGATCCTGAACAAAGAGAACCTTATGTACTCCACCTTCAATGATGTCATTCATCATTGTCCTTCCGATCTTACCGCAGCCTAAAAATCCTACATTTTTCATCTTTTCTTTTTTCCCCCGTATCCTTTTCCTTATCTATAACGCTCGATTATCTGTAAGGTTCTGACAATAGCATCGTGTGCCTTCTTCGGATCCTGTGAGAAGTTAAGTCTGAAACAGTCTGTAAACTGTGGACCGAATTCTGTTCCCGGTGTAACCGTAACGGCAGCCTGCATTCTGAGGATTTTGGTAAAATCCTTGATATTAGGAATAAGTCCTTCTACTCTCGGGAATATATAGCTTCCACCTTCTGTAGGACGTACTGTAATTCCCTCGGCACTGTTAAAGAGTGATAAAAGATCATCTCTTATTGCCTGATGAGCCGCTACTCTTTCTTTCATAAAGCCCTCCGGCTCATGGAACCAGGTTGCAAATACAGACTGATTGTAGCCTGCGCATCTGAGTGAAACAATTGCCTGAAGTTTTTCCATTCTTGTAATGATCTTAGGTGATCCGAATGCAGCACCAAGGCGGAATCCACTCAGTGATTCAGTCTTTGAAGGTCCGATAATAGTTATGAGATTCTCAGGATTTACAATATTCTGAGCTCTCAAATGTGTATAAGGATGGTTATCAAATATCTGTCTTGAGTACAGCTCATCGACGATAAGTGATGCCCCGTATTTTTCAGCTAATTTTGCTATTGTTACGATCTCATCATGAGAGAAAATAACACCTGTAGGATTGTTAGGATTTGAGAACTGGAAGAGCTTAACTCCGCTCTTAAAGGCTTCCTCAAGCTGATCTAAGTTTAAGCCTGCCTCCTGTGTGCTCTTCATGTAATCCATCTGGATCGGCACGAGTTCACCATCGAAGAATTCTACAAGCTTTCTGTTTGCAAAATAATCAGGCTCAACAATTGCAACCTTATCTCCTCTTCCGATCATAGATCCCATAGCAAGGAAAAGTGCTCCCTGGGTTCCCGGTGTAAGGATGATCTCATCTGCTGCACTTATCGGTGCACCTGTAAATGCTGCAAGATCAGCTGCCAGCTGTTCTCTTATAAAGTCCTTTCCGCGATACTCAGTATATGCCTGACATCCACCTTTTTCAAACCCTTTTTTAAAAATTTCAAAACAGCCCGGTGTCGGCATGAAAGCATCTACATCACCATGTGAAAAATCAACCGGAATTCCCTCTATTTTGTCTCCGATCATTTTAAGGTTGCTTACATTCTGACGAAGCTCCTGTCCAGGTGCACTGTCAACACCAAGCTTAGCAAATTTTTCCGTTATATAGTCCATTTCAATTTTCCTTCCATATACATATTGTGCTATTTCACTTAATTAAGCTCATTTATAACCTGCTCTGCAGCATATAAGAATGCAGCAATATCTGTCTCTGCTACATATCCCATTGTTCCTACTCTGAATGTTGTATCAAAAAGATCTGCCTGACCGTTATAGATCTGTATGCCATAATTTTCCTTTAATCTTGCAACAAACTCAGGTGCCTTCTCATAATAAAATGTATTAACAGATTTTGATGCATATACAGGATCCTTTGCATAGATATGAAGTCCAAGCTTTTCAAGTCCTTTAACAACCATTTCTGAAAGCTTTGTATTGCGGGCGATCACATTGTCGATACCTTCCTCACAGATCATCTTTACGCTTTCATTTAAGCCGATGATCGCATAAATAGCAGGTGTCCAAGGATGCTGTCCCTTAACTCCGAAGTCTCTTGCAAGCTTCAGATCAAAATAAAACTTAGGAAATGTCGATTTCTCTGCCGCCTTCCATGCTTTCTCACTAAGACAGATAACTGCAGTTCCCGGTGCTCCCATAAGTGCTTTCTGAGAGCTTGCAAATGCTACATCAACATGCCAGTCATCAAATGCAAAATCAATTGCTCCGATACCGCTTACCGTATCGACACAAAGAAGTGCATTTGTATCCTTGAATGCCTCACCGAATGCCTGGATATCGTTTGTAACGCCTGTTGCACTCTCATTGTGAACAACAAAAACGCCCTTAGTTTTGTCTGTCATTTTTGAAAGCACTTCTTCAACCATTACAGCCTCTCCGTTTGGCTTTTCTACACGGATTACATTTAATCCGTAAGCCTCAGCCATGTCAGCCATTCTCTTGCTGAATACGCCTATAACAGTTGCGATAACTTCATCTCCCGGTGAAAAGCAGTTCTGAATAGTTGCCTCCATTGAAGCTGTTCCTGAACCTGTAAGAACCATTACCTCCTGCTTTGTTTTGAAAACCTTCTTCAGATTTTCATTGAGTTCCTTTGTTATATCCTCAAATTCCTTTGATCTGTGGAAGATGATCTGGCGGTCCATTGCCTTTATCTCACGTTCCGGTATTGCAGTAGGTCCTGCCATAAGCATTATATTCTTTTTCATTATTTCTCCGTTCCCCGCTTTTGGCGGTATACATTAAATCTCTAAAAGAACTCCGTCCTTTATAACTATCCTGCCGTCGATATCAACTGTTGCATTCTTATATACACAGTCAATATGAACAGACGCTTCATTTACTCCGCCCTGATCTGCATTGTGTCCAAAGCCGAAATGACAGGTTCCGTAAGCTCCTTCATCCTCCAGCATTGAACCCTTAAGAGTTGCTTTATCATTCATGCCTATACCAAACTCTGCCAATACAGGATTGTTCGGATTTTCTTCTATTTTAAGAAGCTTTTTAAATGTCTCTGCTTCTTTTCCGCCTTCAAAGGCTGCTATATGTCCGTCCTTTATCGTAAGGACAACAGGCTCTGATACAACTCCGATCTCAGGCATAGGAATACTTCCGTCTACTACAACCTTGCCCTGGGTAAGATTTTCGATAGGTGATACATTTACTTCTATATTAGGAGGTGATCCCCAGGTTCCGCTTGTACGGCATACTCCTGAAACTTCATTTCCTACACGTCCCTTTGCATGAATGTGTATATCTGTTCCTGCTTTTGTAGTTATATGTATCTGATCTGCCTCTGTAAGGATGTCCTTTAGCTTCTGTACCTTTTTGTAGATCTCAAGAAAATCAGCATCCAGCGCGCCGCCCTTCATCATATCTCTTGTATAATCAGGCATACTTATAAAGCGTGCTCCGTTTTCATTTGCATGGATCCTTGCCATTGAATGAGAAAGTGAAAATTTAGTCGGTGCAAATATAACATCAGCTCCAAGCATTGCCTTTGATATTGCCTCTGTCGGATCCTCACCATGTGTTGAGCGAGGCTCCATTATACATATGCTGTATTCTGCACCGACACTTTTTACGGCATATGCAAGTGCCTTGGCAATGTCTATGTTTTCGGTATCACATACAATAAGTGCTTTTTCGTCAGGCTTTAAGCCTGCGTTTACATTTACAAGATTAAGTGCTCCGTGAAGCATCTCAAGATCTTTCATTTTTATGCTGCTCCTATTCTATTTTTTCTATTTTTCCGCTTTCTGAGGATCTGTAGATCGCATCTGTGATCTGCTGAACCTTATAAGCATCCATAAGTCCCGGTGCCGATTCGGTATCTGTCTCTACTGCATGAAGAAAATCATAAACACTTGCTATATGATATCTGCTCCATGAGATAGTTACTCTTGCCGGCGGGAATATCGCATCCTTGCCATATTTCTGAGTAGTCTCTATAAGCTGATATCCGCCAAGTCCTCCTATCGGCTCCTTTGGCAATTCATTATTATAATAAGAGATGAAGTTTGCATTTCCGTGGTCAAACTTGAGTGCACCCTTTTCTCCATATATTTCAAAAGTAAAATCTGTTCCTGCTCCTGCGGCAACCTGAGATAAAAGAAGTGTTCCGACTGCACCGTTCTTTGCTGTAAACTGAGCATTTACTATATCCTCAATCCCAACATCCTGCATTTTCGAAGGATCCTCTTTTAACGGTCTTTTCTTAAAATGCGTAAATTTCTGCGCAAATACGGTATCTATATCTCCCACAAGATACCTTATAAGATCAATAGAATGTGTACCTAAAGCGTAAAGGACTCCGCCTCCCGACAGTTCCTTTGTAGACTGCCAGCTTATAGGTCTGTTCGGATCAAGGAATTCAGAACCATAATATCTGAATGCAAAATGGATTATCTTTCCGATCCCGCCCTCATCTATGATCTGCTTGGCACGCATTACGGCAGGTACAAAACGGTATTCAAAGGTAACACGGTTTGCTTTTTTATAACCTGTTTCTTCTATAAGCTTTTTAATTTCTTCTGCGCTTTTTATATCTGTTGTAAGCGGCTTTTCGCAATAAATGTATTTGTTCTTCTTTATTGCCTTTTCAAGTATTTCCTTATGCATGTAGTTAGGCGAACAAATATCTATTGCATCTACATTTTCGTCCTCAAGCATCTCATCTACTGAGTTGAAATACTTTGTAAATTTTACCGGAAGCTCTTCCGGTTTCTTTGATGATACGACGCCGTAAAGCTCTACATCTATATTGCTTTTGTAGTAATACTTAATGTTGTCATAGCACATGGCATGCATTTTGCCCATGTATCCAAATCCGACGATCGCAACTTTGATGGTTTTCTTCAAGCCCCCACTCTCCTTTTTTACGCCAACACAGAGTCTGCCATATGGAAGACCCTGTGCTATAGCTTTTTTGATTGATCTTAATTAAGAATATTTAAAATAGTCATTGCATATACCTTTGCAGCCTCTTCAATCTCAGAGATCTTTACATATTCATCAGGCATATGTGCAAGGACTCCTGTTCCCGGTCCGTAAAGAACTGTTGGGATATTTGCGATATTTGTAAGGAAATCAGCATCATCATGCTGAGGTGTTCCGTATAAAGGACATTCCTTGCCGATATCTGTATGTGCATCCATGATAGCCTTAACGATAGGTGATTCTTTATCTACAAGTGATGGATTGGAATCATATGTAAGCTCAACATCAGCCTTGAAATCAGGATCTTCTTTTTTGAGCTTTTCAAAGATCTCATTGATCTGATCTACAAACAGCTGTCCGTTTTCACCCGGTACTATGAAGCGTGAGCATTTAAGCACGCAGGTATCAGGAACTACGCTTGAACGACATCCGCCTTCGATAACGCCCGGATTTATGGATCCGCTTCCTGTATATTCATTTGTTCCCGGTACGATCTTTTGAAGTTCTTCAACAACCCTGCACATCATAGCGATTGCATTTTTTCCCTGCTCAGGCGTTGCTCCGTGAGCACCTACTCCGTGAGTTGTTATTTTTGCTTCAAGCATACCTTCGCATGCGAGACATACATGAAGATCTGTATCCTCACCGTTTACAGCATAATCTCCGGTAAAGCCATCCTTAAGTGAAAGGTATGTTCCCTTGCGTTCTACGCACTGAACCTCTTCCTCAACAGGATACATAAGACATATCTCACCGTCAAAATCGGCATCTGCCTCCTTTACTGACAGTGCTGCAATGATCTGTGCGCCGATTGCTGCCTTGCAGTCTGTACTTCCGCGGCCCCAGATCTTATCCAGCTCTATTTTTCCTGAGAACGGATCTACTGTCCATCCTTCACCAACCTCTACTGTATCAAGGTGGCTGTTAAATATAAGTCGCTTGCCAGGATTCAATTTCGCATTCGAAGCCTAAATTTACGCAGTATGCTACAAGAAATTTTGCTAATTCTGCCTCATTTCCGCTGACACTGGGTATCTTTACCATGTCAGAAACAAGGTTTATCATTTTTTCTCTGTTTGCATTTACACGTTCCAATACTTGTTTTTTCATTTTTTATAAGCCCCTTTATTACTTTGATGTGTTTATCAGCCACCTATGATCTTTGGAATAACACTGTTGATTATTGTATTGAGTGCAAAGAATACAGTAAGAACTGTTACAGCTCCGAATACAATGTTTGAAACAATGCCGTTTTTATATTTACCCATGAAGCTTTTCTTGTTGCAAAGTACCCAGCAAAGGATAAATACAAGCGGAAGTGCTACACCGTTTAATGCCTGTGCTGTGATAATAAGCTGTGTCGGTGAGCTTCCGAGTGCTGCTACAAGAATGATAGGCACAATAAAAACTATAAGTGTAATTGCTACATTATGCTTTGCTCTATCATCCTCACTAAGTCCGAATGCCCTTGGAAGAAGCATGCTGTGAAGTGATATCTGGTAAATAACTGATGAAAAAGCTGCAGCAAACAAACCGATCGAGAAGAATACTCCTGCAAACTGTCCGAGGATAGGAGTAAGCTGTGCAGCCATATCAGCTGCAGATGTGATCTCAATCCCCTTAGGATGAAGCAGTGTTGCAGAGCAGACAATGATAGATCCTGTTATAAGGAAGGTTACAACCATGTTGAAGCCAAGTCCGAAGCGGTTTGTCTTTATTGTATTTGTAAGTGCTAATTCAGAAAATTCCTCACCCTTGTATTTTTTGCTAAGGAATGCTGAATATCCAAGAACAAGGTTAGGAGTAACTGTTGTTGCCAGAAGCGAAAGTGCAAGAGTTGCATTTCCTCCGGGGATCTTAAATGCAAATCCCTCTGATATCATTTCTCCTGGGTTCGCTCCACATGTAAGTGCTGTTATAACGAATGCAGCAACCATCATTATTATAAGAACCTGGTTGATATTTTCTATAATGTTATACCTTCTGAGTAATACTATAATAAGTGCAAATACCGAAACAACCACAGTCCAAAGAAGGTTTGTTGTTCCCGGTACAAGATACTGAAGACCCATACTTGCACCTGAAAGATTTCCGGCCTGGAATGCCACTGATCCAACAAGTATTACTATATAAAGAAATACTGCCCAGCCCTTTCCAAGATGAGTTCTGATACCTGTCATCGCATCTGTTTTGCATCCGAGTGCTATTCTTGCTCCCGGCTCTTGGAAGAAAAATGCTATAACGCATGCAAGAAGAATAAGCCAAAGGCTTTCATATCCATAGTTGGCACCCTGTGTGGATGCTGTAGTTACTGTTCCCGGTCCTATGATAGCTGCTGCCATGATCGCTCCGGGTCCAAGACTTTTGATATAGTCCTTAAACGTAAGTTTCTTTTCCATAATTGCCCACCTCTCGTTTGTTGCTTATTTTTTCACAGATGCGCTTCTGTACTTAGGGGAACTCCCTAACGAAAAAGAGAGCAAGGGTACTTTTTTATTTGGGCTCCCTTGCTCTCGATATGTTTGATTATATTTAAATTTTACATTTGGTCAACGAATTTACATTTATTACTTAGACCAAAAACGTGTATGCTTATATCATTTTAGTTATAAGGACTTGAAATTTTATTGTAAAGTATTATTATGATACCTAGTTTATATGAGTTAGCAGCAGATTGGGTTACAAATATACTTAACATTTACAGGGAGGTAATTATCCATGGAACTTAGGCATCTCAAATACTTTAAGGTTATTGCCGAAACCGAAAATGTATCCATAGCCTCAAGAAGGCTTCATGTATCACAGCCCTTTTTAAGCCGCACGATAAAAACGCTTGAGGAGGAACTTCAGGTTTCCATCTTTGATCGAACCGGAAAAAAGATAACGCTTAACAAATATGGCAAGATCCTGTACAAACACACGATCCAGATCCTCTCACTTGAAGCACAGATCATAAACGAATTTCAGTCAGCCCTTGTCGAGGATCAGCCTTCATTAAAGCTTATACTTTTTAATGCAACAAATCTTTTTCCAAAGCTCATAGCAGGCTTCAGCGATCATCATCCTGAGATAAATTTTTCCATATCTAATTATGATGAAGAAAGACTGAAAAAACCGTTTGATGTTGTGATCCATGCCTCAGAAGAGCTTGCTTCATCCCTGCCGTCAAGACTTTTGTTTCCCGAGGAGTGTCTTCTTGGCATGAGCAAGGAGCATCCTCTCGCAAATGCTTCATGTATTACACCTGATATGCTGAAAAATGAAAAATTTTTATTACTGACACAGGAAAATTCATTGGGAGATCTGACAAGACGATATTTTGTACCTCTTGGAATTACTCCGAGAGTTCCGCTTGAATGTGAAAGCCAGCAAACTCTAAATGCGCTTGTCGAGCAAAATATGGGACTTGCTTTCTTTCCGTCAAGAACATGGAAGGTTATGAGCGACAATATCATTCTTCGCCGTATAGACGGCTTTACACTAAATCGCAACATTTATCTGTCACGTTCATCACTTGATATATCGGAATCTGTTCAGAAATTTATCGATTATATGAACAATGCTATAGAATTTATGCTTACACAGGAGAGACATTCAAATGAAAACCAAACACCAAAGCAATAACAGATCATCCCTTGGAATACTCATCGGTGCTGCTTTTATAATGGCAACAGCCGCAGTCGGACCGGGCTTTTTGACACAGACATCACATTATACTGACGTTCTCAAGGGAAGCTTTGGCTTTGTCATAATCGTTGTTTGTCTTTTGGCAATGATCGTACAGTTGAATACATGGCGCCTTGTCTGCGCCTCAGGACTTCACGGTCAGGAGATAGCAGGAAGGATCCATCCGATCCTCGGACATATCTTATCTGCAGCTATAGGCTTTGGCGGAATAATATTTACGATCGGAAATATAGGCGGCGGAGCACTCGGCTTCAATGCATTAACCGGTGGTCCGTCTTTTATTGGCGGCATTATCACCGGTGCGATCGCTATAACGATCTTTCTTTTAAAAAATGCCATGACCGCAATGGATAATGTCTCCAAGCTCATAGGTCTTGCAACTATTATCCTTATTTTTGTGATCATACTTATAATAGATCCGCCTATAGGAACTGCTCTTAAAGATACATTTATGCCATCTGCGGCACTTCCATCAATGTTTATAGGCATCCATACAATACTGGGCGGCACAGTCGGCGGATATACCTCATTTTCGGGAGCTCACAGGCTTCTTGATGCCGGCATGTCAGGCAGCAAGTTCATAAAAAGAGTTACTCAAAGTTCAATCCTAGGAATACTTTTGATAACACTTGTACGTGTGCTTTTATTTCTTGCTGTCTTCGGAGTTGTATGCTACTCATCTTCTGCGATTCTTGACAGTGCAAATCCGGCTGCGGATGCCTTTCAGCTGGCTCTCGGTAAAATAGGCTACAGGATTTTCGGACTTATTCTCTTTTCGGTATCACTCATGCCTTCCATCGCATGCCCTTATACTACAGTTTCCTTCCTGACAAGCATCCATCCCTTAATAAAGAGCAATCAAAAAAGGATAACCGTCGGATTTATAATCGCATGTACGATAATCTCATGTATCATAGGACGCCCGGCATATCTTTTGCTGTTGGCAGGTGTCGTAAACGGCTTCATAATTCCGCTTATTCTTGTTATCTGTCTTATAGCATCAAGAAGAAAGGATATCGTAGGCGAGGAATATCATCATCCGAAATGGCTTTTTATCTGTACAATAATAACCGCCATAATCACAGCTTTTCTTGCAATCATGGCGGTATTATAGATGTTTTGAATATTATGTTGTTTTAGAAATCTGTTAGAAATCAACCTCTGTATCATAATAGCAGCACTTAAGGAGCTTCTCCATCTCCTCTACGCTTGGCTGACGAGGATTTGATCCTGTACATGCATCTGCTATGGCATTGACAGCTATATCATGAAGTCTCTCAAGGAATACATCTTCTGGAACAAAGCCCTGCTCACATGGATATGAATCAGGTCCGTAATTCTTGATGCAGTGCGGTATATTGAGCTTATCATTCATACTGCGTACATATTCGATAAGAGCATCAACCTTTTCGTCATCTGATGCAGACTTATCAATTATTTCAAGATAATCTACGATAATTCCATATCTCTTCTTTGCTGTTTCATCTTTAGCATTGAACTTGATAACCTTTGGAAGATACATTGCATTTGCAGCACCGTGTATTATATGTGCACCGTAATCTGCAAAAACAGCACCTGTCTTATGTGCCATAGAATGTACTATTCCGAGAAGTGCATTTGAAAATGCCATTCCTGCAAGGCACTGAGCATCATGCATTCTGTCTCTTGCTTCCATATCATCGTTATAGGAATCAACAAGATCGCTCTGTATCATCTTGATCGCATGCATGGCAAGCGGATCAGAATAATTGCTGTTTGCAGTAGAAACGAAGGCTTCTATGGCATGTGTAAGTGCATCCATACCTGTATGTGCTACAAGCTTTTTAGGCATTGTCTCTGCGAGCTCAGGATCTACTATCGCAACGTCCGGTGTGATCTCAAAATCTGCAATAGGATACTTAATTCCCTTATCATAATCTGTAATGATAGAAAAAGCTGTAACCTCTGTAGCTGTTCCTGATGTTGATGAAATTGCACAGAAATGAGCTTTCTTTCTCAGCTTAGGAAGTCCGAATACCTTGCACATATCTTCAAATGTACAATCCGGATATTCATATTTGATCCACATAGCCTTTGCCGCATCTATCGGTGAACCACCGCCCATTGCTACTATCCAGTCAGGCTCGAACTCCAGCATCTTAGCTGCACCATTCATAACTGTAGTAACTGACGGATCAGGTTCTATACCTTCTATAAGCATAACTTCCATTCCGGCTTCCTTGAGGTAAGCTTCTGCCTTTGCAAGGAATCCGAATCTCTTCATTGATCCTCCGCCAACGCAGATAACTGCTTTCTTACCCTCAAAGTTTTTAAGGTTTTCAAGTGCTCCTTTGCCGAAATAAAGATCTCTCGGTAATGTAAAACGTGCCATAAATTGCCTCCTTTAATATGTAATAAACCAAACCTTGTTTAAATTTTAACACCTCGTTAAATTTTTTACAATCAAGAGACTTTTTAATTTTCCTTATTCGACACTTTTCAGCGATTCCACCATATTTATCTTTTTAAAATTGTAATACATTACTATATTAACTATGAGTGAAAAAGCGAATGTTATAGCAGCACATATGACATAGCTCATAGGGCTTATGACTCTTCCGAACATCATAAGATCAACTTCTACAGTAAGGATCGTAAACAAATGCAATATCGCTCCGAGCACTGCACCTACTACTATTCCAATAAGCGTAAGTATGATATTTTCCCTGTAAACATACATAGCTACTTCTGTATCATAAAAGCCAAGTACCTTAAGAGTTGCAAGCTCACGCTTTCTTTCTGTCATATTTATGCTGTTCAGGTTATATAAAACAACAAATGCCAACAGTGCTGCAGAGAATATAAGCACCCAGATCACGAGATCCAGTGTCTTTAGCATTTCAGTTATCGTATCCTCAAGATCTGATGTAAATGATACACCTGTACATGCATTCTCTGTCATCATATCCGTTCCGAACTGCTTCTCATATACCGCATCATCATTTATATCAAATTTTACATATATATAATTGTACTCAGGCACTTCTCCAAACAGCCTGTTGTAGGTGTCCTCTGAAATAAATGCATAATGCTGAACATAATTTTCTATTATGCTTTCAACCTTTACCTTTACGCCGTCTGAATCCTCACTTTTCTTGATCGTTATCTCATCGCCTACAGAAACACCAAGCATGGTTGCTGTTTTCTCTGAAAGAGTTACTCCGTCTTTCGGAAGGTCATATTCCTTTCTTGAAACTCTGTCTCTGAATCTTACAAAATCCGTGAGCTGATCTGCCTCTTTAGGTACAAATAGAAATGCTGTCCTGTCAGTGCTGTTTGCATTCAATGTAACCGATAGTTCGCATACATCAAGCGTCTCTGAGACATCCTTGTACTCCTTGATTCGATTTTCAAGTGATTCCAGCTGGCTTTCATCTGCATTTGTATCTACTCCGACTGTTGCACTTTGCTTAAATATTTCAATATACTGGTTCTGCGCTACAACCGTTATAGAATCTCTTATACCAAAGCCGACAAGCATAAGAGCCATGCAGCCGCCTATGCCGATTATCGTCATTATAAAACGCTTTTTATATCTGAAAAGGTTTCTGAGCGTCGATTTCTGAGTGAAATTAAGTCTTTTCCATATAAATCCTATATGCTCAAGAAATATCCTTCGTCCGCTTTTCGGCGGTTCAGGTCTCATAAGCTCTGCAGGCTTGTCCTTTATTTTTTTATAGCAGGCAGCTATTGTAGCAATTCCGGTGCATAAAACAGAAAGTATCACCGCAAGACTTCCCTGCATCAGATCTGCCGGGATATGATATTCCGGTAATCCTATGTAGAGCATACAATATGATGAGATTATAACCGTAGGAAGTGCTATCTCACCGATAATAACACCTATTACGGCTCCTCCTACCGTAGCAAGCATCGCATAGCCTATATATTTTCCTGCAATCGAAAGTCCGCTGTAGCCAAGTGCCTTAAGCGTTCCTATCTGCTGTCTCTGCTCTTCAACCATTCTTGTCATGGCAGTAAGACTTACAAGTGCGGCAACAAGGAAAAATATTACCGGAAATACATTTCCGAGGCTGTCCATCCTATCTGCGTCCATTCCGTATGAAACGCATGAGGATATCTTGTCTCTATCAAGCACATACCATTTAGGCTTTTCAAGCTTGGAAAGCTCATCCCTCGCATCCCGAAGCTCTGTCTTTGCATCATTTATCTTTTGAACAGCCTCATCATAGGAGTCGTCATATTCCTTCTTTCCATCCTCCCATTCCTTATAGCCGTCATTGTATTTTTGAAGTCCGTCCTCATATTCTGCAGCAGAGACGTCATATTCTGCTTTACCCGAATTATATTGGCTAAGCCCTTCCTCATATTGCTGCTTTCCTTCATTGAAGGTCTTTAATCCTTCCTGATACTGTGCATAACCTGAATTATACTGAGCCAGTCCTTCCTCATATTGCTTTTCACCTGCTTCAAGCTCTGCCTTTGCAGCCTCTATCTGTGCTCTGCCGCTTTCTATCTGCGCCTGTCCCTCTGTAAGCTGAGCCTTGCTTTCTTCAAGTATCTTTCTGTACTGTGCTATCTGCTGTTCCCCTTCAGTAATCGCAGTACTTACAGCCTCTATCTGAGCCTCAAGGACTGCCTTTTGCTGAAGAAGCTCTGTATTTTCAGGCTCCAGATCAAGTGCCTCGGTTATACTTGCAAGCTGCTGGTTCAATCCTTCAAGCTGGATCTTTGCAGTATCAAACTCGGCGCTCTTAGCATCGAGTTCTGCAATTCCTTCATTATATTGCTGCCATCCTGCATTTAGCTCTGCTTCCTTCTCATTAAGTGTTTTTTCCTGCTCAGAAAGCTGAGTCTTACCGCTATCTATCTTAGCTTTGCTTTCATCAAGCTGAGCCTTTGCAGCATCAAGCTGGGCCTTTGTATCATTTAATGTTGCCTCTGCGCTGTCTATTTCATTTTTCGATGAATCCAGCTGACTTTTTGCATCATCAAGCTGGATCTTGCCGTCATCAAGCTCTTTTTTTGACGAGTCAAGCTGTGCTTTGCCGTCATCGAGCTCCTTTTTGGCATCATCAAGCTCATTTTCTGCATCTGCTACTTCCTGCTCTCCGTCTGATATCTTATCATTTGATTCGGTATATATTTCCTGATAACGACGTTCTCCTGCTTCATCGCTTATATCCTCGATCTTATCTACTGTCTCTTCAATAAGCTTATCGTACTCGTCTGTATATGTATTTAATCCCTTTGCACCTTTAACCTTTACATATGCCTCTGTATATACATCAGAGGTAAATACATCCGGCTGCGTTATGATAAATCCGTCTATAGATCCGTCACCTATAGAACCTGTTCCTCTTTCAACATCCAGATAATAAGGAAGATATCCTGTTCCGACAATTTCGAATTCTGTGACAGAAAGGTCATCACTTAATGGATCATCATCACCCGAGCTAAGCTTGACTTTATCTCCTATCTTATATCCCATAAGTGTCACAAGATGCGTATCTATCACACATTCATTTGCATTTTGCGGCTCTCTGCCCTCTTTAAGCGTAAGCTTATTTATATTATCAGTCTTTGCAATAACCTTTATCTCGTGCTGATCCTCTCCAGATGAAACAAGAGCTTCTTTTGTATGTCCTCCGACTACATATTCGACTCCGTCAACATTTGATATGTCATTTATATCGTCATCGGTAAGGCCAAGCGTTGACAAAACTCTTATATCCATCATATCTGTTTTGTCATAATAAGCATCCGAGGTATATCTCATATCTCCGCCTGCTGATCTTATTCCTGCAAAAAAAGCGGCGCCAAGCATAACAATAAAGAAGATCGACATGAATCTTCCCATATTGCCGCGAATTTCTCTTATAAAATCTTTAAATAGCCCGTTATTCATGTTTAAATCTCCGACAGCTCTTTACCATTCTATTTCTTCAACCGGTACAGGATTTGGATTTACCTTTATCTCTCCGACTTTTCCATTTTTTATATGGATAACTCTGTCCGCCATAGGCGTCAATGCCGTATTATGCGTAATTACAATAACTGTCATGCCTCTTTGTCTGCATGTATCCTGCAAAAGCTTCAGTATCGCCTTTCCGGTAACATAATCAAGCGCTCCTGTCGGCTCATCACAAAGCAAAAGCTTGGGATTTTTGGCAAGTGCTCTGGCTATTGCTACTCTTTGCTGCTCTCCTCCTGAAAGCTGAGCCGGAAAATTATATTTTCTGTCTGCAAGACCAACATCCTCAAGGATCTCATCGGCATCAAGCGGATCCTTGCATATCTGAAGAGCCAGCTCTACGTTTTCTATCGCTGTAAGGTTTTGCATCAGATTGTAAAACTGAAATACAAATCCAATATCCTCTCTTCTGTATTCGATCAGTTTTTTATTTTTGAATCTTGAAATATATCTTCCGTCTACTATGACATCTCCGCTTGTTGCACTGTCCATTCCGCCCAATATATTGAGCACTGTTGTCTTTCCTGCTCCTGACGGCCCGACTATTATCGCAAATTCGCCCTTTTCTATTTCAAAATCGATCCCGTCGCAGGCACTTATCGATACCTCTCCCATTTTGTATATTTTTTTTACATCATTCAAAGAAACATAAGCTGACATATTTTATTCCTCGTTAACTAAAATCCTGTAAATATCTCTTTTTGAAAGTCCTCTGTCAACTGCAACCTGCTTCATGGCTTCTTTTCTGTCCATTCCGCCCGATATATATAGATTATAATGCTCTTTTACGGAAAGCTCGTCCCATTTCTTTCTTTCCGAAATTTCATTTTCCTTCGGATCTTTTCCTTCTATTATAATAATGCATTCACCCTTAGGCTCTTCATTTTTATAATAATCAGCCAGTTCAGATAGTGTCCTTCTGTTAACTGTTTCATGCTTTTTGGTAAGCTCTCTTACAACTGCAGCTCTTCTGCCTGCTTCAAAAGCTTTGCCTAACTCCTCAAGTGTTTTTCTTAATCTGTGCGGTGCCTCATAAATAATAAGTGTACGTTCCTCGTCCTTAAGCTTTTCAAGTCTTGTCCTTCTATCCTTAGTATCTGTCGGAAGAAAACCTTCAAAGGCAAAATACCTTGTTGGCAGTGCTGATATTGTGAGTGCACTAAGAGATGCGGTTGCACCCGGCAAAACAGAAACCTGTATTCCTTCATCGGCTGCCATAGCTACAAGCTCAGCTCCCGGATCTGATATTCCGGGCATTCCTGCATCTGTAATAAGTACAATATTTTCGCCTTGAAGAAGCTTTTCTATAAGCGTCCGTCCCTTATCCCATTTGTTGTGTTCGTGATAGCTTGTAAGCTTTGTATGTATATCATAATGATTAAGCAGCTTCTGTGAATTTCTTGTATCCTCAGCAGCGATAATATCCGCTTCTTTCATCATTCTTACTGCTCTGTATGTTATATCTTCGAGATTTCCGATAGGAGTTGCACATAAATATAGTATTCCGCTCATAAAAGCTCCCTTGTAATTTTAACTTTTTATGATATTTAGACCGTATTAAAAGACCTTTTGCCCCTAGTATCATATTATGATGTTCAGTTTATCATTATTGATTTTTGCAAACAAGCAAATGATTATAAACATTTTATAAATGTACCGGTATAGTGATTTCTTGCTCATGATATTTTTTAAATTTATTTTTTTTAAAAAAACTTCTATTTGGTGTTGACAAAAGAGCAAAGTTTAGTATAATAACAATAACAGTTATCATTATTAAAAAGGAGAACGAAATGCCAGTACATAAATTCAGCCGTCAGAGAGAGTCTATTATCGAGAATCTCAAAAACAGAGTTGATCATCCTACAGCTGATATGGTTTATACAGATATACGGCAGATTTATCCAAACGTAAGTCTTGGAACAGTTTATCGAAATCTTTCCATGCTGGCTGAAGAAAACAGGATACAGAAGCTCATTACTGATGATGGCGTTCTTCATTTTGACTATAATGTTAACCCTCATAACCATTTTGTGTGCCGCAGCTGCCAGGCTATGATCGATCTTCCAATGATCAAAAGCGAGGGCTTTATAAATGAAGCAAGAAAGGTATATGGCGGTTCAATCGAGAAATGCGATGTCACATTTTATGGCATATGTGAAGAATGCTTTAAGTCATTAACTAATTAATCAGTAGATCGGAAGAAATAAAAGTAGAGAGGAAAATGCAGAGCCCTTCCGATCATTATATCTGCAGTTCCGGTGATCCCGGAGAAAGGTAAGAGAGAGATGAAAAAATATGTATGTAGTGTTTGCGGTTATGTTCATGAAGGCGACAGTGCACCGGCTGAGTGCCCGATCTGCCACGCAGGATCAGACAAATTTATCGAGCAGGGAGATACAAAAACATGGGCAGCTGAGCACGTTGTAGGCGTTGCTTCTGATGTTCCTGAAGATATCAAAGCAGATCTTCGTGCAAACTTCGAGGGTGAATGCTCAGAGGTTGGTATGTACCTTGCCATGGCACGTGTTGCACACAGAGAAGGTTATCCTGAAATCGGACTTTACTGGGAGAAGGCAGCCTACGAAGAGGCTGAGCATGCTGCTAAATTTGCAGAGCTTTTAGGTGAAGTTGTAACAGACAGCACAAAGAAGAATCTTGAGATGCGTGTTGAGGCTGAAAACGGAGCTACTGCCGGAAAGGCTGATCTTGCTAAGAGAGCAAAGGCTCTTAATCTTGATGCTATCCATGATACAGTTCATGAAATGGCTAGAGACGAGGCTCGTCACGGAAAAGCCTTCGAAGGACTTCTTAACAGATATTTCGGTAAATAATTTATACTCATTCAACGATTTTAAAATACCGCTCGCCAAAAGGCGAGGCTTTATAAGGCAGTATGATAAAACTTAATAGAACTGCGGCATTGCAATGGCGAAATGAGGCTTTGACTGTAAAAGGTCAGAGCCTTTTTCTGTGCTTAGAGTAAAATTAAAAGCAGTAAATTGTATGAATTTGCATGTTATCTCAAACAAACTATGTCTATAGAACCAAAATACTTGATATTTGGCTCTATAGATGATATAATTCCGAATAAAGGAGTAGGAGGTGCATATTATGGATAAAGCATTTAATGCCGGACTATTGCCTCTTAAGGATAGTGTCATTGACCAGACATATTTTATCAATGAGTTAATTGATGCATCTACAAAGTTAGAGGTATATAAAGAAAAAATTAAGGACAGTAAACTTGACAGTTCATGGTTTATGCCTACGCTTC
>CAVLAA010000014.1:0-29151 GCA_963660835.1 bacterium
GGAATTGATATTGTTAAGCTTTGCGGTAAGAAAATAGATACAGTAGAAAAAAATATTCAAATCCTTGATTCAAAAGGAGAATTAAAGGATTTTTCTTGATGTTTGATTCAATCATTATTAGGAGAAATGGCTATGAATTTTGAAAAAGAACTGGATTTACGTACTAAGCTCGCAAATCAGGCTATAGATGAATGGCTTCCAAGCAAAAAGAATTCTCCGGGTGAATTGCTTGATGCGATGAAATACAGTGTACTTGCCGGAGGCAAGAGAGTAAGACCTATACTTATGAGTGAATGTTACAAATTGTTTGGCGGAACAAAGAATGAGATCGCACCGTTTCAGGCTGCGATGGAATTTATCCATACAGCATCCCTGGTTCACGATGATCTCCCGGCAATAGACAATGATCTTTTTAGAAGAGGTAAGAAAACGACTCATGCACAGTATGGAGAAGCACTTGGAATCCTCACAGGTGATGCACTCTTAAACTATGCTTACGAGGTGCTTATAGAGGGGATCTTAAAAGCAGACAATAAGGATTTTGCACTAAAAGCTGCAAAGATCCTGGCTGTAAAGTCCGGATATCATGGTATGCTCGGAGGACAGGATGTAGATGTCGAATCCGAAAAGAAGGGGATAAAGGGCGACGAGCTTGAGGTACTGAACTATATTTATGAGCAGAAGACCGCAGCACTTATAGAAGCAGCTATGATGGCAGGTGCAGCACTTGCAGGTGCATCAGATGAGAAGCTTTCAGTCCTTGAAAATATAGGAAAGAGGATCGGACTTGCTTTTCAGATACAGGATGACATTCTTGATGTTATAGGAACTACACAGTCGATGGGCAAATCGGTTTTCTCGGATATAAAAAATCAAAAAGAAACCTATGTAAACATAATTGGAGTTGAAGAGGCTGCAAAAAAGGTAGACTCTCTTACCAAAGAAGCTATAGAGATGCTGAAGGATATTCCGGGTGACACAGAATTTTTAAGGAGTATGCTTTCATATCTCGCATTACGAAAAAAATAAGGTGAAAAGTTGTGCTTGAACTGATAAACGAACCAAATGATATTAAAGATATAAAAGAAGACAGACTCTATAGGCTGGCTTCTGAAATAAGAAGATTTATGATAGAAAATGTCAGCAAAACAGGAGGACATCTCGCATCAAATCTTGGAGTGGTTGAGCTAACTATTGCACTTCACAGAGTCTACGATCTTCCTAAGGACAAGATTATCTGGGACGTTGGACATCAGTCCTATACGCATAAAATTCTTACAGGAAGAAAAGATGAGTTTGCAAATCTCAGAAAGGAAGGCGGTATAAGCGGTTTTCCGAGAAGAGATGAAAGCCCGTGCGATTCATTTGACACAGGGCACAGCTCCAACTCTATATCAGCAGGTGTCGGATATGTTAAGGCAAGGGAACTTTTAGAAGATGACTATAGTGTTGTGTCTGTTATAGGTGACGGAGCTTTAACCGGCGGTATGGCATATGAAGCACTCAATAATGCGGCAATGCTCAAGAGCAATTTTGTTATTGTCTTAAACGACAATGAAATGTCTATCTCAAAAAGCATAGGCGGAATGGCTGATTATCTCAGCGAGATCAGGACATCTAATCATTACAATGATCTGAAGGATGATGTAAGCAGTGCATTGAAGAACATTCCGGGGATAGGCGATAAGCTCGTTGAAAGGATAAAGAAAACAAAGAACAGCCTTAAACAGCTTTTCATACCGGGAATGCTCTTTGAAAATATGGGCATTACGTATTTGGGACCGATCGACGGACATAATATAAGACAGCTCATTAAAAACCTAAGAGATGCAAAAAGAGTTCCGGGTCCTGTTATCGTTCATGTTATAACAGAAAAAGGAAGAGGATATAAGCCTGCTTTTGATAACCCGGCCAAATTTCACGGGATTTCTCCTTTTGATATAAAGACAGGAGAAGCTGTTAAAAAGCACGAGATCACATATGCAGATGCTTTTTCGGAAAAGCTGTGTGAACTTGCTTCGGAAAATAGAAAAATAGTTGCGGTAACAGCTTCAATGAAGGATGGAACCGGTCTTGGTAAATTCGACATGAAGTTCCCTGAAAGAACATTTGATGTCGGTATAGCCGAGGGTCATGCAGTTACATTTACGGCATCGCTTGCACTTGGCGGCATGATCCCTGTTACAGCTATATATTCAGCATTTTTGCAAAGAGGATTTGATCAGCTGCTTACAGATGTATGTATGCAAAATGTACATGCGGTATTTGCGGTAGACAGAGCAGGAATGGTAGGAGAGGACGGAAAATCCCATCAGGGACTGTTTGATCTTTCATATCTATCGATGCTTCCGAATATGACGGTCATGGCACCTAAAAATGCAAATGAACTTGGCAAAATGCTTGAATTTGCGATAAATGCAGAAGGCCCTGTAGCAATAAGATATCCGAGAGGAAGCGCTTTTACGGGACTTTCAGATTTCGATAAAGAAATTGAACTCGGTAAGGCAGAAGTTATCCAAAAAGGAAACAAAGCAGCGATCCTTGCTATAGGTACAGCAATTGAAACAGCACTGGAAACAGCAAAAAAACTTGAAGATGCAGGCATATATGCGACAATCGTAAATATGCGCTTTGTTAAGCCGATCGACGAGCAGCTTTTGATCGAATTGTCAAAAGAGCATGAGCTTTTTGTTACAATAGAGGAGAATGTAAAAAACGGTGGCTTCGGAGAAAAGGTTCTTGAAGCTGTATCAAGGAACAATTTAGATACACGTGTTTATATTGCAGCTGTTGATGATGTTTTTGTATCACACGGAACAGCTGTACAGCAAAGAAAAAATACCGGTATTGATGCAGAAAGTGTTACTGCCAAAATACTGGAATTATTATAAGGGATCATATGAAGGAAAGACTGGATATATTACTTGTAAAAAGCGGACTTGCCACATCAAGAGAAAAAGCAAAGACCATGATAATGGAGGGCATTGTCCTTGTAAACGGACAAAGAGAGGATAAGCCCGGAACAACCTTTAAGGATGATGTAAAAATAACACTTAAAGGAAAGCCTATGCCATACGTAAGCAGAGGCGGATTAAAGCTTGAAAAGGCTGTAAAAGCATTTGAACTGAAGCTTGGATCACGTGTATGTATGGATGTCGGAAGCTCTACAGGAGGATTTACAGATTGTATGCTTCAAAATGGAGCAGTTAAGGTATATTCTGTAGATGTAGGTTATGGACAGCTTGATTGGAAATTGAGAAATGATCCAAGAGTCGTCTGTATGGAAAAAACCAATATCAGATATCTTGAAGCAAAGGATATAGCTGAAAGACCGAGCTTTGTTTCTATAGATGTATCCTTTATATCACTCACGAAGGTTTTGCCGGTTGTATATGAGCTTTTGGAAGCTGCAGGCGAAGTAACTGCGCTTATCAAACCTCAGTTTGAGGCCGGACGTGAGAAGGTTGGTAAAAAAGGTGTAGTAAGAGATCCGAAGGTTCATATAGATGTCATAAAGAGCGTTGTTTCATTTGCAAGAGAGCTTGGATTTAAGACTTCAGGTCTTGGCTTCTCGCCTGTAAAGGGACCGGAAGGAAATATAGAATATCTTTTATATCTGCAAAAAGAAGAAAACGGATCTGAATCATCAGATGAGGCGTTCTGTCAGCAGTGGGATAAGCTTATTAATGATACAGTAGAAAATTCACATAAAGAACTGGACAAATAATGAAAAATTTTTTTGTAATAACAAACCCGATAAAGGACAAGGATTATTCTATGGCAAAAAGCGTAATAGAATATCTCGAGATCCATGGCGGAAAATGCGGATTTGCACCATGTGATATTGATGAAAATAATCAGGACAAAACAGAATATATAGATCCTGATATAATCCCCGATGATACAGAGGGGATCATTGTCCTCGGAGGAGACGGAACACTGCTTCAGATAGCAAGAGATACTTTAAAAAGGCAGATTCCGATCATAGGAATGAATATAGGCAATCTTGGATATCTTGCGGAGATAACCAAGAGTAATTTCAGAGAATCTCTGTATGCTTTGCTTGAAGGCGATTATAAGATTGAACCAAGGATGATGCTTAAAGGGACGATTTACAGGGATAATAAGCCTATTCTTACAGATACCGCACTTAATGATATTTTTGTAACCAAATCATATAATTATAAAATGATCAACATAAAAAATTATGTTGACGGAGCACATCTTAACTCATATTTTGCTGATGGCGTTATTATCTCATCGCCTACAGGATCTACAGGGTATTCTCTTTCTGCGGGAGGGCCTATCGTATCACCGCAGGCGTCATTGTTTTTGATAACTCCGCTTGCACCGCATACAATGATAAATCGAAGCGTTATAGTACCATCAGAAAATAAGATTACAATAGAGCTTGGAAAAGGCCGGTACGGATATGATACAAAGGCGGCTGTTTCTTTTGACGGAAAGAATCTCGCTTATATAAAGAGCGGCGACAGTGTAGAAATTTCGCGTTCGGAAATAGATGTCAAAATGCTGAAGATATTTGACAACAGCTTTATGGATGTGCTGAGCCAGAAAATGAACTAGATTTAAGTGGCTTTATCATATAGCCTATAGAGCTGCTTTTTACAGATTACGGAGAAATGCCATGAAGATTGCCAGACATGCCGAAATTTTAAAATTGATCAAAGAGCACGATTTTGAAACACAGGAAGAGCTTGTAAAAAAGCTGAATGAAAAGGGTTTTGTAGCTACACAGGCAACGATCTCAAGAGATATAAAGGAGCTTAAGCTTACAAAGGTTGCAACAGAAAAAGGTACAGTAAGATATATGGTACTCCATGGACAGAAGAATGGAGCAGATCAGAAGTATTTAAGGACATTAAGAGATGCAGTCATATCGGTTGAAACAGCAGGAAATCTTCTTGTTGTGAAAACTGAATCCGGAATGGCAATGGCTGCAGCTGCGGCCTTAGATGATCTTGAGTGGAAGGATGTTGTCGGAAGCATTGCAGGAGACAATACTATATTTCTTGCAATAAAGACTCCGATCGCAGCCGAACAGGTCATGAACGATCTTAAAAAGATCATATCGGGCTAAGGAGGGAACAGATGCTAAATGAGCTTCATGTAAAAAATATCGCACTTATAGAAGAAGTGAATATGGAGTTTGAAAAGGGGCTTAATGTCATAACCGGTGAGACAGGAGCAGGAAAGTCGCTATTGCTCGGAGCAGTTGATATCACTCTTGGCGGAAAATTCTCTGCTGACATGATACGAAACGGCGAAGATGGCGCACTCGTGGAAATGGTTTTTACAACAGACGATGATAAAATCATAAATGAGCTCAGGGATAAGGGATATGACATCGAAGACGGAACGATAATCATTTCCAGAAAATTTTCCAACGGAAGAACTGTTTCAAGGATCAACGGAGAGTCCTGCACAGCATCAACTCTTAAGGAAATTGCCGGTCAGCTTATAAATATTCACGGCCAAAGAGAAAATCAGATCTTATTAAAGAGTGATAAACAGCTCAGGATGCTTGACAGCTATGCGAAAAAAGATATCCTTTTGCTTAAAAAGACGGTTTCCGAAAAATATGATGAATACAAAAAAGTATTAAATGAATATGAAAAATTCACAATGGATGAGGATGCGAGACTTCGTGAAAAATCGATGCTCGAATATGAAATAGAGGAAATAGAAGAAGTATCGCCGGAGGATGGCGAAGAGGATGAATTAGAAAAGAGATACAGGATAATCAAAAACGCAAGAAATATTATGGAATCTTTAAACGAGGTACATAGGCTTACAGGATATGAGAACGGAGCAGGCGATTTCATAGGAAGAGCGATCCAGGAAATTTCTTCCATATCAGAATACGATGACACATTGGGAGATATAGAAGCATCATTAACTGATGTTGAATCAATACTGGGAGATATAAACAGGCAGGCGGCAGATTATCTTGATGAATGTAGTTTTTCGGAGCGGGAATTTGATGAAATAGAATCAAGACTTGATAAGATAAGAAATCTTGAAGCAAAATACGGAAATTCAGTAGAGAAGATATATGAATATCAGGAAAAAGCTCAAAAAAGACTCGAATTCCTTGAAAATTATGATGAGGACAGAGAAAAGACAAAAGCTCTTTTGGAAAATACAGAAAAGGAGCTTAAGGATGCCTGCGACAAGCTGTCTCAAGGAAGAAAAAAATCTGCAGTAAAATTTGCAGACGATATAAAAAAGCAGCTTGAAGAGCTTAATTTTGCAAAGACAAAGATAGAGATCCGCTTCAAAACAACAGATATATATAGAAGAAACGGAACAGATGATATCGACATAATGATATCGGCAAATCCCGGAGAACCTGTCAGAGAGCTGTCAAAGGTAGCTTCAGGCGGTGAGCTTTCAAGGATAATGCTTGCAATAAGAAATATACTTGCAGATGAGGAAAATACCGGAACTCTTATATTTGATGAAATAGACAGCGGAATAAGCGGAAGAACTGCTCAAAAGGTATCCGAAAAAATGGCATCTATAGCCTTCGGACATCAGATCTTGTGTGTAACACATCTTGCACAGATAGCAGCAATGGCTGACAGCCATTATTTGATCGAAAAGAATGTTGAAAATGACAAGACTACTACCAATGTAAGAAGACTTGATAGAGAAGAGGAAACAAACGAGCTTGCAAGGATACTTGGAGGAGCAAGGATTACTGAGGCAGTAAAGGAAAATGCAGTCGAGATGAAGAAGCTGGCAGGGCAGTTTAAATCATCGCTGCAGCATTAAGGATATTGAAAGAGGCATTGCATCTAAAGTGTAAAAGCCTCTTTTTCTTTATTTTACAGGAGAACAGAGAACTTTTATTAAGAAATATTTGTTGACAAATTGTAGGGGTGGTGCTACATTATACCTAGATGTTAGCACTCCAAATACTTGAGTGCTAACAAAAGAAGCTTAAAGGAGGAATAAAAAGTGGAACTTGATGGTAGAAAACGAACGATTTTAACAGCGATCATTCAGACATACCTAGAAACCGGAGAACCGGTCGGATCAAGGACTATTTCAAAATATACAGACCTCAATTTAAGCTCGGCAACCATCAGAAATGAAATGTCAGACCTTGAAGAGATGGGCTACATCGTACAGCCGCATACTTCAGCAGGACGTATCCCGTCAGATAAGGGCTACAGATTATATGTAGATGAGCTTATCAAGACTAAGGATCAGGAAGTTGCTGATATAAAGGAAATGATGATAAATAAAACCGATAAGCTTGAAAAAATGCTTAAACAGGTTGTAAAGGTTTTGGCAAGCAATACAAATTATGCAACTATGATAACCGGACCTGCTTATCATCAGGCAAGGCTTAGATTTATACAGCTTTCAAGAGTAAATGAGCTGCAGCTTTTAGCGGTTGTAGTTGCAGAGGGCAATTTGGTTAAGAATAAGATAATAGATATAGATGAACCGATAGATGAGGAATCGCTCCTTCGATTAAACCTTCTGCTTAATACTCAGATGAACGGCAAGACAATAGGTGAGATCAACCTGGATATGATAAGTGTTATGAAGCAGCAGGCAGGCATACACAGTGCGGTTATCAGCTCTGTAGTTGATGCGGTTGCAGATACGATACATGTCGATCATGAAGAGATGCCGGTATATACAAGCGGAGCCAACAATATTTTTAAATATCCTGAGCTGTCGGATTCAAGCAAAGCAAGTGAGCTTATATCTATATTTGAAGAGAAAAATGAGCTTGCGGAGCTGCTTATGGAGAACAGCATCGAAGAGGAATCAGAAAACGGAAACAGCATTCAGGTTTATATAGGTCAGGAATCGCCGATGTCAAACATGAAGGATTGTTCGGTTGTTACGGCAAATTATGATCTTGGAAAAGGACTTAGAGGAACGATAGGGATTATCGGACCGAAGAGAATGGATTATGCAAATGTTGTTGATAATCTGAAAACTTTGCAAAATCAACTGGATGCAATTTTTAAACATAATGATGAATAGAAAATAAGGGAGAAATGCAATGCCTACAAACGAAGAAACAAAAGAGGTTGAAGCTCCTGAAGAGGATATCACCCAAGAAGAAGTAAGCTGTGAGGAAACACAGGAGGAATGCAAAGAGCAGGAAGCCTGTGAAGAAGCAGAAGAAAAACAGGATACCAAATCAGAAGACAAAAAAGAAAATAAAGAAAAGAAGATTTTCGGACGAAAGAAAGAAAAGAAAGACAAAAAAGATGAAAAGATAGAAGAGCTTACAGACAAGCTCACAAGACAGATGGCTGAGTTCGATAACTACCGTAAACGAACAGAAAAAGAAAAAGCAGCCAACTATATCGTAGGAGCAAGAGATGTCATCGAAAAGCTGCTTCCTATAGTTGATAACTTTGAAAGAGGACTTGCAGATGCAGATCTTTCAGACCCGTTTGCGGATGGCATAGATAAGATTTACAAGCAGCTTACAACAATGCTTACAGATATCGGAGTTACAACGATAGAAGCTGTAGGAAACGAATTTGACCCTAATCTTCACAATGCAGTAATGCATATTGATGATGAAAATCTTGGCGAAAATGTAGTAGCTGAAGAGTTCCAGAAGGGATACAAATTCAAAGATCAGGTTGTAAGACACAGCATGGTAAAGGTAGCAAATTAATAAGCAAATGAAAAATTTCAGGATTACAGATCCGATCAAATAATCGAGGAGGAAAAAACAATGAGCAAAATTATAGGAATTGACTTAGGAACAACAAACAGCTGTGTAGCTGTTATGGAAGGTGGAAAGCCTACCGTTATAGCAAATGCAGAAGGAAGCAGAACAACACCTTCTATTGTAGCATTTACAAAGACAGGCGAGCGTCTTGTTGGTGAGCCTGCAAAGCGTCAGGCAGTTACAAATGCAGATAAGACTATTTCTTCTATCAAGAGAGAGATGGGTACTGATTATAAAGTAAGTATTGACGGAAAGAACTATACACCACAGGAAATTTCAGCTATGATACTTCAGAAGCTTAAAAGTGATGCTGAAAATTATCTTGGTGAGAAAGTTACAGAGGCAGTTATTACTGTTCCTGCATATTTCAACGATGCACAGCGTCAGGCAACAAAGGATGCAGGAAAGATTGCCGGACTCGATGTAAAGCGTATCATCAACGAGCCTACAGCAGCAGCTCTTGCTTATGGACTTGACAATGAAAAAGAACAGAAGATAATGGTATATGACTTAGGCGGCGGTACATTTGATGTATCTATCATTGAGATCGGTGATGGTGTTATCGAAGTTCTTGCTACAGCAGGAAATAACAGACTCGGCGGAGATGATTTCGACCAGAGAATCGTTGACTATATGGTAAGCGAATTCAAAAAGACAGAAGGCGTAGATCTCTCAGGCGATAAGATGGCTATGCAGAGGATCAAGGAAGCAGCTGAGAAGGCTAAGAAGGAGCTTTCAAGTGCTTCAACAACAAATATCAACCTTCCGTTTATCACAGCTACAAACGAAGGACCAAAGCACTTTGATATGAACCTTACAAAGGCTAAATTCGATGAGCTTACACATGACCTTGTAGAAAAGACAGTAGAGCCTGTTAATAAAGCATTGAACGATGCAGGACTTACTGCATCTGAGCTTGGAAAGGTTCTCCTTGTAGGTGGCTCAACACGTATTCCGGCTGTTCAGGATAAGGTTAAACAGCTTACAGGCCAGGAACCAAGCAAATCACTTAACCCTGATGAGTGCGTAGCACTTGGTGCATCTGTTCAGGGCGGAAAGCTTGCAGGTGATGCAGGCGCAGGAGATATCCTTCTTCTTGATGTAACACCGCTTACACTTTCAATTGAGACAATGGGTGGCGTTGCTACACACCTTATTGACAGAAATACAACTATACCTACAAAGAAGAGCCAGATATTCTCAACTGCAGCTGACAATCAGACAGCAGTAGATATCAATGTTGTTCAGGGTGAGCGTCAGTTTGCTAAGGACAATAAATCACTCGGTCAGTTCAGACTTGACGGAATCCCGCCTGCAAGACGTGGTGTACCGCAGATCGAGGTTACATTTGATATCGATGCAAACGGTATTGTAAATGTTTCTGCTAAGGATCTCGGAACAGGAAAAGAGCAGCATATTACAATAACAGCCGGATCAAATATGTCTGAGGACGATATCAACAAGGCAGTTAAAGAGGCTGCTGAGTTTGAAGCTCAGGATAAGAAGAAAAAAGAAGCAATTGATTCAAGAAACGAAGCTGATTCAATGGTATTCCAGGTTGAAAATGCACTTAAGGAATCAGGAGATAAGATTTCAGCTGATGAGAAATCAGCAGTTGAAGCTGATCTCAATGCATTAAAGGATGTACTTGCAAAGGCTCCTGTTGACAGCATGACAGATGAGCAGGTTGAAGAGATAAAGGCCGGTAAGGAAAAACTTATGCAGAGCGCAAATACACTCTTTACAAAGATGTATGAAAATATGCAGCAGAATGCAGGACAGGGTCAGGCAGGACAGGCAGATCAGAGTGCACAGAGCGGAAGCTCAAATGATGATGTTGTTGATGCAGACTTCAAAGAGCTTTAATTTTTAGATATACTATTATAGAATACATTACAGAGGGACTGATGCTTAAAAAGCGTCAGTCCCTCAAGACAGTATAAACGGAAGGAATAAAGAACGGTGGCAGATCAGAAAAGAGACTATTATGAGGTTCTCGGTGTCAGCAAAACCGCAAGTGATGCCGAGCTCAAAAAAGCATATCGTCAGCTGGCAAAGAAGTACCATCCGGATATGAACCCAGGTGATAAAGAAGCTGAAGCAAAATTTAAAGAAGCAACAGAGGCTTATTCTATATTAAGCGATTCTGAAAAGAGAAAGATGTATGACCAGTTCGGCCATGCTGCATTTGAAAATGGCGGATCAGGTGACGGAGGCTTTGGAGGCTTCGGAGGCTTTGATTTCTCGGGATTTGATTTCGGAGATATATTCGGAGACCTTTTCGGAGGCGGAAGAGGAAGCAGACGAACAGCAAATGCACCGGCAAGAGGTGCAAATCTAAGAGCAAGAATTCATATTACATTTGAAGAGGCTGTCACAGGCTGCAAAAAGAAAATTGAGCTAAGCTACAAGGATACATGCAAGACATGCAGCGGAAGCGGAGCAAAGCCCGGAACATCGCCTGAAACCTGCTCTAAGTGTAACGGTACAGGACAGGTCACAATGGTCCAGCAGTCATTATTTGGTGCAGTTCGTCAGATTACCACATGCCCGCAGTGTAATGGTACAGGAAAGACTATAAAGGAAAAATGTACCGATTGCCGCGGAACCGGATTTATTTCAACCAAAAAACAGATTGAAGTATCTGTTCCTGCAGGTATCGACAGCGGACAGAGCATCAGATTAAGAGAAAACGGAGAACCAGGAATAAACGGAGGACCAAGAGGAGATCTTTTGGTTGAGGTTTATGTTTCTGAAAATCCGCAGTACCAGAGAAACGGAAACGATCTGTACAGTGTAAAATATATTTCTTATCCTACAGCTGCACTTGGCGGAGAGATAAAGATCACAACTCCTTACGGAGAAGAGAACTACAGTGTCAAGGCAGGTACGCAGACAGATACTCAGATAAGACTGAGAGGAAAAGGTATGCCGTCTGTAAGAAATGCAAATATAAAGGGCGATCTTTTTGTAAAACTCATTGTAGAGGTACCTACAAAGCTTACTGAGGAACAGAAGGACATCCTTAAGGCATTTGAGGATTCCTGCAATGGAAAGCCATATAAAGAACCTAAGAAAAAAAGAAAATTTTTCGAAAGGGATTAATAAATGAAGTGGAATAAATATACATTAAAGATAAATGCAGATGCTGAGGATATTGTCTCGGCAACACTTGCAGAGGTTGGCGTTCAGGGTGTAGAAATAGAAGATAAGAGACCTCTTACAGAAGAAGAAATGAGTCAGATGTTTGTTGATATTGCCCCAAGCTTTCTGCCTGATGACAATATTGCTTATATGCATTTCTATATGGATCCTGAGGATGACAACGAGGCTATACTTGAGGCTGCAAAAAATGAGCTTGAGGAGCTTAGAGCCTTTACAGATATCGGTGAGGCAGTCATAACAAAATCTCAGACAGAGGATAAGGACTGGATAAATAACTGGAAGGAATATTTTCATCATTTTTATGTCGATGACATCCTTATCGTACCTTCATGGGAGGAAGTACCCAAAGGGGATGAGGACAAGATGATACTTCATATAGATCCCGGAACAGCATTTGGAACGGGAATGCATGAGACGACACAGCTTTGCATCAAGCAGCTCAAGAAATACGTAAAAGACGGCGATGAAATATTAGACGTCGGAACAGGAAGCGGTATATTGAGTATTGTTGCATTAAAGCTGGGCGCAAAGAATGCTGTCGGAACAGATCTTGATCCGTGTACAGTAAATGCAGTAAAGGAAAATAAAGAAACAAATGATATAGCTGACAGCTCATTTTCACTTATCCTCGGCAATATAATTGATGATAAAGAGGTTAAGGATAAGGCGGGCTATGATAAATATGACATCGCAACGGCAAATATCCTTGCGGATGTTTTGATCCCGCTTGCACCACAGATAATAAAACATCTGAAAAAAGACGGCATCCTTATAACATCAGGAATTCTTGATATAAAAGAAAAGGAAGTTACAGATGCACTTGTAAATGCCGGATTTAAGATAGAAGAGGTTACTTCAAAAGGAGAATGGGTTTCTGTTACAGCACGCAAATAAAGGAGAGACATGTACAGATTTTTTGTAGATAGGGAACAGATATCTGACGGAAAGGCACATGTAACCGGAGAGGATGCACATCATATCAAAAATGTCCTCCGAATGAAAAAAGGAGACAGCATTTATCTTTCCTGCGGCGATGAATGGGAGTACGAATGTATAATAGACGATTTGGCAGATGATGCGGTGATAGCATCGGTTGCAGATGCTTCAAAGCCTGGAAAAGAGCTTCCATGCAGGATAACTCTCTATCAGTGCATGCCGAAGAAAGATAAGATGGAGCTTATAATCCAGAAGGCTGTTGAGCTTGGAGTATATGAGATAGTCCCTGTTGAATCGGCAAGATGTATTGCAAGGCTTGATGAAAAGAAAAAGGCATCAAGGATATCAAGATGGAATTCTATAGCCTCCGCAGCGGCCAAGCAATCAAAAAGACTTATAGAGCCTGTAGTACACGAGCCTGTAAAATTTCAGGAAGCGATAAGATCAGCCGCTTCGAAGACACATTCATTTATCCCATATGAAAATGCCGAAGGAATGAAAGAAACAAGACGTCTTTTTGAAGAAATAAAAAGCGGAGACTCAATAGGGATCATCATAGGGCCTGAGGGCGGATTCGAAGCCGAAGAAGTAGGATCAGCAATCAGTGAAGGCATAAGCTCTATAACTCTCGGAAAAAGAATATTAAGAACAGAAACAGCAGGCATGGCTGTGCTTTCGATGCTGACATATGTTCTGGAAGATTAAGGAAAAAGACATGGAAATTTATCTGGATCATGCTGCTACTACCTGGGCTTATCCATCAGTTGCGGATAAGGTCAAGGAAGTTATGTGCATAGAATTCGGCAACCCCTCATCGATGCACAATAAGGGAATAGAGGCTGAAAGAATAGTTAAGGACAGTGCAAAAACAATAGCAGCTATTTTAAAGGCCAATGAAAAAGAAATTTATTTCACATCGGGCGGAACAGAATCAAACAACTGGGCACTGATCGGCGCGGCAGAGGCATCAAAGCGAAAAGGAAAACGTATAATCACATCGAAAATCGAGCATGCATCGGTATCATCGCCGCTTAGCTATCTTTCAAAGCTTGGATATGAAATAGTTACGATAGGCACAGATAAAAATGGATATGTCAGGCTCGATGCTCTTGAAGAAGCAATAAATGATGATACCATATTGGTTTCTGTTATGATGGTAAATAATGAGATCGGTACGGTCCAGCCTATAAAAGAAATTTCTGACATTATCAAAAAGAAGAAAAGTGATATCATTTTTCATGTTGATGCTATCCAAGCGTTTGGCAAATTTAAGATCATACCAAAGCAAATGGGCATAGATATGCTTTCAGTTTCGGGACATAAGATCCACGGACCTAAGGGAACCGGATTTTTATATATTTCAGATAAGATAAGGATTCTTCCGCTTATTTACGGCGGCGGACAGCAAAATGGCATGAGATCGGGAACAGATAACGTCCCTGGAATTGCCGGACTTGCTATCGCTGCAAAAAAAATGTATGATAACCTTGCTGAAAATACAGAAAATATGCGAAGAGTTAAAGAGCATTTTATAGAAGGTCTAAAGGATATAGACA
Source organism: bacterium (assembly GCA_963660835.1). Taxonomy (GTDB): domain Bacteria; phylum Bacillota; class Clostridia; order Lachnospirales; family Lachnospiraceae; genus Alectryocaccobium. The sequence goes on from CAVLAA010000014.1 coordinate 14,395, forward strand.
AGGCTGTTGTAAATGGTGATATATCTGACAAAACCTCACCGCATATTTTAAATGTATCATTTGTAGGTATAAGAAGCGAGGTAATGCTTCATACACTTGAGGACAGAGGTATTTATGTATCATCCGGAAGTGCATGCTCAAGCCATAAGAGACATGCAAGTGATACGCTTACAGCTATCGGATGTGATAAGGCGAGGATAGAAGCCTCTGTAAGGTTCAGCTTTTGCGAGACAACAACACTTGAAGAGATAGATACGGTTCTTTTGACTCTGAAGGAAATCGTACCTATGCTTGCAAGATATACAAGATATTAAGGAAACGGTGAAAATAGATGTTTCATGCTTTTTTGATCAAGTATGCCGAGATTGGAATAAAAGGAAAAAACAGATATCTTTTTGAGGATGCTCTTGTAAGAGAGATAAGAAGAGTCCTTAAAAAGGTTGAAGGAAGCTTTGACGTTACCAAGGAAATGGGACGTGTATATGTAAATGTAATTGGTGAATATGATTATGATGAGACTATAGATGCGTTAAAGCATGTATTTGGCATAACAGGAATCTGCCCGGTAATGATCGTAGAGGATACCGGATTTGAGAACCTCTCAAAGACAGTAGTAGAATACATAAATGAAGTATATCCGTCAAAGGATAAGAGCTTCAAGGTATTTGCAAGACGTTCAAAAAAGAGCTATCCGATGGATTCAATGGAGCTCAACAGAGAACTCGGTGGAGTTATACTGAACGCATTCCCGCAGATGAAGGTCGATGTACATGATCCTGAGATTCTTTTAACAGTAGAAGTAAGAAGCAAAATTTATTTATATTCAGAGATAATTCCGGGACCCGGAGGAATGCCGGTAGGAACAGCCGGAAAGGGAATGCTTCTCTTATCAGGAGGAATAGATTCACCTGTAGCAGGATATATGGTTTCTAAGCGAGGAGTTGTGCTTGAGGCTGTTTATTTTCATGCTCCGCCATATACAAGTGAGAGAGCAAAGGAAAAGGTAGTAGACCTTGCAAGACTTGTTTCAAAATACAGCGGACATATAAAGCTGCATGTAGTCAATTTTACGGAAATACAGCTTGCGATATATGATAATTGTCCTCATGACGAGCTTACAATAATCATGAGACGTTATATGATGAAAATAGCAGAAAGATTCGCTATAGAGGATGACTGTCACGGACTTATCACAGGAGAGAGTATAGGTCAGGTAGCCAGCCAGACAATGCAAAGCCTGATGTGTACAAACGAGGTATGCAAGCTTCCGGTATTCAGACCGCTTATAGCATTTGATAAACAGGACATTATTGATATAGCACTCAAGATAGATACATATGATACATCGGTGCTTCCTTATGAGGATTGCTGTACGATTTTTGTAGCTAAGCACCCTGTTACAAAGCCTAATCTTGAGCGCATTAAAAAATCTGAAAAGCATTTGGATGGAATAATAGAAGAAATGCTGGAAAGAGCTGTAAACACTGCTGAAATAATAGAAATTGAAGAGTGATGATTAGTAAAGAAATAAGACGGGTCAACAACCCGTCTTATGAAAATCTTAATAGATTATGCAACTGTGTAAGGTGCAAGAACTTTACAGATTACATCGAGATCTTTGCCATCGGCATGAATGTTAAGATCTATTGCATTTGAAAGGTCAAGACTGAAGATACCCATGATTGATTTTGCATCTATTACATATCTTCCGGAAACAAGATCGAAGTCGCAGTCGAATTTAGTTATCATGTTTACGAATGACTTTACCTTATCAATTGTATTTAAAGAAATCTTTATTGTTTTCATAAGCTGTAGGCCTCCTTGTTTAGTATTGCCAGTGTATTACAACCCTTGTTTAATATACCGATTTTTAAAAGAAAAGTCAAGAGAAAGGCAGTGAAAATGACTAAAAATAAAGCCGCTATACATAATCTCGGATGCAAGGTCAATTCATATGAGGCAGAAGCCGCTGCAGAGCTGCTAAAGACAGCCGGTTATGAAATGGTTCCGTTCGATTCAAAGGCTGATGTTTATATAATAAATACCTGCTCTGTTACCAATATTGCAGACAGAAAATCAAGACAAATGCTGCATAAAGCAAAGAGCATGAACCCTGATGCAATAGTTGTTGCAATGGGATGCTATGCACAGACAGGTCAAAAGCAGCTTGAGGCAGATGAGGCTGTTGATATAATAATCGGAAATGATCAAAAGAAAAATATTTGCAGCATTATATCAGAATACAGAAATGATAAAACCAACAGAGAGCATATAGAGGACCTTACAAAAAGAAGAGCTTACGAGGAATTGTCTGTCAGCAACCCAGGTGAGCATATAAGGGGCTTCATGAAAGTACAGGACGGCTGCGATCAGTTTTGCTCATATTGCATCATACCGTTTGCAAGAGGAAGAGTAAGAAGCAGGAGCATAGCTGATGCTGTAAATGAAGCAAAGAACCTTAGCATAGTAGGCTGCAGAGAGGTTGTATTAAGCGGAATACACCTTAGTTCATACGGAAGAGACCTGGATGATGACGTTACTCTTTTAACTCTGATAAAGGAAATACATAAGGTAGAGGGTATAGAAAGAATAAGGCTTGGATCACTTGAGCCGGGGATCATAACCGACGAATTTGCAAAGGAACTTTCTTCACTAAAAAAGGTATGTCCGCATTTTCATCTTTCACTTCAAAGCGGCTGCGACAAAACGCTTAAGGCTATGAATAGAAGATATACTGCAGCAGAATATAGAGAAAAATGCGAAATACTCAGAAAATATTACGACTTACCGTCTATTACAACTGATGTTATAACAGGTTTTCCGGGAGAGAGTGATGAGGATTTCGAAGAATCCTATAACTTCGTAAATGAAATTTCTTTTTTTGAAACACATATTTTCCCGTTTTCCGTAAGAAAGGGGACCAGAGCTGAGACTATGAAAAATCAGCTGACGGAAGCTATAAAAAAGCAAAGAGCTTCAAGACTTATCGCGCTAAATGATAAAACACACAAAATATGGCTTGAGAGGCTTATAGGACATGAGATAGAGGTTCTTATAGAGGAACAGCAGATAATAGATGGAAAAAGATTCTGGATCGGACATACGGCAAGATATGAAAAAGTTGCTGTATTGTCAAATGAAAATATAAAGAATGAAATTATAAAGGTTAAGCCAAATGCATTATATAAATCCGAATGTCTGATTGCAGATAAATCTGATTTTTAAGCGACTTGCAATATTAAGTGATTTATATTAGTATTTGTATGAATGATTTTTAGCGATGCTAAATGTAGTGTAGGAGGGTATAAATGGCAGACATCAATAACACACAATTTTTTAACTTCGTAGCAGAGCCGGAGCTGTCGGTAAAGACGGTCTTGGAACTCGTATATACTGCCATGGAGGAAAAGGGATACAATCCGGTAAGTCAGATAGTCGGATATATCATGTCAGGAGATCCTACCTATATCACAAATCACAAGGGTGCGCGAAGCATGATAATGAAGGTTGAAAGAGACGATCTTGTAGAAGAGCTTCTTAGAGAATATATCAGAAACAAATCCTGGAAGGAGTAACAGGATTTTGAAACGTATAATGGGGCTAGATTACGGCAGCAAAACAGTTGGAGTTGCCGTAAGTGATACATTATTAATAACTGCACAGCCTGTCGAGACGATCTGGCGCAAATCAGAGACTAAGCTTAGGAAAACTCTCGCCAGAATTGAGCAGCTCATAGAAGAATATGATGTAGAAAAAATTGTACTTGGATTACCTGTACATATGAATACAGAAATCGGAGACCGGGCACTTAGGGCACTTGAATTTAAAGATGCGCTTATAAGACGTACCGGTCTTGAAGTGGTTATGCTTGATGAAAGACTAACGACAGTAGAAGCGGCAGAAGTCTTAAGTGAGGCAGGAGTTAAGGTTAAAGATCAGAAGCAGTATCTTGACAAGATGGCAGCAGCATTTATATTGCAGGACTATCTTAACTCAAAAATTTCAAATCTACATTGATGACGGTATAAACGCATCATAAAGAAGGAAATCATGGAAAATAACATAATTATATTAGAAACGGAAAATGGTGAAAAAGTAGAATTATATGCAGAAGAGGAGACACGTGTTAATGGCATAAGCTATCTTCTTGCAGCCGATTCGGCAGATGACGATGCGACAGCTTATATCCTTAAGGATATATCATCAGATGACGAGGATGAGGCAAAATATGTTATGGTAGAGGACGAAACAGAATTTGACGCCATAGCAGATGTATTTAGCAAGATGTTAGAGGATGTTGATATTATCAAGTGATTCTTCTGTAATTTACAGGAGGAAAAGCAACAATTGAAAAAACAGAATAGAGGAGTATTAAAGATAATCCCTTTGGGCGGACTTGAAGCCATAGGGATGAATATTACTGCCTTCGAGTTTGAAGACAGTATTATTGTTGTGGACTGCGGTCTTGCATTTCCGGAGGATGACATGCTTGGAATAGACCTTGTTATACCGGATATCACTTACCTTAAGGACAATATAGATAAGGTAAAGGGCTTCGTTATAACTCACGGTCATGAGGATCATATAGGTGCCATACCTTATGTTCTGAAGGAAATAAATGCAACCATATATGCAACAAAGCTTACAATGGGTCTTATCGAGCATAAGCTTGAAGAAAATAATATGCTCAATAATGTCAGAAGAAAGACTGTTACATTCGGACAGATCATTAATCTGGGCAATTTCAGGATTGAATTTATAAAGACTAACCACAGCATACAGGATGCAGCAGCGCTTGCTATTTATTCACCGGCCGGAATAGTAGTTCATACCGGTGATTTCAAGATAGATTATACACCTGTATTTGGTGATATGATCGACCTGCAAAGATTTGCCGAGCTTGGAAAGAAGGGAGTTCTTGCACTCCTTTGTGACAGTACAAATGCTGTTCACAGCGGTTTTACTATGTCAGAGAAGACTGTAGGCAAGACCTTCGATAATATTTTTGCAGAGCACAAGGATACAAGGATAATTGTTTCAACATTTGCATCAAATGTAGACAGGGTGCAGCAGATAATCAATTCAGCCTACAAATATAAGCGCAAGGTTATAGTAGAAGGTCGTAGCATGGTCAATTTCATTGATACGGCATCAAGGCTTGGCTATGTAAATATCCCCGAAAATACTCTTATCGATATTGATGAGATGAAAAACTATACAGACGATCAGCTTGTACTCGTTACAACCGGAAGTCAGGGAGAGTCTATGGCAGCCCTCTCAAGGATAGCAGCAGATCTTCACAAAAAAGTACGGATCAAGCCGGGAGACGTTATCATCCTTAGTTCAAATCCTATACCTGGAAATGAAAAGGCTGTTTACAAGATAATAAATGAGCTTTCTGCAAAGGGAGCAGATGTTATATTCCAGGATACTCACGTATCGGGTCATGCAAGAGAGGAAGAGATCAAGCTCATATATGCGCTTACAAAGCCTAAATATGCAGTGCCGGTACATGGTGAATATCATCATCTTGCAGCACAGGCAAATATAGCTGAAAGCCTCGGAATCCCTACAGAAAATATATTTATACTTCATTCCGGAGACGTCCTTGCTCTTAATTATGATGAAGCAAAGGTTGTTGATAAGGTTCATGCCGGAAGGATAATGGTTGACGGACTTGGTGTCGGTGATGTAGGCAATATTGTATTAAAGGACAGACAGCTTCTTTCAGAAAACGGAATAATAATCATTACAATTACTCTGGATAAGGGAAGCAATAAGCTCCTTGCAGGTCCGGACATAATAACAAGAGGATTTGTATATGTAAAGGAAGCAGAGGAGCTGCTTGGCAATGCAAGGGAAGTAGTTGCCGATGCGCTTGAGGACTGCCTTGGAAGCAGAAATGCTGACTGGGGCAAGATAAAAACAGTTGTAAAGGAAAGCCTTGGAGCATATGTATGGAAGAATACGCAGAGACGTCCGATGATTCTTCCTATAATAATGGAGGTTTAATATATGCGAAAGCCCGAGGAGGAGTTTGATTCTGAAAAAAAATATCTTTTTTTTCTAACGGGTGCAAGAACAAGCGTAAAGATACTCTTTACTATCCTGCTTGTCGTTGTAGTCATTTTTCTGGCCGGCAGGGCATGTGCATTGGGATATGAAGTCACATCCTATAAGCCGCTTACGACAAGCGATTCAGTTCTCGACCAGGAGATCGAAATCACTTCCGATATGTCAATAGAGGCTGTCGGAAGGCTTCTGATCGACAAGGAGATCATAAATGAATCACTCAATGCTTTTTTGATCCAGGAGCAGTTTTCGGACTATCACGATCAATTTATACCGGGTACATATACATTGAACCCGTCTATGACAATAGATGAAATTTTAAAAACGATATCCACCGATCCGGAGGAAGAAAATGATAATTGATGAACGTTTCCGGATATTTATAAATTCGATGGATACTCCTCATACGGATTTTCTTGAAAAGCTGTATGAAAGTGCTGCAGCAGATGGTGTTCCTATCATAAGACGGGAGATGCAAAGCTTTCTTAAGACTTTTCTTGCTGTAAGCAGACCAAGAGAAATACTCGAGGTTGGCGCTGCAGTAGGATTTTCGTCTATATTGATGGCAACATACGCACCCGATGTAAATAAGATAACAACAATAGAAAATTATGAAAAAAGAATAATAGAGGCCAGAAAAAATATAAAAGCTTCAGGTTATTCGGATAAGATTGAATTAATAGAGGCTGACGCAGCAGACGTACTTAAAAATTTAAACCAAAAGTACGATCTGATATTTATGGATGCAGCAAAGGGGCAGTATCTGAATTTTCTGCCCTATATAAAAAAATTAATGAAAAAGGGAAGCGTGCTTATATCAGACAATGTCCTTCAGGACGGAGATATGATCGAATCGAGATATGTAGTTGAAAGACGCGACAGGACAATTCATAAAAGGATGCGTGAATATCTTTATACGCTGAAGCATGATGAGGAGCTTCTCACATCGATAATCCCGTTGGGAGACGGAATTACACTTAGTGTAATGCGATGAGAAAGGATATTTTGATGAACGGCATAAGAGTGCCGGAATTACTTATTCCGGCTGGAAGTCTTGAGGTTCTCAAGGTTGCTATAAGATACGGAGCAGATGCTGTATATATAGGAGGAGAGGTATTCGGACTTCGTGCAAAGGCAAAGAATTTTTCCATAGAAGATATGGCAGAGGGTGTCAGATTTGCACATGAAAAAGGCAAAAAGGTATATGTTACGGCAAATATTCTTGCTCACAATTATGATCTTGACGGAGTAAGAGAATATTTTAATGAACTTAAGACAGTAAAGCCGGATGCACTCATTATTTCAGACCCCGGCATATTTGAAATCGCGAAGGAGATCTGCCCTGAAATAGAAAGACATGTCAGTACGCAGGCAAACAATACAAACTTCGGAACTTTCCTTTTTTGGAACAGACTCGGAGCAAGCAGAGTCGTTACGGCAAGAGAGCTTTCCCTGCGTGAGATAAAAGAGATAAGAGCAAATATTCCGGACGACATGGAGATCGAGACATTCGTACACGGTTCTATGTGTATATCATATTCGGGACGATGTCTGCTTTCCAATTTCTTTACAGGAAGAGATGCAAACAGCGGGGCATGTACACACCCGTGCAGATGGAAATATTCTGTAATGGAGGAGCAAAGACCCGGAGAATATCTGCCTGTTTATGAAAATGAAAGAGGAACATATATATTCAATTCAAAGGATCTTTGTATGATAGAGCATATCCCGGAACTTATCGATGCCGGAATAGACAGCTACAAGATAGAAGGCAGAATGAAAAATGCACTTTATGTTGCTACAGTTGCCAGAACATACAGAAAGGCAATAGATGATTACCTTAGAGATCCGGATGAATACAAGAAAAATATAGAATGGTATAAGGAACAGATAGGCAACTGTACATACAGAGAGTTTACAACAGGATTCTTTTTCGGAAAACCTACGACACATGATCAGATATATGACAGCAATACATACAAAAAAGAAGCAGTATATCTGGGAATGATAAGTTCTGTTGATGAAAACGGAAGATTTGTTTTAGAGCAAAAAAATAAATTCTGTGTAAATGATATTATTGAGATCATGAAGCCGGACGGCAGAAATATAAAAACAAAAGTTTTGGCAATATATAATGACTTAGGACAGCAGCAGGAGTCAGCTCCTCATTCTAAGCAGGAGCTGCATATAGAACTTACAGAGCAGCCGGAGATAATGGACATACTGAGACTTCCGCTTTGATTTAGAGTTATGGTGTGAAATATGAAGATAGGTATTGATCGAGAACAGCTAAAAAGGTTTGAGGATATGCTTAGGCATGCAATAAAATCCGGGGATTTGCTTCCCGGGCAGAAAATGCTGTCCGCAGATCAGCTTTCAAAGCAGTTTCACATCAGCAGGCTTGAGGTCAATCTTGCACTTAGAAATTTGAAAAGAGATAAGCTTATTATCTCTTTCGGAACAAAAGGTACATATGTACTTGGTGTCAAACCGGTCATTTCTTTAAAAAAGACGATTTGTGTCATTACTCCCGGAGCTCCTTCGACCATGAACCGAAAGGTTATGAGTGGAATCGAAAATATTTTGACAGTAAACGGATATGATACACTCATAAAAAATACAGGGAATTCGCAGTCAAAAGAAGAAAAACTTCTTAGAGGTATGTTAAATGAAAATGCAGCCGGTTTTATTATAGAGCCAAGCAGAAGCCAGCTTTTGTGCAAGCATGTTGAACTGTATCGAAGGATGGAGGAACTCGGAAAACCCTATATTTTTATCCGAAGCACATATCCGCAGCTTACCGATAAGCCGCGTATTGTCGTTGATGACAGTCAGGGCGGATATATGATAACAAGGCATATGATCGCAACCATAGGTGAAAACATAGTCGGAATATTCAGAGCAGATGACAACAGAGGAGCCGAAAGACATAGAGGGTATGTACAGGCACTCCAGGAGGCAGGAATACCATACAGACCCGAATATGTAATCTGGTATCATATAGAGGAGCGTATGGAAAAGCCTACACTTGCATTGGATGAAATGCTCTCTAAGCAGCCATGTGACGGTATTATCTGTTATGATGATGCCATGGCTACCAATATTCTATATTTCTTATTTCAGAAAGGCTATTCTGTGCCGGATGATATCGCTGTTGCAGGATATGGAAATACAGCAGTTGCAACTGCTGGCGAGCTTGGACTTACAACGATCGCGCAGCCGGATGAACTTTTGGGTGAGATAGCTGCTGAGTATCTTATCGGGATGCTTAACGGTGAGGAGGAAAAAGACAAAAAGCTTTTAAAGGTTCTAAGTCCTGAGCTTGTTATAAGAGGTTCAACGATAGGACGGGGAATATAGGCCGGGGGATGGCTGATATATATGCCCGTTTAGTTCAAGCATTAAGAGTGATTCGGAAATAGTTATAGTATCAAGGCCTGTCAGTTCACAGATGTTATCAAGTGTTTTGGGATCAGATAAAAGAAAATTATATATTTTCTTTTCAAGATCTGACAGTTCGGAAGCTAAATGAGGAGGCATTGCTTCCTCATTTTTTTGACCTATAAGATTAAAATCATAAAGTATTGTTTCAGGTGAGAGGGCCGGAATAGCTCCATCTGCGATAAGTGCATTAGTTCCGCTTGAAAGAGTATCGAAGATCCGTCCGGGAACGCAGTACAGAGGAACACCCTGATCAAGAGCATATGAAGCAGTTATAAGAGAACCGCTTTTAACTCTTGCTTCTATTATAATGACTGCATCGGCAAGTGCACTTATGATGCGGTTTCGAACCGGAAAGTGATATGCATATGGAGGAGAATCACTCTCATATTCGCTCAGTATACCGCCGCCTGTCTTTAAGATATCATTGTAAAGACGAGAATTTGATTTCGGATAGCACAAGTCAATGCCGCAGCCAAGAACAGCAAATGTTTTTCCACCGCCTTCAAGGCAGCCTTTGTGAGCATAGCTGTCTATGCCAAATGCAAGTCCGCTTATTATCTGTATCCCGTTTTCAGCAAGGATTTTTGCAAACATATATGCAGCCTGCCTACCATATGAGCTACATTTTCTTGCACCTACGATTGCTACAGATTTTTTTCTTTCATCAGGAAGGCTGCCCTTTACATATAAGCTTAACGGCATGCCGGGAAGGCATTTTAAGCGTGCAGGATAGTTTGATGAATCGTTTTTTACACAATAGCTTTTCATATAGTCCTCTTTCCGGATGCTATGTATGCATCACAAAGCTGGATTTGAATTTTGTATGAAGTTTATATTTAAAATTCCGGAACAGCAGTTTGATTTCTGAAACAAAAGGCTTCGCTTACATGCGATTCGCAGATAAGCGAGGAACTGTCAAGATCGGCAATAGTCCTTGAGATCTTAAGTATCCTGTGATAGCCTCGTGCACTTAAGCCAAGCTTAGAATATGCGGCAGACAGAAGCCGTGAGGCCTCATCGCTTGTTGAGCAGTATTTTTTTATATCAGATGCTTCAAGTTCACTGTTGAAATGGATTTTACATTCCTTATATCTGTCCTGCTGTATATTAAATGCATTTAATACCTGCTCTTTTAATACAGCAGAGGAAATAGGATCTCTTTTACTTGATGTAAGATCGTCATAGGATGCGGCAGGGACATCAACTCGAAGGTCGATCCTATCAAGGATAGGGTGACTTATTTTAGAAAGATAGGAATGGATTTCGCCGACTGAACAGTGACAGCGGTTCATATCCGGATAATATCCGCAAGGACATGGATTCATTGCGGCTACAAAAAGAAAATTAGCCGGAAAACGATAGCTTCCCTGTATTCTGGATACAAGAATAGAATGTTCCTCAAGAGGTGCTCGAAGCTGGTCTAAGGTTCGTCCGGGCATTTCCGGAAGCTCATCTATAAAAAGTACACCTCGATGTGCAAGCGTTATTTCTCCGGGAGACGGGATTTTGCCTCCTCCGCAAAGAGCCTGCGGTGACAAAAGATGATGAGGAGCTCTGTAGGGTCTGGCTTTGATAAGCGGCGTGTCAGAGGTTAAAAGTCCGGACACACTGTATATCTGAGATACTTCGATCTGTTCATCCTTTGTAAGCACAGGCATGATGCCTGGGATGCGTTTTGCCGTCATGGATTTTCCGGAGCCGGGTGGTCCTGAAAGCAAAAGATTGTGAAAACCGGAGGCAGCTATCAGCGCCGCACGCTTAACACTTGGCTGACCTTTGATGTCTGAAAAATCAGGATATGAGGTGTCATATGAATTTTCCGCGGAGTTCTTATAGACAAATTTATCCGAAGCAGGATTGCAGCAGTATTCTATAAGCTCAGACAGATTGTTTAGCCCTATGACTCTCATATCATCTATAACAGCGGCCTCAGCTGCATTTTCATATGGGATAACGCAGGTCTTTATCCCAAGCTTTCTTGCGGTTATTATCCCCGGTAAAACTCCCGGTACAGGTGCTATTTCACCATTCAAGTGAAGCTCACCGATTACCATGCAGTCATTCAATGCATTTTCAGGGATTTTTTCCAAGGCGATAAGAAGAGCAGCAGCGATAGGAAGATCAAACTGAGTGCCGTCTTTTTTTACATCTCCGGGGGCAAGATTCAAGGTGATCCTCTTAGGCGGAAGGTGGATATCGATATTTCGAAGTGCTGTTCGGACTCGGTCCTGCGATTCACGTACCTTTGGAGATACAGAGCCCACCATGACAAAAACAGGCATACCGCTTGATATATCCAATTCGATAGTAACAGGGGCACTTGAGATGCCTTGGATTGTAGAAGATAAAATATGACAGAACATAAAGGCTCCTTTAGATTTGGCGCTGTCTTTCAAAAGAAGTTGCTAATCAGCGAAATAAAAGTTTTAGTTTTATTATTAAACACACAAAAGAAAACGTCAAGATACTCAATTGAAAGATAGAGGGCTTGATTAGACATAAAACAGTGCTTTTAAATAGTCATATTCAGCCATATTCAATTGTATAGCGGGTTGATTTTTATATGATTATTTGTTAGAGTAAGTAGAAATTCATAAAAATAAAGGAGAGGAAAAATGGGAAAAATAATCGGCGAAGGTTTTACATTTGACGATGTATTGCTTGTACCGCAGTACTCCGAAGTAACACCTAACATGGTTGATATCTCAACACATCTGACCAAGAAAATTAAACTCAACATCCCGCTTATGAGCGCCGGAATGGATACCGTTACCGAGTCACGCATGGCGATCGCTATGGCCAGACAAGGAGGAATAGGTATAATCCATAAAAACATGTCTATTGAAGAGCAGGCAGAAGAAGTAGATAAGGTTAAGCGTTCAGAAAACGGCGTTATTACAGATCCTTTTTATCTTTCTCCTGAACATACACTCGATGATGCAGACAAGCTTATGGCAAAATATCGTATTTCAGGTGTCCCGATAACTGAGGGAAAGAAGCTTGTAGGAATCCTTACAAACAGAGATCTTATGTTTGAAGAAGATTTTTCAAAAAAGATCAAAGAATCAATGACAACTGACAAGCTTGTTACAGCAAAAGAAGGCGTAACTATCTCAGAAGCAAAAAAGATCCTTGCAAAGGCAAGAGTAGAAAAGCTTCCTATTGTAGATGATGACTTCAATCTTAAAGGACTTATAACAATAAAGGATATTGAAAAGCAGATCAAATATCCTAACTCAGCAAAGGACGAACAGGGAAGACTTCTTTGCGGTGCAGCTGTAGGTATTACAGCAAATGTACTTGAAAGAGTAAAGGCTCTTGTAGAGGCACATGTAGATGTTGTTGTTATCGATTCAGCACATGGCCATTCGGCAAATATATTCAAGACATTAAAACTTATAAAGGAAGCATATCCTGATCTTCAAGTTATAGCAGGAAATGTTGCATCAGCAGAAGCAACAAAGGACCTTATAGAGGCCGGAGCAGATGCTGTTAAGGTTGGTATAGGACCCGGTTCTATCTGTACAACACGTATTGTTGCAGGTATCGGTGTACCGCAGATATCAGCTGTTATGGATTGCTATTCAGCTGCAAAGGAATATGGTATTCCGATAATCGCAGACGGTGGTATTCAGCATTCAGGAGATATCACAAAAGCGATCGCAGCAGGTGCCAATGTCTGCATGATGGGAAGCATCTTTGCAGGATGTGATGAAAGCCCGGGAGATTTTGAGCTTTATCAGGGAAGAAAATATAAAGTTTACAGAGGCATGGGCTCTATAGCTGCCATGGAAAACGGAAGCAAAGACAGGTATTTCCAGACAGAGGCTAAAAAGCTTGTTCCGGAAGGTGTAGAAGGTCGTGTGGCTTACAAGGGATATCTTGAAGATGAAGTATTCCAGCTTGTCGGCGGACTCAGATCAGGTATGGGCTATTGCGGAACTCCTACAATAGAGGATCTCAAAGAAAACGGAAAATTCGTAAAGATAAGCGCTGCATCACTTAAGGAATCACATCCGCATGATATCCATATCACTAAGGAAGCTCCTAACTACAGCGTTGAGGATGCGAGATAAGAAACAGATTTTATATGTTTCGCATCAGCGTTATGCATTTCTTCACGTTGAAAAAAGATTTTCTATATGATATATTCTAAATGGTGTGCGAAATGCACTATAGATATTTAATAATTAATTCCGGAGGAAGATTAAAATGAGCGAATTAAAGGGAGCTATGATAATCGGACAGTCAGGTGGTCCTTCATCTGTTATTAACTCAAGCTGCTATGGAGCGATCAAAGCAGGTCTTGATTCAGATGTTATAACAAAAGTTTACGGTGCAGCAAACGGAATCGTTGGTGTATTAAATGATAAGCTTTATGTTATGGATGAAGAGGATCCTGAAGAGCTCGAGATCATGAGATATACACCTTCTTCAGCACTTGGATCATGCCGTTACAAAATTGCAGATCCTGATGTAGATGATACAGATTACAAGAAGATCCTTGAAGTATTCAAAAAGCATGATGTACGTTATTTCTTCTATAACGGCGGAAATGATTCAATGGATACATGCAACAAGATTTCAAAATACATGAACAAAGTCGGATATGACTGCCGTGTTATGGGTATTCCGAAGACTATCGACAATGATCTTTTCGGAACAGATCACTGCCCGGGATTTGCATCAGCAGCAAAATATATAGCAACTTCTCTCGTAGAGGTTTATCAGGATTCTCATGTTTATGACAAGGGACAGGTTACTATCGTAGAGATCATGGGACGTCATGCAGGATGGCTTGCAGGCGCAGCAGCTCTTGCAAATACAACAGGATTTGGTCCTGACCTTGTATATCTTCCGGAAGTTGATTTCAATATGGATGAGTTCCTTGCTGATGTTAAGGATATCTGGGATAAGAATTCAAACGTAATAGTTGCAGTTTCAGAAGGAATCCATTATGCAGACGGAACATTCGTATCTGAAGCTAAGACATCGGCTACAGACGGATTCGGACATGCTCAGCTTGGCGGACTTGCTGCAAGACTTGCAGATGTTGTTAAGGAAGCTATTCCTGGAGTTAAGGTTCGTCCTATCGAGCTTTCACTTCTTCAGAGATGTGCAGAGCATTGTGCATCACAGACAGACTCTGATGAGGCATTTATGGCCGGACAGACAGCTGTAAATCAGGCAGTTGCAGGTGTAACTGACAAGATGGTTGGATTCAAGTGCACACGTGACGAG
>CAVLAA010000015.1:0-27968 GCA_963660835.1 bacterium
GCTTACATCAAAAGTAATACAGGAAATAAGCTATATAAAAGGAAATGGCATTTCATCAAAGAATTTTTATTCCTCATCGATCGCATCGGATGCATTCAATAAAATATATTCAGAATACAGAAGATGGATGAAGGAAAACAGAAAGCTAGACTTCGATGATATCACAACTGTAACATATGAGCTTCTTGCAAAGAATGGATATATATTAGACAAGTGGAGAGAAAAATTTGAATATATACTTGTTGACGAATTTCAGGATATAAACAGGCTGCAGTATCAGATAATAAGGATGCTTGCACAGCCTTTAAACAATCTTTTTGTTGTAGGTGACGATGACCAGTCTATATACAGATTCAGAGGCTCAGACCCTGAGATAATGCTTTCGTTTCCGAAGAATTTTGAAAACTGCCGTATCGTAAGGCTTTCTGATAATTACAGGAGCAGCGATGGGATAATAAGCGCGGCTCAAAGAGTGATAAAGGACAATAAGCACAGATATGAAAAGAGCCTTATTGCACATGATCATGCAGATAATGATGTACAAATAAAGGTGTTTGACAATATAAGGCAGGAGATGGACAGGCTTTCTATTGATATCAGGGAGAAAGCAAAAAATGATGTCAGCTACAGAGATATCGCTGTTCTTGTAAGAACAAATTTCGGAGCAAGAGCGGCAATAGAAAAACTGATGTCGGACAGGATTCCGTTTGAGGCTGAGCAGGAGGTTCCGTGCATATTTGACCATTTTATTGCAAAGGATATAATCGCATATATGAAGATCGGAAACGGCAGTGACAAAAGAGAGGATTATCTTAGGATATGCAATAAACCGAACAGATATATATCAAGAAGTGCATTTTATGAAAGTAAAGTAAGGTTCGAGATGCTTTACAGCTTTTATGAGGACAGGTCATGGATGTGGAAAAGACTTGAGGAGCTTGAGGAAAATCTTCATGCTTTAAGAAATATGCCTCCATACGGAGCAATCCGGTATATACGCAAGGTAATAGGATACGACGAATATATAAGGGAATATGCGCTTGAACACAAGATACCTTTAGAGGATCTGATGGAGCCTGTAGAGGAAATATCGGAGAGTGCAAAGGAATACAAAAGCCTTGATATGTGGATGGAGCATATAGATAATTATCGCGAGAAGCTAAAAAATGCATATAAGAAAAGCAATGGCAGCGATACAGTCAAAATATCAACACTTCATAGCTGCAAAGGTAAGGAATATGATATAGTATACATGCTTGATGTAAATGATGGTGTGATCCCATACCATAAAGCAAGGCTTGAAAAGGATATAGAAGAGGAACGAAGACTTTTTTACGTAGGAATGACAAGAGCAAAAAACAGTCTTAATATATACGCTGTAAAAGAGCGTTATGAGAAGAAAATGGATATTTCACCATTTATTAAGGGATTGCTCAAAGGTCAAACCAGATAATCGGAGGCAAGATGGAAAACAGTATATTACTTATTGACGGTCATAGTATTTTAAACCGTGCTTTTTATGGATTGCCGGCGCTTAAGAATGCAAAAGGAATATATACAAATGCGGTTTACGGCTTTTTAACAATATTATTTAAGGTTATAGACGAGACCGAGCCGGATCATATTGCTGTTGCATTTGATCTTTCAGATCCGACATTCAGACACAAAATGTATAAGGAATATAAAGGAACCAGAAAGCCAATGCCGGGTGAGCTTAAAACTCAGGTTCCGCTCATAAAAGAAGTCCTTATGGCAATGAATATAGATGTTGTAGAAAAAAGCGGATATGAGGCTGATGACATTATAGGCACAACAGCAAATATGGCTGAGCGTGAGGGCATGAAGG
This sequence comes from bacterium, assembly GCA_963660835.1. Classification (GTDB taxonomy): domain Bacteria; phylum Bacillota; class Clostridia; order Lachnospirales; family Lachnospiraceae; genus Alectryocaccobium. Next base: position 1,847 of record CAVLAA010000015.1, read on the forward strand.
TCACAATCTTATCAGGCGACAGAGACCTTCTGCAGCTTGTTACAGAAAATATTACACTCATGCTTCCGAAGACAAGCAAAGGAACTACTACAGTAGAGAGATTTACACCCAAAAGAGTTAAAGAAGTATATAAAATAGAGCCAAGACAGATAATAGATCTTAAGGCCATGATGGGCGATTCATCGGATAATATACCGGGACTTCCGGGAGTCGGAGAGAAAACAGCAACAGCACTTGTAGAAAAATACGGCTCTCTTGAAGAGGCGCATGAGCATTTGGAAGAAATAAAGCCCAAGCGCGCAATGGAATCCATGAGAGATAATTATGAATTGGCAGTGCTTTCAAAGGAGCTTGCAACTATAATCCTTGATGCTCCGCTTGAAAATGATCCTAAGGATCATAAGGTAAATAATTTCTATACTGAAAAGGCATATTCACTTTATAAGGAGCTTGGATTCAAAAATCTTTTTTCAAGATTTGATGATTCCAAAAAGACAACAGATACTGTACCTGAGGCTGAAATAATAAATGATTTTATAAAAGCAGATGAAATCATCAATAAGGCAGCTATATCAGAGCATACAGCATTTTATCTTGATATCGCTGATGATGAAATAAAAGGCATATCTATCACATTTGATGAGAAAATATATTATATAGAAGCAAACGGGTTTATAACGAATGCATATTTAAAAGAGGCTGTTAACAAGCTGATAGAAAAGTGCAGCATGGTTTCGACTTACAGGTTCAAGGAGGAGCAAAATGTGCTGCAGAGCGGATACAGCGAAAAGGTTTTTGACTGCATAATAGGTGCATATCTCCTTGATCCATTAAGAAATGATTATTCATATGATTATCTGGCAGATAAATATGCATCGCTTACTTTGCCATCTGCAGAGGAAATTGTAGGAGCCAAGCTTACACCAAAGGTAGTTGTAACTGATGAGCAGAGGATAAAGTTGATATCACTTACAGCATACAGTATATATAAAGCCAGAATGAATATAGAAAATGAACTGCGCAAAAACGGCATGGATGAGCTGTTTAGAAATATAGAGATGCCGTTTGTATATACATTAAGCGACCTTGAAACAGCAGGTATCAGGCTTAATACAAAGGAGCTTTCTGATTATGCTGCAATGCTTGGTGAACAGATAAGTATTGTCGAACAGAAGATATATGATAAAGCCGGTGAAGAATTTAATATCCAGTCACCAAAGCAGCTGGGAGTTGTTTTGTTTGAAAAGCTTAAACTGCCCGGCGGAAAGAAAACAAAAACAGGATACTCAACAGCTGCAGATGTACTTGAGAAGCTTGCAGAGGAGTTTCCTATTGTAAATGACATATTGTATTTTAGGCAGCTCTCTAAGCTTAAATCTACATATGCGGATGCATTGGGCGGATATGTAAGAGATGACGGAAGGATACATTCGCATTTTTTGCAGACTGTAACTGCAACGGGAAGAATCAGCTCGGCAGATCCGAATCTCCAGAACATCCCGGTAAGAATGGAGCTTGGAAGACAGATAAGAAAGGTATTTGTCCCGAAGGACGGATGTATGTTCATAGATGCCGATTATTCTCAGATAGAGCTGAGGATCCTTGCACATATGGCTAATGACAAAAAATTGATTGAGGCATATAATCAGGAAAGCGATATCCACCGCATCACAGCTTCATTGGTATTCGGAGTTCCGTTTGATGAGGTTACACCTATCCAGAGAAGAAATGCCAAGGCAGTTAATTTCGGTATCGTATACGGGATAAGCTCATTTGGACTCAGCCAGGACTTAAGTATTTCGAGAAAAGAGGCAAGCAAATATATTTCGCAGTATTTCAAAACATATCCGGGAATAAAAAACTATTTGGACAATACAGTTGAAGATGCAAAAAAGAATGGATATACAACAACGATTTACGGAAGAAAAAGACCTATTCCTGAGCTTTTATCAAGCAATTTTATGCAGAGATCCTTCGGTGAAAGAGTAGCAATGAATTCTCCGATACAGGGAACAGCAGCCGATATAATAAAAATCGCAATGAATAATGTAAACAGACGATTAAAGAAGGAAGGCCTAAAAACAAGGCTTATCCTTCAGATCCATGACGAATTGCTTCTTGAAGCACCGTTTTCTGAAGCAGAGGCTGCAAGCTGTATATTAAGAGAAGAAATGGAAAATGCCGCAAGGCTCAAGGTTAAGCTTGAGGTTGATTTAAATACAGGAAATAATTGGGACGAGGCACACTAAAGAAAGAGGATGCAATGAAAATAATCGGAATCACAGGTGGTATAGGATGCGGAAAAAGCACAGTATGCGATTATTTGAAGAACAAATATGATGCTGAAATAATTCTTGCAGATAATGTCGGACATGAAGTTACAGAACCGGGAACAGACTGCAACAGGGAGCTTCAAAAGCTATTTGAGTCGGATTGCTTTTATAGTGACGGCTCACTTAACAGAAAAAAAATAGGAGACATTGCTTTTAATGATCCGGCTATCCTTCAAAAAATGAATTCTGTGATCCATCCTGCTGTATGGGATGAGATAATAAAAAGATTTGATGTGGCTCGTACAGGTGGAAAAAGGCTTGCTGTGCTTGAGGCTGCATTATTGATAGAATCGAAATATGTCGATATTTGTGACGAACTGTGGTATGTTTATGCAGATAAAGACTCACGAATGAAAAGACTGCTTTCAAGTCGTGATATCACGGAAGGAAAAGTAAATCATATAATTGAAAGACAGCTTTCTGAGGATGAATTCAGAAAAAACTGTGATTTTATAATTGATAATACAAAAGATTTTCAAAAAACAGCTATAGAAATTGATTCAAGGCTTGCAGAAAGGCATTTAATATGAGAGTATGCACTATAGCCAGTGGAAGCAGTGGGAATTGTATATATGTCGGAAGTGACAATACACATATTCTTATTGATGCTGGCATAAGCGGCAAAAAAATAGAAAAGGGCTTAAATGATATCGGGCTTAAGGGAGAGGATATAGATGCGCTTTTGATAACTCATGAGCATTTAGATCATATAAAAAGCCTTGGAGTCATATCAAGAAGGTTCGGCATCCCGGTATATACATCCCAAAAGACTTACGAAGCAGCGAGAAATGATCCCAAGATGGGAAAGCTGCCGGAAGGGATATTTAATAAAATAACTCATGATGAGGATTTTACTGTCGGAGATATAAATATACACTCCTTTTCAACAAGCCACGATGCTGTAGATCCAATGGGATTCAGATTTGAAAATAAGGATAAGACATTTGCCATAGCAACAGATCTTGGATGCTACAATGATTATGTGATAAAACAGCTTAAAGGGCTTGACAATGTCCTGATAGAAGCAAATCATGATGTGCATATGCTTGAGGCAGGATATTATCCTTATTATCTAAAAAGGAGAATTTTAAGTGATAAGGGACATCTGTCAAATGAATCTGCAGGCAGACTGCTTTCAGATATACTTCATGACAACATGAAAAATATAATCCTCGGACATCTCAGCAAGGATAATAACTATCCGGCACTTGCATATGAAACCGTATGTTCGGAAATAACAATGGGTGACTGCCCATACAATGCCGGTGATTTCAGAATAGAAATAGCAGATAGAAATGAAGCCGGAAGGCTAATAGAATGGTAGGAGAAAGAAAATGAAAAAAACAATCGTAACCGTTGTAGGACATGACACAGTCGGAATTATCGCAAAAGTCTGTACTTATCTTGCAGAGCATAAGATAAATATAGAGGATATCTCTCAGACGATTTTACAGGGTGTATTTAACATGATGATGATAGTTGATACATCAGCTGCAGACGTTCAGGCAGCAGATCTTGCAGCAGATCTTGGCAAGATCGGCGAGGAGCTCGGTGTTATCATAAGATGCCAGAGAGAAGATATTTTCAACATGATGCACAGAATATAAGTACATCAAATTCAAGGGGACAGTTATGATCAATATATTCGAAGTCAATGAAACAAATGAAATGATAGCTCATGAGAATCTGGATGTCAGAACAATTACAATGGGAATAAGCCTTTTGGACTGCATGGATTCTGATCTCAATGAGTTAAACAAAAAAATATACAATAAGATTACAACGCTTGCAAAGGATCTTGTGGCTACAGGTGAAGCGATTTCAGCTGAATACGGTATCCCGATAGTAAATAAAAGAATATCAGTTACACCTATAGGCATTATAGGTTCTGCGGCATGTAAGAGTGAGGATGATTTTGTAACTATCGCTGAAACATTGAATAAAGCAGCGATCGAGGTAGGTGTCAACTTCCTTGGAGGATATTCAGCACTTGTATCAAAGGGAATGACTAAGGCTGACGAGCTTCTTATAAGATCTATTCCAAAGGCACTCGCAGTTACTCAAAGAGTTTGCTCATCCGTAAATCTTGGTTCCAGCAAAACAGGAATCAACATGGATGCCGTAAAGCTGATGGGGCAGATCGTAAAGGAAACTGCCGAGATAACAAAGGACGACAGCTGCATGGGATGTGCAAAGCTTGTAGTATTTTGCAATGCTCCGGATGACAATCCGTTTATGGCAGGTGCATTCCATGGTGTTACTGAAGCCGATGCGATCATAAATGTCGGTGTTTCAGGCCCGGGTGTTGTAAAGCACGCGCTTGAAAGTGTAAGAGGAGAGAATTTTGAGATCCTCTGTGAGACAATAAAGAAAACAGCATTTAAGGTCACACGTGTAGGACAGCTTGTTGCTAAGGAAGCATCAAGAAGGCTTGGAATTCCGTTTGGGATCATAGATCTTTCGCTTGCTCCGACACCTGCTATAGGAGATTCGGTAGCTGACATCCTTGAGGAGATCGGGCTTGAATCTGTTGGTGCACCGGGAACAACAGCAGCACTTGCTTTATTGAATGATCAGGTTAAAAAGGGCGGAGTAATGGCTTCTTCTTATGTCGGAGGTCTTAGCGGTGCATTTATTCCTGTAAGTGAGGATCAGGGAATGATCGATGCAGCTAACAGCGGAGCACTTACGATAGAAAAGCTTGAGGCAATGACATGCGTATGCTCAGTAGGACTTGATATGATAGCTATCCCGGGAGATACATCCGAAAGTACTATTTCAGGAATCATAGCAGATGAAATGGCTATCGGTATGGTAAATAACAAAACTACTGCTGTAAGGGTAATCCCTGTGATCGGCAAAAAAGTAGGCGAAAGCGTAGAATTTGGCGGACTTTTGGGATATGCACCTATAATGCCTGTAAATCAGTATTCATGTGAGAAGATGGTCAACAGAGGAGGAAGGATCCCTGCACCTATCCACAGCTTTAAAAATTAAGTTTTTAAAAGCAGCTTGTTACAAAATTACAAGCTGCTTTTTATATTCATGTATGAATGTAGTGCCTGTTTTGTTAGCCAAAACCGCATTGTATAGATTTGAAGCAAAAAGATCTTTTTGATATAGATCAGAGGGGAGCACCGATGGCTTTCCGCAAAGCTGTATTGAGGAGCTTTTTTTTATCTCACCAAGAAGCAAAGATGCATTTTTAAAGCCAAGCATCCTTGCATAGCTGTTGTTAAATGTGTCCTCAACATCAGATTTATGAATACCTAATACAATATGAAGAAGACATCTTTTTATATGTGAATATGTAAGATTCTTGGTTTTGAGAGTCATTGCAAATGCTTCAAATCCGTTAAAGGAATTTTCAAGCTGTTTGATCCTTCTGGCAAGGTCATGTGATATATCAGGATATCCACTCAAGGAATCATATGTTTCGCTGAGAAGCCTGCTGTGGAGCAAAAGCGAAAGATCATCAGGATAAAGTGCATTTGCAAACAGTTTATTTAAGTCAAATCCCTCATATGCCTGATCCGGCAGTGCATTGGCTGCAGCTGATATATCCTCAGAAAGCAATGCATTTCTTATTGCACTTGCTGAAGCATTTTCGGCATTTATCGATATGTCATTATATCCGGAGCCTTTTCTTGCTATTGTCTTTGGTTTTATTGTGCTGTTTGTTTTCTTTATGGCAGACAGATATTCGAGTCCTAATATATTATTGGGTGAGATAAGAAAATCCTCCATGGCCTTTACATCCTTGAAGCATTCAAAAGCAGACGGAATACTGCTAAGAGCAGCAAAGCGTGCTTTCGGAAATGAAAGTCCCTGCTTTAGATGCGCTTTAAGCTTAGATGTAAATTGAGGAGGCTCATTTATCAGAATATCAGATACTGTATCGAAGGCGGATATATCTCCGTATTCACTTCCAAACCATAGTTCATCAACAACATTCAATTTGTTTAAAATGGAAATGGCGCCCTCGGCAAAGATAGCTGCACTGCTTGTTGCTATTGCACATGGAAGCTCTATAACAAGATTTGCTCCGCCGCTTAGAGCTGTTTTTGTTCTTGTGAATTTATCAAATACAGCAGGTTCACCTCTTTGGACATAGTCACCGCTCATGACTGTAATGATATAGTCTGCATTTGATCTTCTTTTAATTTCGGATAAAAGATATTCATGTCCCTTATGGAAGGGATTGAATTCTGCGATAACGGCAGCAACCTTCAAGCTATATGCCTCCTGTTTAATGTTATATATTATATCTGGACTTTTCGACCTTAGCAGATACCAAATGCTTCATGCTATTTGTTGTCATTATATCAAATTAATTGGAAAAAAGCATTGATTAATGATAAGTATAGGGATATACTAAAATAGTATGTTTTCTCTTAAAATATTCGAAAAGAGAATGAGTGAAAGGAGCATTAAAATGAGCTTTATTGATGGAATTAAAGAAAGAGCAAAAGCTGATAAAAAGACCATCGTATTACCTGAATCGATGGATGTTCGTACTTTTGATGCAGCAGAGAAGATCTTAAAAGAGGATATCGCAAATATTATCATCATCGGTACACCGGAGGAAATTGAGAAGAATTCTAAGGGATATGACATCTCTAAGGCAATTATCGTTGATCCATATAATGATCCTAACAAGCAGAAATATATAGATAAATTTGTTGAATTAAGAGCAAAGAAGGGCATGACACCTGAAAAAGCACAGGAGCAGATGGAAAAGGATTATATGTATTACGCATGCCTTATGTGCAAATGCGGTGATGCAGACGGTGCAGTTTCCGGAGCTTGCCATTCAACAGGAAATACGATCCGTCCGGCACTTCAGCTTCTTAAGACAAAACCGGGAATCGGAAGTGTATCAGGCTTCTTCCTTATGGAAGTTCCTAACTGCGACTGTGGTGAAAACGGACTTTTTGTATTTGCAGATTGTGCTGTTAATACAGATCTCGATTCAGCAAAGCTTGCAGAGATAGCAGGTCTTTCAGCAGAGTCATTTGAGATGTTTGTAGGAGCAGAGCCTAAAGTAGCAATGCTTTCATATTCATCTAAAGGAAGTGCAAAGCATGATGATGTAACTAAGGTTGCAGATGCTGTAGCACTTGCAAAAGAAAAATTCCCTAACATCCAGCTTGACGGAGAGCTTCAGCTTGATGCAGCACTTGTTCCGTCTGTCGGACAGTCAAAGGCACCGGGAAGCACAGTTGCAGGCCATGCAAATACACTTGTATTCCCGTCACTCGAGGCAGGAAATATAGGATACAAGCTTGTACAGAGACTTGCAAAGGCAAATGCTTACGGACCTATTCTTCAGGGACTTTCAATGCCTGTTAATGATCTTTCAAGAGGATGCTTTGCAGATGATATCGTTGGTGTTGTTGCACTTACAGCTGTTCAGGCTCAGAATGCTGCCAAATAATAATCGGAGGAAGATATAAATGAAGGTTTTAGTTATTAACTGCGGAAGTTCATCTCTTAAATACCAGCTTATTGATTCAGAAACAGAGGCTGTTCTTGCAAAAGGCTTATGTGAGCGTATAGGAATAGACGGACGTCTTGTTTATCAGAAGGATGGCTGTGATAAGGAAATAACAGATCTTTCTATGCCAACACATAAAGAGGCTATACAGTATGTCTTAAATGCACTTACAAATGAAAAAACAGGTGCTGTAAAAGATCTTAAGGAAATAGGTGCAGTAGGTCACAGAGTTGTACACGGAGGAGAGAAGTTCTCAGAGTCTACACTTATTACAGATGAAGTTATCAAGGCTATCGAGGAGGTTTCAGATCTTGCACCTCTTCACAACCCTGCAAACCTTATCGGAATCCGTGTTTGTCAGGAGCTTATGCCGGGAGTACCGATGGTAGCAGTATTTGATACAGCTTTCCATCAGACAATGCCGCCAAAGGCATTCCTTTACGGACTTCCTGCTGAATATTACGAAAAATACAAAATAAGACGTTACGGTTTCCACGGAACATCACATAGCTATGTTTCAAAGGAGACAGCAAAATTCCTTGGACTTGACTTGAATGATTCAAAGATCATTGTCTGCCACCTCGGAAACGGTGCATCTATAAGTGCTGTTGTTAACGGAAAATGTATTGATACAAGTATGGGTATGACTCCTCTTGACGGACTTGTAATGGGTACACGTTCAGGAAGTATTGATCCTGCTATCGTTGAATTTATCGCTCAGAAAGAGAAAATATCTCTTGAAGATGTTATCAACATCCTTAACAAAAAATCAGGTGTTTACGGACTTTCAAATGAGCTCTCAAGCGATTTCAGAGATTTAGGAGAGGCCGCAAACGCAGGAAACAAATATGCTATAGCAGCTCTTGAGGTATTTGAATACAGAGTAATCCGTAAGATCGGTGCTTACATTGCATCAATGAACGGTGTAGATGCAATTGCATTTACTGCAGGTATCGGTGAGAATGATGCACAGGTTAGAGCCGGAGTTATTGAAAACTTTGAATATCTCGGAATCAAGCTCGATCATGAGAAAAACCTTAAGAGAGGCGGAAACCGTATCATCACAACAGATGATTCAAAGATCCCGGTATGCGTTATCCCTACAAACGAGGAGCTTGCAATCTGCCGTGATACAGTTTCAATCGTAAAGAAACTTAAATAATTTCTGCTACAAATAAATTTTACTTGACAAGCACTATTAATACAGATATACTCTTCAAAGTGTGGTTAGGAGTCTGAAATGAATATAGATCTTTCTAAACTACTTCAAATTGACGGCGGAAAAAAAGAATATAGCCTTGACAATATTATCTCATCGATCAATGTTGATGATATCGAATATAAGGTTTGCCAGTATGAGCCTATGATCTTGAATATTCAAAATGAAGGCAATCAGGTATTAAATATCTCTTATTCCGGAGCGGCTGATGTTATTATTCCGTGTTCAAGATGCCTTGAACCGGTTAAATACAATGTCAAGTTTGAAGATAAACGCAAGATCGATATGAAGCAGCCTGAAGATGAAAGAGAAGATGATGCTTTCTTTATAATAGAAAGAACATTGTTTCCTGAGATGCTTTTCATGGATGAAATCCTGCTGCGATGGCCGATTCGAGTGCTGTGCAGAGAAGATTGCAAAGGAATCTGCAGTCGGTGCGGTGCAAACCTCAATAAAGGGGCTTGTAGCTGTGAAGAAGAAGCGACCGACCCGAGAATGGCTGCTATAAAAGATATTTTTAGTCAGTATAAGGAGGTATAACCGTGTCTATCTGTCCAAAGAATAAAACTTCAAGAGCAAGAAGAGATAAAAGAAGAGCTAACTGGAAAATGACAGCTCCAAATCTTATCAAATGTGACAAATGCGGAGAGCTTACAATGCCGCACAGAGTTTGCAAGGCTTGCGGAACCTATAACAAAAAACAGGTTATCGAAGTTGATGCTTAATTGAATTTATCAGGGCTACTGCGTATGCAGTAGCTCTTTTTTGTACAATATTTTGCACAATAAGCCTTCATGCAGAAACTATGCCTGCACAATTTATATATGAAGGCAAATGTTCATCGAGACGGTATGATGCCTGCTTTGTATTATGCAAGTGCGAAATCATAAAGACTGTATATACGTTTATAACAAAAAATAATTGATAATTTTATTATATCGTTATATAGTTAGTTTGTTATTTTGTAATTTTGAGCCAAATATTATGGTACAAGAATATTTGTAATAAGAGGTATTTAGTATGTGGAATTTAAACGAAAACTATCTTAAGCTTCCGGGCAGCTATCTTTTTTCAACTATCGCAAAAAAGGTTAATGCTTTTACAGAGGCAAATCCTGATAAAAGCATTATCCGTCTTGGAATCGGAGATGTAACGCTTCCTCTTGCACCTGCTGTTATCAAAGCGTTGCATAAAGCAGTTGATGAGATGGCTGTTAAAGAAACCTTTAAGGGATATGCACCTGATCTCGGATATGATTTTCTCCGTAATGCAATTGCACACGGTGATTACAATTCAAAGGGCATAGATGTTTCCGCTGATGAGATCTTTGTTTCAGACGGTGCAAAATGTGACTGTTCAAACATACAGGAAATCTTCAGCAATGACTGCAAGGTTGCTGTTTGTGATCCGGTATATCCTGTATATGTAGATTCAAACGTCATGGCAGGAAGAGCAGGTGAGTGGAATGAAGCTGCTTCAGTATTTACAAATGTGATCTACATGCCTTGTACATCTGAAAACAATTTCGTGCCGGAGCTTCCGAAGGAAACTCCTGATCTTATATATCTTTGCTATCCTAATAATCCTACAGGAACTACACTTACAAAAGATCAGCTTCAGGTTTGGGTTGATTATGCAAATAAGGTAGGAGCTATCATAATCTTTGATTCTGCATATGAAGCATATATTTCAGAGGCAGATGTACCACATTCTATTTATGAATGTGAAGGTGCACGCAGCTGTGCGATCGAGCTTAGAAGCTTTTCAAAGAATGCAGGATTTACAGGACTTCGTTTAGGATTCACTGTTATCCCAAAGGATATCAAAAAAGGTGATGTTATGCTTCACAGCCTTTGGGCAAGAAGACACGGAACAAAGTACAATGGTGCTCCGTATATTGTTCAGAGAGCAGGAGAGGCTTGCTATTCAGAAGAAGGAAAGGCCGAGCTCAAGGAGCAGGTAGCTTATTATATGAGAAATGCAGGCTATATCTATAATGGCCTTAAAGATGCCGGATATACAGTCATAGGTGGGGTAAACGCACCTTATGTATGGCTTAAGACTCCTGACAATATGACATCATGGGATTTCTTTGATAAGCTCCTCAATGAAGTAGGAGTAGTTGGAACACCGGGATCAGGATTCGGACCAAGCGGTGAAGGCTATTTCAGACTGACAGGTTTTGGTACATATGAAAACACGGTAAAAGCAATAGAGCGTATTCAGAAGCTTTAAGAGGATATTTATGGCAAATATTATTAGCGAAGAGACAATAGATTATGTCGGCATTTTGGCAAAATTATTTTTAACAGACGAAGAAAAAGAACAGGCAAGATCCGATATGCAAAATATGCTGGATTATATCGATAAGCTGAATGAGCTCGATACATCCGGCATAGAGCCAATGTCACACGTATTTGATGTAGATAATGTTTTCAGGGAAGATATCGTTACAAACGGCGATGATCGCGAGAACATGCTCGCAAATGCTCCTTATGAGTATGACGGGCAGTATCAGGTACCAAAGACGGTTGAATAGGAGGATATATGGATATTTCAAAGCTTACAGCCGTAGAACTTGCCGGAAAAATTCATGATCATGAGATTACGGTAAAGGAGGCTCTTGATGCATTTTTCGCTGTAATAGAAGCAAAGGATAATGATATAAATGCATTTATTACCTTAAATAAAGAAGATGCATACAAGCAGGCAGAAGTGCTTCAGAAGGAAATTGACAACGGCAATATAGCATCTGCGCTTGCCGGAGTTCCTATTGCTGTTAAGGATAATATTTGTACTAAGGGGATAAATACAACCTGTGCATCTAAAATCCTTGATAGATTTGTTCCTACATATGAAGCGACAGCTGTAGAAAAGCTGAAGGCTGCAGGGATGATAATCATCGGAAAAACAAATATGGATGAATTTGCGATGGGTTCTACTACAGAGACATCATATTTCGGACCGACTAAAAACCCGGCAGATCTAGATCACGTCCCGGGAGGATCATCAGGAGGCTCATGTGCTGCGGTAGCTGCGCATGAAGTACCTATCGCATTGGGAAGTGATACAGGAGGATCGATAAGACAGCCAAGCTCATTTTGCGGAGTTACAGGCTTAAAGCCTACATACGGGGCTGTTTCAAGATATGGACTTATTGCATATGGCTCATCTCTCGATCAAATAGGCCCTATTGCAAAGGATGTAAGAGACTGTGCCGCAATGCTTGAAATAATTGCAGGCAAGGATGACAAGGATTCTACATCTGTAAAGATGGAAGATTATGATTTTACAGGTGTTTTAGGCAAATCTGTAGAAGGACTCAGAATAGGAATCCCGACTGAATATTTTGGTGACGGACTTCAAAAGTCAGTTAAGGATGCTATTTATGATGCTGCTGAGATTCTGAAAAAGAACGGAGCAATAGTAGAGGAATTCAGCCTTGGAATGCTTGAATATGCTATTCCGGCATATTATGTTATCGCATCTGCTGAAGCAAGCTCAAACCTCGAGAGGTTTGATGGCGTTAAATACGGATACAGAGCCAAAGATTATGACGGACTCCATGACATGTATAAGAAAACAAGGTCACAGGGCTTTGGTTCAGAGGTTAAGAGAAGGATAATGCTTGGTTCGTTTGTACTTAGCTCCGGATACTATGATGCATATTATTTAAAGGCATTAAGAACAAAGGCTCTTATAAAAAAATCCTTTGATAAGGCATTTTCAAATTATGATATCATACTTGCACCGGCAGCACCGACTACAGCGCCTAAGATAGGAGAATCTTTAGCTGATCCTATCCAAATGTATTTAGGTGATATTTATACAGTATCTGTAAACCTTGCCGGACTTCCGGGAATTTCGGTTCCATGCGGAACAGATGAAAACGGACTTCCTATCGGAGTACAGATGATAGGTGACTGCTTCAGTGAAAAAACTTTATTTAAGGCAGCATATAAATACGAGCAGGCAGTAAAGGAGGGCAGATAATGGAACGAGAATATGAAACTGTTATCGGTCTTGAGGTTCACGTTGAGCTTGCCACAAAAACAAAGATCTTTTGCGGATGTTCAACAAAATTCGGTGGTGCTCCAAATACACATACATGTCCGGTATGTACAGGAATGCCGGGATCTCTGCCTGTATTAAATAAGCAGGTTGTAAATTATGCACTTGCTGTAGGTCTGGCAGCAAACTGTCAGATAAATCAGCACTGTAAATTTGACAGAAAAAATTATTTTTATCCTGATAATCCTCAGAACTATCAGATTTCACAGCTCTATCTTCCGATATGCCACGATGGTTTTATAGAGATAGAAACCAAAGAGGGCATGAAGAAGATCAGGATCCATGAAATCCATATGGAAGAAGATGCAGGAAAGCTTGTACATGATGACTATGAGGACTGCTCATATGTTGACTACAACAGAAGCGGTGTTCCGCTTATTGAGATAGTATCAGAGCCTGATATGAGAAATGCAGATGAAGTTACGGCATATCTTGAACAGCTTAGAATGATCGCTCAATATGTTCATGCTTCCGACTGTAAGCTTCAGGAAGGATCTATGCGTGCAGACGTAAACCTTTCTGTAAGAGAAAAAGGAAGCGATACATTCGGTACAAGAACAGAGATGAAAAACCTCAATTCCTTCAAAGCAATTGCAAGAGCTATTGAAGCAGAAACTGCACGTCAGATCGATCTGATCGAATCAGGCAAAAAGGTAACCCAGGAAACAAGAAGATGGGATGATTCAAACGGAGCTTCATATCCGATGCGTTCCAAAGAGGATGCTAAGGATTACAGATATTTCCCTGATCCGGATCTGCCGCCTGTAAATATAAGTGATGAGTGGTTAAGAAGCATCAAGGCTGCGGAGCCTGAGCTGCAAATACCTAAAAAAGAAAGATATATTTCAGAATTTAAGATTCCTGCATATGATGCCGGGATCATTACATCATCAAAGAAGCTTGCAGATATCTTTGAAGAGACTGTTGCCTGCGGATCTAATCCAAAGAAGGTTTCTAACTGGCTTATGGGTGAGACACTTCGTCTTCTTAAGGACAGATCAGAGGACCCTGAGGATATTATTTTCTCGGCAGAGCATCTTCATTCACTGATAAAGCTGACTGAAGATGGCTCAGTAAACAACACTGTAGCGAAAGAAGTTTTCGAAAAGATGTATGAGGAAAACATCGATCCAGCTGCTTATGTTGAAGAAAACGGTCTTAAAACCGTAAATGATGATGGTGCTCTTGAGGATGTTGTGAAGAAGGTAATAGAATCCAATCCTAAGGTTGTTGATGAGTATAGGAGCGGAAAAGAGAAGGTATTAGGCTTCCTCATCGGTCAGGTTATGAAGGAACTTAAAGGTAAAGCAAATCCGGCTAAGGCAGGAGAAATGCTGAAAAAACTGTTATAAAGGAGAAGTTCGATGAGTAAAATAAAAATGGTTACACCGCTTGTTGAAATGGACGGCGATGAGATGACAAGAATACTTTGGCAGATTATTAAGGACGAGCTTTTACTTCCTTATATTGATCTTAAGACAGAGTATTATGATCTTGGACTTAAGCATAGAGACGAGACATCAGATAAGGTAACAGTTGATGCTGCAGAGGCTACCAAGAAGTATAAGGTTGCAGTTAAATGCGCAACGATCACTCCTAATGCAGCAAGAATGCCGGAATATAATCTTCACGAAATGTGGAAGAGTCCTAACGGAACAATAAGATCAATGCTTGACGGAACGGTTTTCAGAGCTCCTATAGTTGTAAAGGGCATAGAGCCTACAGTTAAATGCTGGGAAGCACCTATTACTGTAGCACGTCACGCATATGGTGATGTTTACAAAAATACAGAGATGAGGATTACAAAGCCGGGAATAGTTTCTCTTGTATACAGATCAGCAGACGGTCAGATAGAAGAGAGCCAGGTTATCCATGAATTTACAGGAACCGGCGTTGCTCAGGGACAGTACAATATAGATGAGTCAATAGAAAGCTTTGCAAGAAGCTGCTTCCAGTATGCTATTGATACAAAGCAGTCTCTTTGGTTCTCAACAAAGGATACGATCTCAAAGAAATATGATCACAGATTCAAGGATGTATTCCAGGAAATCTATGATAATGATTATAAAGAAAAATTTGAAGAGCTTGGAATTGAATATTTCTATACTCTTATAGATGATGCTGTAGCAAGGATCATGAAGGCAAAGGGAGGATTTATCTGGGCGCTTAAGAACTATGATGGTGATGTTATGAGTGATATGATCTCATCTGCATTTGGTTCACTTGCAATGATGACATCTGTTCTTGTATCTCCTCATGGATATTATGAATATGAGGCAGCACACGGAACCGTTCAGAGACATTATTACAAACATCTTAAGGGTGAAGAGACATCAACTAACTCAGTAGCAACTATCTTTGCATGGACAGGTGCTCTTAGAAAAAGAGCAGAACTTGACAATATACCGGAGCTTTCGGCATTTGCAGATAAGCTTGAAAAGGCTACTCTTTCTACAATAGAATCAGGAAAGATGACAAAGGATCTTGCACTCATCACAACTATCAAAGATCCTATTGTTCTTAACAGCAAGGACTTTATTGTTGCAATAAGAAGAACTTTAGATGAGCTTTAATCAGAAATGAAGAACTAAAAAAATGGGAGAAACTCTAAATAGAGAGTTCCTCCCATTTTTCATATAATGCGTTCAGCCGGTCTTGAGTATCCTGAAGAAGATTTGTCAGTTCCGTAAGTTTTACATGATCGTCGGCATTTTCAGGAAGATTGATCTCATCGTTTAATTCGGAAACCTTATCTTCAAGAAGCTCAATCTGCTGTTCGGTCTTTTTTATGTCATTTTCTTTTTTTCGCTTTAAGGCAAGCTCTTCCTTTTGCGCTTTCCAGTCAAGAGAAGCGTTTGAAGAACTTTTTTCATTGTGAGTATCTAAGGAGTCTTTTTTGATATATGCATTTGTAAGCTCCTCTTTTTTCTCAAGATAATAATCATAATTGCCTATATAAGGGATAAGGATATTTTGCTCAAGCTCCAATATACGAGTGGCAGTTCTGTTGATGAAATATCTGTCATGGCTGACATAAAGAACAGTACCGGTATAACTGCACAGCGCATCCTCTAAAATTTCTCTAGAATACATATCAAGGTGGTTTGTAGGCTCATCAAGTATAAGGAAGTTTGCTTCTGAAAGCATGAGCTTGGCGAGTGAAACTCTGCCGCGTTCGCCACCGCTTAGTGAGCCGATCTTTACAAATACATCATCACCTGTAAAGAGAAATGCTGCGCATACATTTCTTATCTGAGTTTCTGTCATATCGGGATAGGCATCATGTATTTCATCAAAAATAGTTTTATTCATATCAAGAACCTGATGCTCCTGGTCATAATAGCCTATATGGACACGGCTTCCAAGAGTTACAGTTCCGCTGTCGGCTTTTTCAAGACCGTTTATGATCTTAAGGATCGTGGTTTTTCCTGTTCCGTTGTTGCCGATAAGGGCAACTCTTTCGCCTCTGTATATATCAAAGCTTTGATCCTTAAACAAGGATAAGCTGTCGAAGCTTTTAGAAAGATTGCTTACTGAAAGCACATCCTTGCCGCTTTCAGTATTGGGTGAAAGCTTCAGGTGCATATTTACATCTGTTTCAATTGGTTTATCTATGATATCGATCTTCTCCAATGCTTTTTCACGGCTTTCAGCACGCTTTATCGACTTTTCACGGTTAAAGGATTTGAGCTTTGTTATAACTTCTTCCTGATGCTTTATCATTTGCTGCTGATTGATATATGCATTGTATCTTGCTCTTCGTATTACAGCCTTTTTTTCACTGAACTGGGTATAGTTTCCCTCAAATGACATAGCGGTTTTGTTATCTATTTCAACAACCTTGGAAACTATCTTATCAAGGAAAAATCTGTCATGAGATACAATAAGTACCGCACCCTGGTAATTGAGAAGATAATTTTCAAGCCAGGCGGTTGAGTTTATATCAAGGTGGTTAGTAGGCTCATCAAGTATCAGAAGGTCTGGCTTGCTCAAAAGCGATTTACCGAGAGCAAGCCTTGTTTTTTGACCTCCTGAAAGTGTTGAAATAGAACGGTTAAAATCTGATTCATCAAAGCCAAGTCCTTTTAAAATGCCGGTTACTTCACTTCTTAAGGCATATCCGTTTGCAAGCTCGAAGCTGTGTGTGATAGAGCTGTATCTTGACATCATACGTTCAAGCTCATCGCCTTTGGCATTTGGCATAGCCTCTTCAAGCTGCCTCATCTGATGTTCTATATCAAGCAATTCTTTCTTGGCATCTATGACATAGTCATAAATATTCATAGAGCCAAATATATCCTGATGCTGTGCAAGATAGCTGAATTTGGCATTATTTGACATTATGACCTGTCCTGAGTCTGCCGAAAGCTCGCCGGTTATAATTTTTAAAAGAGTTGTTTTTCCGCATCCGTTTACGCCGATAAGAGCAACCTTTTCATTATCATTTATATGAAATGATATGTTATTGAAAAGCTCATTTACTCCAAATGACTTACTTATGCTTTGACAATCTAAAACCATTGTTGTTTAACCTTACCTTATGTTTTTAATTTAATGCTGTATTATTTTAGGATGTTTTGACCTTTTGGCCTTGGTATCATCTTATAAAGTTCGTAACATACTTTGCTTCTGTTTCAGGAAGTGAAATTCCTTTTTCTTTTCCGGCATTGATGCATTTGATGAGCCATGCCATGTTTCTTGCAAGATTGCGCATTGCCTGAAGACCTTCCTCATCCTTTTTGACTTCATCAGGTGTCATGCCATGGACAAGCGGCCAATAGGTTGATCCGATAGTTATCATCTGCGTATTTCCGAAATGCTTTTGCAGGCAGTCAAGAGATGCAGTTGTGCCGCCTCGTCTTGCTGAAACAACAGCTGCAGCCGGTTTAAACATAAAAGGCTTATATACAGCACCATCCCATGTGCTGAATGATAATCTGTCCATAAAAGAAAGAAGATTTCCTGATGGGTGTCCGTAATATACAGGACTTCCAAATACAAATCCGTCAGCCTCATATGCTTTTTTTGCAAATTCATTTACAATATCATCATCGAATACGCATCCTTTACCGTTGTTTTCCGGAGTTTTGCATCCGCCGCATGATATACACTCACGAAACGGCTTATTGCCTATTTGGAATATTTCGTAGTCAATTCCAAGGCTTTTAAGCGTTTCTCCTACTTCTGTAAGTGCTGTAAAGGTACAACCCTTTTCATGAGCACTTCCGTTTACCATTAATACTTTCATTCTTTACCCTCTCTTCTGCGTTAAATCGCTGCTTTTGATTCATATTATATGGGCAGATTTGATTTATTGCAACGCTGTCAAACTTTTTATTTTGACAAATTAAAGCCAAACTCCTATAATTGATGCATAAAATAGGTTTATTATGTAACATTATATGGGGTGATTTATTAATGTCCGATAAAAAAGTTTCAAAAGCAGTCATAAGAAGACTTCCAAGATATTACAGATACTTAGGAGATCTGCTCAAGGATGGTGTTGAAAGAATTTCATCGGGTGAGCTTAGTAAAAAGATGCATGTAACAGCATCTCAGATCAGACAGGATCTAAATAACTTCGGAGGCTTCGGACAACAGGGCTATGGTTACAATGTAAGATATTTGCATGGAGAAATAGGTTCGATACTTGGACTCGATCATGAAAAAAACATGATAATCATAGGAGCAGGTAACCTTGGACATGCATTATCAAATTATGCAGGATTTGGAAAATACAGCTTTAATACATTAGCTTTGTTTGATACAGATTCAAGCAAGATAGATGAAAACAGGCATATCCCGATTTTGCATATGAACAATATAGAGCAGTTCCTGAAGGAAAATCATGTTGATATAGCAGCACTTACTGTTCCTAAGAATTTTGCAATAGATACAGCCAAGAAATTGGTTGATTGCGGAGTAAGAGCTATATGGAATTTCGCACAGGTCGATCTCAACGACGCACTGCCTTCATATGTTATTATCCAAAATGTCCATCTTGCCGAAAGTCTTATGCAGCTTTCATACAATATCAGCGTTGCAAACAGCACTGAAGAATAAGATGGAGAGATCATGAAAAATATTCTTTCAGTAGAAGAAATGGCCGATATGGACAAGGGTGCTGTACAGATTGGCATTTTATCAATGGTCTTAATGGAAAGAGCAGCACTTTCGGTTGTTGATGAGATCATTTCAAGGAAATATGACCTTTCAAATATACTTGTGCTATGCGGACCTGGAAATAATGGCGGCGACGGAGCATGTATATCAAGGCTTTTAGCAGAGCGCGGTATTTCTTCGGATATTTTATTATTCGGAAATCCGGATAAGAGAAGCGAACAGCTTAAAGCTCAGCTGAAAATCTGCAATTTTTACAATATTAACTTTGTCAGTGAATTCCAAAAGGGCCGATATACATTAATAATCGATGCAATTTACGGAATTGGACTGCATAGAGCGATAGAAGGAAAAACAGCAGATATCATCAATTGTATCAATGAAGATACAGCCAAGGTTATATCAGTTGATATATCGTCAGGAGTTTCAGGAAATACAGGTAAGATCTTGGGTACCGCACTCTTTGCTGACCTTACGATTACATTTGCTGCCAGAAAGATAGGGCATTGCTTTTATCCGGGTGCAAGGTATTCAGGAGAGGTTGTTGTAAAGGATATAGGTATACCGATTCAAAGTGACAGACTGGTAAATCATATATATAATATAGAAGAAACAGACTTAGATGTATTGCCAAAAAGAGATGAAAGTGGCAATAAAGGAACATTCGGTAAGCTGCTTATCATAGCCGGGTCTCAAAATATATGTGGCGCGGCTTATCTTTGCGCCTGTGCAGCATTAAAATGCGGTATAGGAATGGTAATGGTATTTACTGAAGAGTCAAATAGGATACCGCTGTCTGTTCTTTTGCCTGAAGCACTTATTACTACATATAAGGAAGGCTCTTTTGATACAGAACAGCTCAAAAGCTCTTTAAACTGGGCAGATTCGGTTGTTATCGGACCGGGACTTGGAAGAAGCAGGACAGCAGTTAATATTATTAAAAGCTTTTTTGATATCAATACTCTGCCTGCAGTATTTGATGCAGATGCATTAAATATAATTTCAGAAAGGTCACTTAAAGACTGCCTCAAAAAATTCCCGTCGGTTGTTACACCTCATATGGCTGAAATGAGCAGACTGACAGGCATAGGCATTGCAGAGCTTAAGGATTCGCCGATAGAGTCAGCAATGGAATATGCATCTTCAAACAGATGTATATGTGTTTTAAAGGATGCACGTACAGTTATAGCTTATCCGGATGGAAGAGCATTTATAAATCTATCAGGCTGCAGCGCACTTGCTACTGCCGGAAGCGGTGATGTTCTTTCGGGTATAATTGGCGGCTACAGAACACGGTTCAGAAACGAAAAGGACATTCCTATAGAGGCTATGAGTGTTTATCTTCATGGCAAAGCAGGAGAAAATGCAGCCATATTAAAGAGTTCCAGCTCTGTTATTGCGGCAGACCTATTAACAATGTTAGAAAAAAATAATTATTAATATATTAAGGAGAAGTTCAAAATGTCAGGACATTCAAAATTTGCAAATATTAAGCATAAAAAGGAAAAAAATGATGCTAAAAAAGGCAAAATCTTTACGATTATCGGAAGGGAAATTGTGATCGCTGTAAAAGAAGGCGGACCTGATCCTGCTAACAACAGCAAGCTGCGTGATGTTATTGCAAAGGCAAAGGCAAATAACATGCCTAATGATACGATCGACAGAGGAATAAAGAAGGCAGCAGGTGATGCAAATGCTGATAGCTATGAAAGAATCACATATGAAGGATATGGACCAAACGGTATTGCCATTATAGTTGAGGCACTTACTGACAATAAAAACAGAACAGCAGCAGATGTAAGAAGTGCATTTACAAAGGGAAGCGGAAGCATCGGAACACCGGGATGTGTTTCATTCATGTTTGACAAAAAAGGACAGATAATTGTTCCTAAGGAAGATTTTGAGATGGATGCAGATGAGCTTATGATGCTTGCGCTTGATATGGGAGCAGAGGATTTTGTCGAAAATGATGACTGCTATGAGATCCTTACAGATCCGGATTCATTCTCAGATGTCAGAGAAAAATTAGAAAATGAAAAGATACCTATGGAAGAGGCTGATATCACTATGATCCCTCAGACATATGTTAAGCTTACTGATGAGGCTGCACTCAAAAATCTTCAGAAAACATTGGATCTTCTTGATGACAGTGATGATGTGCAGTATGTATATACAAACCTTGATGAAGATTGATAATTGCGAAAGGAGTAAGATGTCTTGCTTATAATTAAGGCTATTATTCTTGGAGCAGTCCAAGGAATTACAGAATTTTTCCCGATAAGCAGTTCAGGACATTTATCTCTTTTAAGCAATATTATGGGGGTGGAGGTTGATCTATCATTTATGATAATACTTCATATATCCACCCTTATTGCCGTTATATTGTATTTTAAAAAGGATTTTATAAAATGTATAACAGAGCTGTATGGGATAATAAAGGATATTCTCTATAATGCCAAGAGTCTTATAACATACAAAGGCTCGATAGAAGGACCCGACAGAAGGATCATAATATCAAATGCATACCGAAAGCTTACTATCATGCTTTTGATCTCGACAGCTGTAACAGTTGTTATAGCTCTGTTTATCCATCCTTTTACGGAGATCTTCAATAAAAATCTGCTATGCTCCGGATTTGGAATGTTTGTTACGGCACTGGTTCTTTTGGTAACATCCTTTACTGAAAGACAAAGACGCGGGCCTAAGGAATCAAAATATCAGGATGCGGTAGTTATCGGAGCTATGCAGGGTATTTCTGCTTTTCCGGGAATATCAAGATTTGCAATGTCATATTCTGCAGGAAGAATCTGCGGATTTACACTAAAATACAATAAACTGTACTGCTTTTTGTTGATGATACCGTCTATAGTAGGAGCAGCGGTTCTTGAATGTACCGGAGGAAACAGCCTTGCAACAAGCATGGGTGTTCTGCCAAGTCTTTTAGGGGCAGCAGCGGCACTGTTTTTCGGATATCATACTATACGCATAGCTGTTAAATTTATTTCAACTATGTCTATGCGAAAATTTGCATATTACTGTGCAGCTATAGGCTTTGTATCAATAATCCTATATCTGCTGTAAAAGCACCGGATGGCGACTGTACTGGCCGCCATATTGTCTACTATGATCAGTATCGAGGAATGTTATATGTCAGCAAGCAATAAAAAAAATAAAAATAAAAAAAATGAGCTTACACCCGTACAGCTTGATATATTTATACTTATAATGCTGGCTGTATCAGTATTGCTCTTTATAAGTGCGATCGGATTTTGCGGATTGATAGGTGTAGGCCTAAGATATATCATGTTCGGAATAATGGGCATGCCTGCATATGCATTTCCGATAATAGTATTTCTGGCAGGTGTTTATATTCTTGTAAATAAAGATCAAAAGCAGTTTAAGCTAAAAGCAATTTCTGTTGCACTGCTATTTATACTTATATGCGCTCTTTTTCAGCTGATAATGAACGGCTATGAGCCTTCTTATTCCGTATTTCAATGCTTTGTTGACAGTGCAGATGATCACTTAGGCGGTGGCTTTATCGGCGGATGCATTGTACAGCTTTTGGGTACACTTATAGGTGTTGTCGGTACATATATAGTGATCATTATAGGAATGGTTATTCTTGCAATTTTGATCACACAAAAGCCTCTTGCATCGATGATGAAATCCGAAACAAAACAGGCATATAAAAAGGCAAAAGAAAGCAGAACGCAGGCAATTGAAAAAAGACGTATCCAGGAGGAGCTTGACAAAGCTAATAAGAAAAAAACAGATTCTCTTCCTGAAATTGATTTTAAACTGACAGAAGATGTACCTGATGTACAGGAAACAGCATCATCTGCCAATGAGATCAAACAAAATAAAGAAGATGTTTTTGAATCATATCTTGATGATAAATTTAATAAAAAAGAAGAGCAGGATAAAGAAAATCCTTCATCTGAGAATGTGCAAAATGTAACAGCAAAGAATGATGAAGCATCATTTTCTTTAGATTCAAATAAGACTTCAAAAACAGATACTTACAGATTTCCGCCGATAAGTCTTTTGAAAAAAGGCTCTGTCGGAAATTTAAAGGAGCAGGGTGCACAGGTAAAGGAGACTGCAAGAAAGCTGCAGCAGACTCTTAATAACTTCGGGGTTGATGCTACTGTAGTAAATGTAAGCTGCGGCCCTACAGTTACAAGATATGAGGTTCAGCCGGACAAAGGCGTTAAAGTAAGCCGCATTGTCGGCCTTACAGACGATATTAAGCTTAATCTTGCAGCAGCAGACATAAGAATGGAGGCTCCTATACCGGGAAAAGCAGCTGTAGGTATAGAAGTTCCGAATAAAACAAACAGCTCGGTAGGACTTAGGGATTTGTTGGAATCCAAGGAGTTTCAGGAAAGCAAATCAAAGCTTACATTTGCTGTAGGAAAGGATCTTGCGGGACGTCCTGTTGTTTCTGATATTGCTAAAATGCCGCATTTGCTTATAGCAGGTTCTACAGGAAGCGGTAAATCTGTATGTATCAATACGCTTATAATGAGTATAATCTACAAGGCAAGACCTGATGAGGTTAAGCTTATTATGATCGATCCAAAGGTTGTAGAGCTTTCTATTTACAATGGAATACCTCATCTTTTAAGTCCGGTTGTAACCGATCCCAAAAAGGCGGCAGGTGCTCTGCAATGGGCTGTAACTGAGATGACAAGAAGATACAACCTCTTTGCGGAATTCGGCGTAAGAGATATAGCAGGCTACAACCATAAGGCAGAAGGGCTTGCAGGCTATGAAAATGAATATGAAGAAAAGCCGGAAATCCTTCCGCAGATCGTAATCATTGTAGACGAGCTTGCAGATCTTATGATGACGTCACCCGGTGAGGTTGAAGATGCGATCTGCAGACTTGCTCAGCTGGCTCGTGCGGCGGGCCTTCACCTTATAATCGCAACGCAGAGACCGTCCGTAAATGTCATTACCGGACTTATAAAGGCAAATATGCCTTCAAGAATTGCTCTTTCTGTAACATCCGGAATAGATTCGAGAGTAATTATCGATATGAACGGAGCAGAAAAGCTGCTTGGAAGAGGAGATATGCTCTTTTATCCGTCAGGATATACAAAGCCTGCCAGAGTACAGGGAGGATTTGTTTCGGATGAAGAGATACAAAAGGTTGTTGACTTTATCTCAAAAAAGGAAACAGTATATGACAGCTCGATACAGGAGGCTTTTGCATCGGCTGCTGTTTCAGGAGGAAATGCACAGGATACAGCCCAAGGAGACAGAGATGTATACTTCACTGATGCCGGCAAATTTATAATCGAAAAGGATAAAGCATCTATCGGAATGCTTCAGAGAGTATTTAAGATCGGATTTAACAGGGCGGCACGTATAATGGATCAGCTGTGTGATGCGGGTGTTGTCGGACCTGAGGAAGGCACTAAGCCCAGAAAAATCCTAATGACTATGGAGCAGTTTGAAAACTATTTAGAGGAAAACTGATTTTTAGAAGCAATTGTTTTGATTGGAGGAAGCGATGATAAAATGTTCTCATTGTGGCGCAGAGCTGCCTGACGGAGAGGTACTCTGTCCTAAATGCGGAAACGAGATTCAGCTCGTGCCTGATTATGAGACCTTGGATCTTAATATGATGGTTGTTCAAAAGAATCTGGATGAGCTTGAAACAAAGCATTTGGAAGAACAACGTGCTCAAAGAAAAAGAGTCTTAAGAAACAGAAAAATATTGGAGCTGCTTGCTGCAGTTGTTATTGTGACGATAGCAGCTATCGGCATTGCTGTTGCTGTTATGACAATCAAATCAACAATGGCTTCAGGACAGGATTTTGATGTTATATATGCTCATGCATCTGAGGCATTTGAAAATGGTGAATATGATGAGGCATATAAATTGGCTTCAGATGCTTTAAATGTAGATAAGAACAGCGCGCAGGGAAAGCTTCTTAAAGCAAAGGCTGCATATAAGATTGGCAATACAGATGAAGCAGTTGAGCTTCTAAATGATATCATATCAGCTGATCCGACATCGGATGAGGCATATGAACAGCTTATAAATATTTATTGTGAGCAGCAGATGTATGATGATCTATATAATCTTATGTCAAATGCCAGCGATAAAAATATAAAGACAAAATATGCCGAATATTATGTAAGCAAACCGCTGTTTTCGATAGATGAAGGAATATACAATACAGAAATGGATGTGACTCTTTCTTCAGCAAACAATTATGAAATAAGATATACTACTGACGGAAGCGATCCTACAGCTGAATCTATGCTTTATGAAGCACCTATACATATCGGTATAGGTACAATTGAAATAAAAGCTGCAGCAATAAGCTCGACAGGTGCGTTAAGTCCTATTGAGTCAAAAAGCTATACCGTTAATCCGGAGGCTCCGTCTGCACCTCAGATTCAAACAGCATCCGGAACCTATTACGGAAGTGACAGCGAGATAAAGGTAAGCATTCCGGACGGATGCTCGGCTTATTATGCATTTGACAAAAAGCCTACGGTAGAGGACGGAACTCTTGTCAATGGAACGATAACAATGCTTGAAGGAAAGCACTTCTTCTATATATTTGTTATTAATGATAAAGGAATCCAAAGCTCGATATCTGCAGCAGTTTATGAATATGCAGCGTCGGCTCCGACTGCAGAGCCTACTGCAGCACCGCAGGATAACAGCAGTACTGACAATTCAAATAATTCATATAATTACAACAACAATAATAATTATAACAATTATAATAATAACACCGGAAATAATACAGGCGGAAACAGTGGCGGTAACAGCTATGAGCCTACAGCAGAGCCTACAGCAGAGCCGACAGTAGAGCCTACTATAGAGCCGACCGTGGAGCCAACTGTAGAGCCTAC
>CAVLAA010000016.1:0-27085 GCA_963660835.1 bacterium
CAATAAGTGAGCTTGAAGAAATCTATCCTACCGCAAGCAAAAAATCAAAAGAGGATGAAACATTCAGAGAAAAGGCACTTGAGGCAACACATGAGCTTCAGATGGGCAGAAGAGGCTATATGGCTCTTTGGAACCATATCATGAATGTATCTGTTACAGATCTTAAGGCTAATTACAAAAAGCTCAATGTTGAATTTGACCTTTGGAAAAAGGAATCAGATGCGCAGCCTTATATACCTGACATGGTTCAGATGATGAAGGATAAAGGATATGCATATGAGGACAATGGTGCTCTTATCGTAGATGTTAAGGAGGAGACAGACCAAAAGGAAGTGCCTCCGTGCATTATCCTCAAATCAGACGGCGCGTCTCTTTATACTACGACAGATCTTGCAACGATCGTTGAACGTATGAAGCTATTTAATCCGGATAAGCTTCTTTATGTTGTTGACAAGAGACAGGAGATGCATTTTATCCAGGTATTCAGATGTGCAAGAAAAACAGGCATAGTAAATCCTGATACAGAGCTTTTCCATCTTGGATTCGGTACGATGAACGGAGAGGACGGAACGCCGTTTAAGACACGTGACGGCGGAGTTATGCGTCTTGAAAATCTGATAAAAGAGATAAATGAAGAGATGTACAATAAGATCGTCGATAACAAGCAGGGTGAAAGCTTTGACGAAGAAGAAGTAAAGAGAACGGCAGGAATAGTCGGACTTGCTGCTATAAAATACGGAGATCTTTCAAATCAGGCGACAAAGGATTATATTTTTTCACCTAAGAAGTTTACATCGTTTGAGGGAAATACAGGACCATATATTTTATATACAATGGTACGTATCAAATCTATACTTGAAAGATTTAAAAATAACGGCGGAGAGATAGAAAAGTGCGTGATAGGCTCTGCAGTGTCAGACAGTGAAAAATCTCTTATGTTAAGCGCAGCAGCATTTAATGCGGTTATTACAAATGCCTATGCGGAAACAGCACCTCATAAGCTTTGTGCATATATTTACTCGCTTTCAAATGAACTTAATCATTTCTATCACGAAAATAAGATCCTTTCGGAAGAGGATGAAAATAAGAAAAACAGCTGGATCGCACTTTTAAGCCTAGTTCTTAAGGTGCTCGAGCAGAGTATAGACATCCTTGGCTTTGAAGCACCGGAGAGGATGTAATGGACAAAAAAATTATTCTTTTTGACCTTGACGGTACACTTACAGATTCGGGCCCCGGGATAATGAACTGTGTTAAATACAGTCTTGAAAGAACAGGAAGACAGCCTGTAACAGAGGAAGTACTAAGAAGCTTTATCGGACCTCCTCTTGTCAATCAGTTTATGGATGCGATAGGAATGACAAAGCAGGAGGCAATAGACAGCGTAAGGATATTCAGAGAGCGGTATTCTGTAACAGGTATATACGAAAATAGTCTGTATCCCGGCATAAATGAGCTTTTGAGCGGGCTTTCGGATAAGGGCTATAAGCTTGGGATCGCATCGGCTAAGCCAATGAAGTTTGTTGAAAGAGTGACCGAATATTTTGATATTAAAAAATATTTTGATGTAGTAAAGGGCGCGCTTTCAGACAATGAAAATCCAAATAAGACTGATGTCTTGGGAAGAGCAATGGCTGAAGCCGGATATGAGGATAAAAAAGAGCTTGTTTATATGGTCGGCGACAGAAGATATGATGCCGCAGGTGCAAAGCTGTGCGGTATAGGCTTTTATGGAGCAGCATGGGGATATGCCGCGAAAGGTGAGCTTGAATCAGCAGGAGCTAAGCATATAGCATCCGATCCTTATGAGCTGTTTGAAATGATTATCAAGGAGTAATATTGAGTAATAAAAACGAGATATCAGGCAAAAGAAAGCTGTGGGAAATAATAAATCCGCTTATTTTTATAATGGTATGCATAATCATAGGCGGAATGATTGCTTCATCAGCTGCAATGATGATCGCCTCAGCTATGAACAAGGCAATATATGAGATTTACGATATATATTTCAGGGCATCATTGATAGCGGAACTTGCCGCTTTCGCTGCAGTTATAATAATAAAAAGAAAATCTATCATATATGACAAATTCAAATATGAGCATAAGCCAAATTGCTGGCCGGTATACAAGATAATTTTTGGGATTATAGCAGGAGTTGCATACTCAATGATTATTAATTTTCTTATTGCAATATCGGGACTGCAGCAATTATTTCCTGCATATAACAATTCGGCATCAATGCAGTTTTCGGGACAGCCTATCGTACTTTTGATAATCACAGTGGTGATTCTTGGCCCGATTGCCGAAGAAATCATATTCAGGTGGATGATATTCGGACGTATAAGGTATTATTTTGGCAGTAAGTGGGCAATCTTATTCTCATCGCTTATGTTTGGACTATATCATATGAATATGGTGCAGTTTGTTTTTGCAACGCTTTTAGGTTTCGGATTTTCTTATCTATATGACAAAAGCGGAAATATTTATATAACGATTATTGCTCATATGATAATAAATATGATCGGAATAATAGGATATTTTTAAGGAGGTAAGGATTATGAACATTTGTGTTTATGGTGCAGCTAGCCAGAAAATCGAGCAGAAATTTTTAGATGCTACAGAGGAACTGGGATGTGAGCTGGGAAAAAGAGGTCATAATCTGGTCTATGGCGCAGGAGCTACAGGAGTTATGGGTGCTGTTGCGCGAGGTGTAAAGAAAGGCGGCGGAAAGGTTACAGGAGTAATCCCGAGCTTTTTCAAAGAAGAAAATATCGAGCCTATCTTTGAACAGTGTGACGAGCTTATCTATACCGAAACAATGCAGCAGAGAAAGCAGACAATGGAGGAATTGTCGGATGGCTTTATAGTTGCTCCGGGCGGCATAGGAACAATGGAGGAGTTTTTTGAGACTCTTACATTAAAGCAGCTGGGACGCCATACAAAGCCTATTGCGATTTATAATGTTGATTCATTTTATGACTACATTAAGCTTTTTATGTACAAAGCAATGGACAAGAGATTTATAAAGGCAAACTGTGATCTGCTTTATCTTACATTTACAGATTTTGATGAAATGTTTGATTATCTTGAGCATCATGAAGGTTCGTTCGGACTTACTGTTCATGATTTCAAATAAGTTATTTTGGAGTATTATAAATGAAAATAACAGTAATAGATGCCCAGGGCGGAGGAATGGGAAAACAGGTTGTTTCAGCAGTCAGAAAAGCATATCCCGAAATGGAAATAATCGCTATAGGAACAAATAGCATAGCAGCATCAGTTATGCTTAAGGCAGGTGCCAACAGAGCGGCTGCAGGTGAAAATGCAGTAGTAGTCGCAAGCCGCTCGGCAGATGTCATCATAGGACCTATCGGAATAGTTATCGCAGATTCGCTTTTGGGTGAAGTAACACCTAAAATGGCAGTATCTGTTGCACAAAGCACTGCCAAAAAGCTTTTTATACCATTCAATCACTGTGATAATTATATAGTTGGGATAAACGATCTAAGCATGAAAACACTTATAAACAGTCTTTTGGATGAGCTTGACAAGATCATAAGAGGAGATAAGACATGTCTTTGAAGCATCGAATAGGGATAATGGGAGGTACATTTGATCCTATCCATGTAGGACATATGCTTCTTGCACAGGCAGCTTATGAGACATTAGGCCTTGAAAAGGTAATTTTTATTCCGGCAGGGATGCCGCCTCACAAAAAGGACAGAGAGGTTCAGGTCTCAAATGAATACAGAGCTCAGATGGTTAAGCTTGCAATTGAGGATGATGACAGATTTGAACTTGATCTCAGAGAGATTTACAAGCAGTCTTATTCATATACGATAGAAACGATCAAGGAGCTTTGTATAGAAAATCCCGAAAATAAATATTATTTTATTATCGGTGGTGACTCATTAAGAGATTTTCATACATGGAGAAATCCGGAGGAGATCGTGAAATATTGCAGCATAGCAGCCTCATACAGACCCGGCATGGCAGAGAGCATGGATGAGCTTTTGGAAAAAAACCGAAAGGAATATAAAGGAGAATTTGTTAAGGTTCCAATCCCGATGCTTGATATTTCATCTCATGAAATACGAAGCCTTATAAATCAAGGCAAGGAATTCAGATATTATATACCGGATAAGGTTTATAAACTAATAAAAGCGGATAACCTGTATATCGTATGATCTACAGGAGCATATCCGCTTTTTTCTTTATGTCAAATGCATTAAAGTAATTTTCTTCAAGAGGGATCCATCTGTTTTTAAATATTACAGCCATTTCATTTCCGTTACGCTTGATGATCCTATTTAGCTGAGTAGATGGCTCAATATCAATGAATACTGTAATATCTGCATATTTTCCAAAGTATGGATGAGTGCTGTATGAACCTTCGATTATTCTGAAAGGATGGCTTCCTATAGACTTAAGCTCGTTTAAAGTATCCATATGGCAGTCATATCTTTTATATTGGAAGCCTGCCGGAGCTTGAATATTTGATATGACTTCATCGCTGAAACGTTCGTAGTCAACATTTCCGCCGGGCTCATTCAGCCTTGAAGCAGTTCTTTTAGACGGAGGAAGAAAGAAATCATCCATTTGGATAATATCTGCATCAATAATACTGCTTAGATATTTTGCAGTTGTTGTTTTACCGGATGCACATCTGCCATCTATTGCGATTATATACGGTATTTTATTATGTTTATGATTACATATCTGTATAAGAAGAGGTATGAGATAAGCAAATTTTCTGTTTATTATCCGATATGCAGGTTTTTCATTTGTACGGTATTCATCGCTGTGGTGGACAGCATGAATGCCTTTTTTATTATATTCGGTCAGATACTGTGTCCATTGTAAATAATTAAAATCAAGATTTGAATTAAAAACTATTTTATCTGCAGCAGCAATGTTTTCATTGAATTCGCTATCTCCACCTAAAGGCTCCTGTGATGACATAAAAAACAATTCAAGCAGCCAGTCAATAGGCAGATAATTGTTCATCCATGCACTAAGGCTTATACGGCATATGTTATCTGAAATATTTTCTATCAGCTTGGTATCACATGGAATGAGGCAAGAGCATTCCTTTTTTAGATAAGCTTTTGCCTCGTCCTTGTTTTTGATAAGATGTTCACTACCGTATGCAGTCTGGTAGCATAGCTTTACTATGTCCTGCGGCTGCATATGCGGATGAATATTAATTTCTTTTTTTAAATATTTTTCAATACTCATTAAAAATTCCTTTATCCGTTTATCTTAGGATATCTTTTGGGTATGAGTCTGGCTTTCTCAAGTGCGAACACTATTGTAGGAATTATAGCAAGGTGAAGTATGATTCCCGGTAATGATGTAACAAAGTAACCGCTTGCCCAGACAGCAAGAGAATAGCTGCCTGCTGAGAATATCAGAGCATTGAAAATTCCGGCTACAACACGTCCTAAGATCAAAGCTATTATAAGGCTGATATAAAGATCAGCATATATTTTTTTTGTACGTATCAAGCTTATCATAATACCTGCTATTAATCCATATGCAGCAAGCTCGATCATCATTACAGGAAGATATCCGATACCCGGCATCCCTGTAAGGAGCGAAGAAAGACATGGACCTGCAATTCCACACAACAGACCGAAAAGAGGTCCGCAGATCAATCCGCACAAAAGAACCGGGATATGCATCGGTGAAAAGATGCTTCCGGCATTAGGGATTGCATGAAAAGCCATCGGAAGGATCACACAAAGAGCGATACACGCTGCAGTGATTATTGATTTTTTAACGTAAGACATTTTGTTCATTGTATGAACTCCTTTAAATAAATATTTCTAAAAGACATAATGCAGATGCAATAAGAAGCATCAGTATGTCTGTTAGTTTCAGATTAAGTGTTATTGTTGTATTTCGGCTGTCGACTCTTCTGTAGCCACGGGACTCCATTGCTATTGACAGCTCATCGGCTCTTCTAAAGGCCGAGACAAATACAGGAATGATAAGAGGAAGAAAGCTTTGCGCTCTGTCGGTAAGCCGTTTGCTTTCGAATCTTGCACCACGTGCGATCTGTGCCTTCCTTATCATATCTGCTTCCTGCTTAAAAGTAGGAATGAACTGCATAGAAACGCCAAGTATCATGGAAACATCGCGTATCGGCACACGGATGTATTTCAAAGGATAAATAAGTGCTTCTATAGCATTTATTATTTCCAACGGAGTGGTTACAGCCATTAAAATATCCGCAAGTATAACCGCAAATGCCAATCTGATAACTACAGTCAAGCCTTGGATCAAGCCTGCATAAGAAGGCCTAAGAGGACCAAATACAAATAGTGCATTTGAAGCATTATAAAAAAATGTATTCATTAAAAATATGATCATTAGAAAAAGCCAAAGATTTTTCAGGCTTCCAAGTATATACAGCAGCTCTGTGCCGGACAAAATGATGACGCATAAAATGAATGCTGTGATGATTAAAAATCCTAAAAGTGAATCACAAAGCACGATTGCGGCAATTACGGCGAAAAGACAGATAAGCTTAGCGAACGGATCTGCTCTGTGAAGTATGGAATTGCCGCCCTTATAGCAGCCTGTATACGAATGGTTCATGGCTGGCTTCCTTTCGTGAGTGCTTCAGTAACAGCATTTAACAGCTCGTCATAGTGGATGACATTCGGATCTGGGATTATCTTGTTATCATATAGATACTGTGCAGTATTTCTTATTTGTCCTGCTCTGATGCCGAGCTTATTTAGCCTGGTCATATCGGCAAATGTATCATATGAAGAGAGGTCAGATACAAGTCTGCCTTTATTTAGCACAAGTATCCTTTTAGCATATTCGCAAAGCATATCTATGTTATGAGAGACAACGATGATAGTTGTGCCATTTTCATTTAGTTTTTTTGTAAGCTCCATAAATTGAAGCCTGCTTGATGGATCAAGACCGGCAAGAGGCTCGTCAAATATCAAAATTTCAGGCTCATAAACCAGAACACCTGCAATGGCAGCACGCCGCCTTTCACCGCCTGATAAAGAAAGAGGGGATTTTTTTCTAACTGCTTCATAGTTGAAATTCATAAGTGTAAGTGCTGATTCAACCTTCTTACTTATTTCCTTCTTTGAAAAAGCAGAGTGTTTAAGAGAAAAAGCAACGTCACGTTCAACTGTTGTTTCAAAAAGCTGATATTCGGGATATTGAAATACGATCCCTATTTTCTTTCTAAGAAGAGTTCGGTCATATGCTTTTTGATTTATATCATTGCCGTCAATGAGTATTTGTCCGGCAGTTGGTGCAATAAGCCCTGCTATAAGTTGTATGAGAGAGGTTTTTCCGCTTCCTGTATGCCCGATAATTCCGACATATTCGCCATTATTGATTTCAAAGGAAATGTTATCCAATACAGGTGATGATCCCTGATATATCAAAGAGATGTTTTTTGCTTCAATTGACATATTTCCTCCGCAAGCTCATTCATCGTAAGAGGGCATCTTGGAAGTTTGATCCCTCTTTTTTGAAGGTCATAATAAAAATTTACGCTCATTGGTGCGCTAAGAGATGCATTTTTTAGCATATCTGTATCTGTAAGGATTTCTCTTGGCGTGCCTTGTCCTATAAGCATTCCTTCCTTTAAAATAAAAACACGGTCACAGGAAACCGCCTCCTCACAGTAATGGGTTATCATAATTACTGTTTTGCCTGCATTATGCAGCTTATGAAGGTAGGATATGATCTCAAGTCTGCCCTTGGGATCAAGCATTGAGGTTGCTTCGTCGAATATGACAATATCCGGCTCTACAGCTAAAACACCTGCCATTGCTATGCGCTGCTTTTGTCCTCCGGACAGCTCACTCGGAGAACGTTTGTTGCAGCCGTCCATATCAACTATAGATAATGCTTCATTTACTTTATCCGGAATGTTTTTTGTGTCTGTATTGAAGTTCCTGAGGCCAAAGGCAATATCTTCCTCAACTACAGTAGAAACAAACTGATTATCCGGGTTTTGAAATACCATCCCACAGGTGCGTCTTAGCTGCCATAGATTTTTTTGATCTGATACGCCAAGATCAGCAACAGTCAGATTTCCTGATTGCAATTCGAGGATCGCATTCAGGTGTTTGGCAAGAGTGGATTTTCCGGAGCCGTTTGATCCTAAAATCGCTATAAATTCTCCTTTGTTTATATCAAATGAAATATCGCAAAGTGCTTTTTTTACAGAATCCTCGCAGTTGTATGTGAAGGATATATTTTCAGCGTGGATAAAGCTCATAAAAAACCTCAAAAAAAGACCGCTGCATCTGTATTTAGCAGATAACAACGGCCTTCATGACCATGATAAACAGTTACAAATATATAATAAGGTAAAATCATTTTTTAGATCGTCTTCTGACGATGATCATCGGTTTCAACCCGAAACTTCAAATATGATATCATATCGAAAATAAAAATGCAAATAAGCTTTACATGAATTTCTCGAAATTATGCTTGTTAAAGGGTAACAGCTGTGATACAATGTGAAAGCTTGTAAAAAAACACGTATGTTGTTTGGCGGACCGGTGCCCTGAAAGAAGGGTCGTTCGTATATTAGGCATACGGAAGAATCAAACCAAAAGGAGATAAAAAATGAGCGTAATTTCAATGAAACAGTTACTCGAAGCAGGTGTTCATTTCGGACATCAGACAAGAAGATGGAACCCTAAGATGGCTCCATACATTTACACAGAAAGAAACGGCATCTATATTATTGACCTTCAGAAGACAGTAGGAATGGTTGATGATGCATATAAGGCTGTTGCTGATTGTGTTGCAAACGGAGGAACTGTTCTTTTTGTAGGAACAAAGAAGCAGGCTCAGGATGCTATTGCAGCAGAAGCAGAGCGTTGCGGAATGTACTATGTAAACGAGAGATGGCTTGGAGGTATGCTTACAAACTTCAAGACTATCCAGAGCCGTATCAAACGTCTTAAAGAGATCGAAGCAATGGCAGAGGACGGAACATTTGATGTTCTTCCTAAAAAGGAAGTAATCGAGCTTCGTAAAGAGCTTGCTAAGCTTCAGAAAAACCTTGGTGGTATCAAGGATATGAAGAAGATCCCGGATCTTATCTTTATTGTTGATCCTAAGAAAGAGCATATCTGCGTACAGGAAGCTCATTCACTTGGAATCCAGCTTGTTGGTATCTGCGATACAAACTGCGATCCTGAGGATCTTGACTTTGTTATCCCGGGAAATGACGATGCAATCCGTGCAGTAAAGCTTATCGCTTCAAAGATGGCAGATGCTGTTATCGAGGCTAAGCAGGGCGAGATCGTTGAAGAGATCGTTGAGACTGAAGGCGAAGAGTTCGTAGAAGAAGTAGAAGAATAATCAGTATTAAAACGGAGGAACGACAAGATGGCTATTACAGCTGCAATGGTTAAAGAATTAAGAGAAGCTACCGGAGCAGGAATGATGGACTGCAAAAAAGCCCTCACAGCTACCGAAGGTGATATGGATAAGGCAGTAGAGTTCTTAAGAGAAAAAGGACTTGCTACAGCACAGAAGAAAGCCAGCAGAATCGCAGCAGAAGGTATTGTTATGCTTAAGGTTGCTGAGGATGGCAAAAAAGCAGTTGCTGTTGAAGTAAATGCTGAGACAGACTTCGTTGCAAAGAATGACAAATTCCAGGGTTATGTTGCTCAGGTTGCTGAGCAGGCTCTTGAGACAAGTGCTTCAGATATCGATGCATTTCTTGCTGAGACATGGAAATTTGATACATCAAAGACAGTTAATGAGGCTCTTGCAGCACAGATCGCTGTTATCGGTGAGAACATGAAGATCCGTCGTTTCGCTACGGTTGAGGAGAATGCAGGAATTATCGCTGCATATACTCATATGGGCGGAAAAATCGGCGTTCTTGTTGATGTTGAAACAGATGTTGTAAACGATGCTGTTAAAGAGATGGCTAAGAATATCGCAATGCAGGTTGCAGCTCTTAATCCTCAGTATACAAACAGAAGCGAAGTTTCTGCTGAGTATATCGAGCATGAGAAGGAAATCCTTCTTGCTCAGATCATGAACGATCCTAAAGAGTCACAGAAGCCTGAGAAGGTTATCAAAGGCATGATCGAAGGTCGTGTTAACAAAGAGCTCAAAGAAGTATGCCTTATGGATCAGGTTTATGTTAAAGCTGAAGACGGAAAGCAGATTGTTGCAAAGTATGTAGAGCAGGTTGCTAAAGAAAACAGCGCTAAGATCAACGTTAAAGGCTTCGTTCGTTATGAGACAGGTGAAGGTCTTGAGAAGAAGAATGAAGACTTTGCAGCAGAGGTTGCAGCTCAGATCAACGGATAATCATATTATCTGTATAGGATTCGAATTATAAATTCAATATGTAAATTAAAAGCCTTGTATTATCCTGTAAAAGGATGAGACAAGGCTTTTTTGTGGTGCTGTTCAACAAGCTGTCATGCAATAGATATTAAAAACTTTGGATTTTTTCTTCAATCCAACAAATGCCATATTATTTCATGCCAAAAAAACTGCCGGGCATTCAGCACGGCAGTCATAAGCTTTATTCAAACTTGTATTCGTAATTGAAGCAGGGAACTCCCTTGATCTTGTTAAAATTAATAAGGAACGTTCTCAGCAACATCAGTAGGAGGAGTAAAGCCCTCTTCCTCACGTTTAGCAAGAAAAGCCTTTAATTCCTGAGCAGGCATATCAAGACCGGTATACAGCTTAAAAGCACCGGCTCCCTGCCATAGAAGCATACCCTTTCCGCCGATTACGTTTTCCTTGCGGCAGCCGTTATCGACAGCATCCTGCATAAGCTTTGTTACAAGCGGATGGTAGATTACATCATATACAACCAGATCCTCTCTGAATACGCTCATATCAGTAACAAGTGAAACACCATTAAGAGCAGGCTCCATTCCAACGCATGTGCCGTTTATAAGGATATCGGCTGTCCTTATCTTGTCATGCATAAGAGTGGTTTCTGTTAATAAATGGAATTCTGTTTTACATGCAACTCCGTCTTCAGCCATTTTGCGGCCGATTTCTTTAACATGGTCAAGAGCTTCCTTGCCGCGGTTAAATACGGTAACGCTTTTTGCTCCGTCAAGTGCACACTGAACCATAATAGCAGTTGCTGCACCGCCGGCACCAAGAAGAACTATATCCTTGTCAATGATTGAAACATTGTGATCCTTGAGATCAAGTACAACACCCATGCCATCGGTGATATGTCCTGTAAGAACACCGTTGTCATTTACGATCGTATTGACAGCTCCGATAAAGCGTGCAGCATCGGAGAGCTTATCCATGTTGCGGCATACTTCCTGCTTGCACGGCATTGTAACATTTGCTCCGCGCATATTCAGACGTCTCATAGCGGCGAGTGAATCCTTAACCTGAGGAACATCTGTATCAAATGCAAGATAAGCGCAGTCTATTCCGTAATAGTCAAAGCAAAAATTATACATTATAGGCGAGCCTGAGTGTTTGATAGGAGTACCGAATACACCTAATAATCTTGTTTTTGCTGAAATTCTTGTGTCCATTTTTATTTTCCTCCAAACATTATAATAGCGCGGCGCTTTAACGCTTTAAAGTGCTGCGCTATCTAGCATTGTTAATTTATCACAAATTTTTTAATGTGTCAAAACATTTATTTCTAAAATTGCCTGTATCTTTTGAACCGAATCATATTTTATCCGAATATATAAGTTTTGCCTTCTTTAGCCTGATCTGAAACGTAGTTTATAAAGTCGGTTATAAGCGGTGAGTGATAGCTGTCCTTAGCATATGCCATATAGAAAAAGCGTTTGTGATACGGGCGCTTTATTTCTATTTGCTTTATGCCAAGTCCGTTTAATCCGGAAAATACGGGTGAAACCATGATTCCGAAGCCTTGTGCGACAAATCCGGCAGCAACCTGATCTTCGGCTATTTCATATGTTACATCAGGATATTTTCCTATAGATTTAAAGTACTCATCTATGACTGCACGAAGGCCGCTTCTCTTTTTAAAAATAATGTGCTTGTATTTAAGTGTTTCCTCGAGATCTACAGAATCCCTGCATGCCAAAGGGTGGTTCTCCGGAACGAGCAGGATCATTTTCTGCTCTGCAACAGGGACAAATTCGATTTCCGGATTATTATTAAGCTTTGAACAGAAAGCGATATCTACCTCACCTGTTTTTACTGCATTGATTATATCGGCAGAAAGAGGATAATCACAGAACAATCTGAAGTTTATTTCTTTTGACTGATTTAAGTCCTGATATCCTCGCAAAGTTCTGGGTATAAAATCCGTACCGAGTGTGCGAAGAAA
Source organism: bacterium (assembly GCA_963660835.1). Lineage (GTDB taxonomy): Bacteria > Bacillota > Clostridia > Lachnospirales > Lachnospiraceae > Alectryocaccobium. Next base: position 12,311 of record CAVLAA010000016.1, read on the forward strand.
GGCTATATTTAATTCGCCCTCTCCATTTGCCACTGATTTCATATTTTGAATTGAATAGTCTAACTTGTCAAGAATTTCAGTTATGTCATTTAGGAAAACTTTTCCGTGTTTGGTAAGTACTATATTTCGGCCATGCTTTTCAAACAGTCGTATTCCTAATTCATCCTCCAGTGTTGAAATAGCATAGCTAAGACTTGGCTGTGTGATAGAAAGCATTTCAGCTGCTTTGCCGTAATGCTCTGTTTTAGCGAGGGTTACAAAATAACGTAGGTGAAAAAGATTCATAAGTTTCTCCTGATCATATTTATTTAGTTGTTATGTTCGCTTTTTTCTTGCTGAAAAAGTGAAATGTTTTATTTGATATTGCTTATAGGACTCTATTGTAAAACTTTTTATGCAAATTGGCTATATATAATAAGCGAATAATGGTTAAAACGTAGATTTTTGTGAATTTTAACTATAAAAAATATCTATTAATTATAAAAAAACATTAGATTGTTTACTGACTGTTAAAGGTTTAACATATAAACCAAGCAAATATGAAATGTTAAATAAATCACATTCATGTTAAAAAAATCTCGTTTTATTATTTTGCAACAATTCATTCAAAAAAACAAAAAAGCAGGAGGACATTAAAATGTCAGAAAAATTCCCTATAACAGTCAGCTCATGGACATTAGGAGATCAGTGTACATTTGAGGAGCGCGTAAAGGCAGCTAAGGAAGCAGGATATGAAGGAATCGGCCTTCGTGCAGAGACTTATGTAGACGCATTGAACGAAGGTCTTTATGATGAAGACATTCTTGCAATCCTTGACAAATACGGCATGAAGGTTACAGAGGTTGAGTATATCGTTCAGTGGGCAGAAAACAATCGTTCATACGAGCAGAAATACAAAGAGCAGATGTGCTTCCATATGTGCAAGCTCTTTGGTGTCGGACATATTAACTGCGGACTTATGGAGAATTATTCTGTAGAACATACAGCTCAGAAATTAAAAGAGCTTTGCCACAGAGCAGGAAAGCTCATCATCGGTGTTGAGCCAATGCCTTACAGTGGAATCCCGGATATGAAAAAAGGATGGGACGTTGTTAAAGCTGCTGATTGCGAAAATGCAATGCTTATCCTTGATACATGGCATTGGGTAAGAGCAAATCAGCCTATAGACCTTGAAGTTATCAAGGATGTTCCGGCTGATAAGATCGTTTCTATCCAGATCAATGATGTTTGGGATCGTCCATATGCAAAGAGTATCTTAAGAGATGAGTCAATGCATGATCGTCTTGCACCTGGAACAGGAATCGGATGCACAGCTGATTTCGTACAGATGATCCGTGACAAGGGAATTACTCCTAAGGCTGTAGGTGTAGAGGTTATCAGTGATTCAATCCTTGCTATGGGTGTTGCTGAGGCTGCAAAGCATACTTATGACAACACAAAGAAGGTTCTTGAAGCTGTTTGGCCTGAAATCCTTAACTAATACAGTGCCTTATAAATAAACAGTATATGCAAGAGAGGAAAAAGAATGAAATTTGACAAAATGTTTTCAGAGATAAATGTAGGACCTATTACCATCAAAAATCGTTTCGTTGTTCCGCCTATGGGAAACAACTTTGCTAATACAGATGGTACATGGAGCGATCAGTCAGTTGCATATTATGCAGAACGTGCAAAGGGCGGATTTGGTCTTATCACTATAGAAGCTACAGTTGTTCATAAAGGAGCAAAGGGAGGCCCGAGAAAGCCTTGTTTATACGATGACAATGCTATTGAAAGCCTCAGCAAAATCTGCGATGCATGCCATGCAGAAGGAGCAAAGGTATCTGTTCAGCTTCAGAATGCCGGTCCTGAAGGAAATGCAAAAAATGCAGGTGCTCCAATAGAGGCTGCAACATCAATAGCAGCTGCTGACGGACGTGATATCCCGGTTGAGCCTTCTACAGAAGAGGTTTATGAGCTTGTAAAGGGCTATGGAGATGCAACAAGACGAGCTGTCGCAGCAGGAGTTGATGCAGTAGAAATCCATATGGCACATGGATATTTTGTTAACTCTTTCATGTCTCCAAGAACAAATAAGAGAGTTGATGAGTTCGGCGGTTCCTTTGAAAACAGAATGCGTTTCCCAAGACTTATTATCGAAGAAGTTAAGAAGGCAGCCCAGGGCAAGATTGCTATTTTAGCAAGAATAAACAGTACAGAGGATATGTTCGGTGGTCTTGACAATCATGATATGTGTGCTATTGCAGCTTATCTTGAGGCTTGCGGACTTGACGGACTTCATGTATCTCGTGCAGTCCATCTTAAAGATGAATATATGTGGGCTCCTACAGGTATCCATGGAGGATTCTCTGCAGAATATGTTTCAAATATCAAAAAATGCGTATCGATCCCTGTTATTACAGTAGGACGTTATACAGAGCCACAGTTTGCAGAGGTTATGGTAAGAACCGGCAATGCTGACCTTGTTGCATTTGGACGTCAGTCTCTTGCAGATCCTCATATGCCTGAAAAAGCAGCTCAGGACAGACTTGAAGATATGATCCCTTGTATAGCATGTCTTCAGGGATGTGTTGCAAATATGTATAAGGGACAGCCAATCTGCTGTCTGACAAACCCTTCACTCGGACGTGAGCTTGAAGGAGTTAAGCCGGCTGAAGTTAAAAAGAAAATCTATGTTATCGGTGGTGGACCTGCAGGCTTATGTGCAGCATTTACATCTGCAAACAGAGGACATGATGTTACATTATTTGAGGCATCAGATGTACTCGGCGGAAACATGAGACTTGCTGCATATCCGCCAGGAAAAGGTGATATCACAAATATGATAAGAAGCTATATCACCAAATGTGAAAAAGCCGGTGTTAAGATCGTTATGAATACAAAGGTAGATGCAGAAATGGTTAAAAATGATAAACCGGATGCTGTAATCCTTGCTACCGGATCTGAAACACTCGTACTTCCATTTATCAAAGGTATAACAGCTCCTGAGATTGTACACGGAGGAGACTGCTTATCAGGAAAACGTCCTGTAGGTCATAAGGTTCTTGTTGTCGGAGGAGGAATGGTAGGTGCTGAAACAGCAGAATTCCTCGCAGAGCAGGGTCATGAAGTTTCTATCATTGAGATGAGAGGAGCAATTGGACCTGATGTTATTCATGAGCATAGAGTATATCTTATGAAAGCATTTGAAGAGTACAACATCGAGCAGATCGTAAATGCAGCAGTAGCTGAAATATTCCCTGATGGAGTAAGTTACAAGAATGCTCTTGATAAAGAAGATACAACTGTATATGAAAAGAGAGGCTTTGATACAGTTGTTCTTTCTATGGGATTTGTTTCAAGATATACACATCGTGAAGGACAGGAAGTTATTTACGATTTCGCAGAGGAATTAAAGGCTGTATGTCCTGAGGTTCATGTTGTTGGTGATGCTGTAAGAGCACGTCGTGCACTTGATGCTACAAAAGAAGCTTACGATGTAGCATTAAATATCTGATGATATCAGAGTCGAAAAGTCCAAACCTCTCCTGTAAGCTTGCTTGCAGGAAGGCTTGGACTTGAGACCTGCCAAAATATGAGTAAGAAGCCGTTTTTTTTAAGAAAAATGAGCGGATTACAAATATTTGAGGAATTGCGGGAGCGTGATACACGCAGCAATCCGGTATCATCAAAAAATCTTGATAGCAATTTAATTAAGAGGGGCAAATATTGCCGGAAAGAGGTTACAAATGGAAAAAAGAATTGATGGTCGTACAGGACTTCTTGCTTTGTTTGGCACACCGGTTGGACATTCAGGATCACCTGCTATGTACAACTTTAGTTTTCAGCATGATGGATTAAATCTTGCTTATATGGCATTTGATGTTAATGTTGAGCAGATGCCGGCAGCTTTTGAAGCTATAAAGCTTTTCAATATCCGTGGCGGAAACTTTACAATGCCTTGTAAAAATATTGCAGCTGAGCTTGTAGATGAGCTTTCACCGGCAGCAAAAATCATCGGAGCATGCAATACATTTGTAAACAATGACGGAGTGGTTACAGGATATATCACAGACGGAATCGGATGTGTAAATAACCTTGCTAATCATGGCGTTGAAGTTAAAGGAAAGAAAATAGTTGTTTTAGGTGCGGGCGGAGCAGCTACAGCTGTTCAGGTTCAGTTAGCACTTGAAGGAGCTAAGGAAATACAGATATTCAATCAGGATGATCCATTCTTCGAAAGAGCTCTTGGAACAAAGGCAAAATTAGCTGAGCATTGTCCTGATGTAGTTGTAGAAGTGAACCAGCTTAGTGATAAAGAAAAATTTGAAGCAGCTATTAACAGTGCAGATATACTTATCAATGCAACTATAATGGGAATGAAGCCTTATGATGATGTTTCACTTGTTGATAAGTCATTATTCCGCAAGGATCTCGTTGTTGCAGATTGCGTATACAATCCTGTTAAAACAAAGCTTGTTCTTGAGGCAGAAGCAGCAGGCTGCAAGGCAATTGGAGGAGTAGGAATGCTCCAGCAGCAGGGTGTTGCAAATTATAAGCTTTTCACAGGAAAAGACATGCCGCTTGAAGAATATAAAAAGTTCCAGGCTGAACAGGCTAAGTAAGGAGTTTGTATGAAAGCAAAAAAATATTTTTTATCCATGCTGTGTGTTTATATGGCATATTTGACACATGGTATGCAGGCTCTTATTTTCTCGCAGAATAAGGTTATGTTTGCGATAAAATGGGGATTTGACATGTCAGATCCTACATCAGCAGCTTACGCACTTGGTGCATCTGCCGTATCAACCGCTATTGCGTGGGTTGGACTCGGAAAATTCATTTCTGTATGGATTGGCGGAGAGATTTCTGATAGAATAGGAAGAAAGAAACTGATGATCGGTGGAGCAGCTCTTTATGTAGTTTGCTTTGCTGTAATGCTTACAACAGATAATGCTACAGTAGCAGCAGCATCAGGTCTTGTAGCAGGTATTGCTACATCAGGCTTCTGGGATGCAGCCGGATATCCTGCAGTACAGGAAGCATATCCTGCAGCTCCGGGATCTGCACTTATAATGATTAAGTTCTTTGTAGCTTTATCAAGTATTTTCTATCCTATTATATGTGTTGCTACAACAGACAGCGGCAATTGGACTGTAAATATTATCATTCCGCTTGTTTTATCAGTAATTGTTCTGGTTATCGCATGTCTTGCAAAATTTGTTTACGATGATGAAAAGAAAGAAGCAGAAAAGGCTGCAGGTAAGAATGTAAGAGCTGACCAGGCAGCAATTGATGCTGCTAAAGCCAGACAGCTTGTTGCACCTGGTGCATTTACAAAATTCTTAAGCTTTTTCTATGCATTCCTTGTAATGGCATGTATGTATGGTGCACAGCAGTATACAAAAGCATTCGGTTCTGCATATTGCGGACTTACAGAGATGCAGGCAGCTTCAATGACAACTATATATCAGGTTGGATCAATTGTAGCAGTTGCATTCTGGGCTGTTATGATGAGCAAATTAAAATGGCATCCGCTTAAGGTTCTTATTATAGATGCCGTTATCACAGCTGTTGCTCTTCTTGCTGTTCTTATGATCCATCAGGTAGCTATCGTATATGTAGCTATACTTTTCATCGGAATTGGCTGTGCCGGCGGAGCTCTTCAGACAGGACTTTCTGTTCTGCAGGAGTTTGTACCGGGACCAAAGGGACGAAATACCGGTATTTATTATACCTTTATGGGTGCTGCATCTTATCTGATGCCGGTTATAGTTTCAAGACTTACGATCGCATCAGGAGAGAGCAACGCAGTATATACACTTATGGTTCTTATGTTTATACTTGCAGTTATTCAGGTTATTGCAACAATCTATCTTATTGCAAGATATAAAAAGGTGTTCGGAAAGTCACCTTTGGCTAAATAATTTAATAGAATGCGGATTGTGAATATCCGTTTAACCTGTCGATTACATGTTCCCTTGGAAATTATTTTCCAAGGGGACATGTGTGTAAAGCTCGTGTTTTGTTTGTATTATTTTTGCATTTTTTGGGGGTGTTAATGATAAAAGCTCTTAAATGGTTAGATGAACACCTTGAGGAAACCATTTTACTTATACTACTTTGCGGAATGACCATTGTAATGGGAATTCAGGTGGCATCCCGATATATTTTTTCTTCGTCACTATCTTGGTCTGAGGAAATAACCAGATATATGTTTATCATATCAGGATTTATCAGCGCCAGCTTTTGTATTAAAAAGGGCTTGTCGGTAAAGATAGATCAATTGGTTATGAAAGTTCCGGGAAAGGGAGTACATATATTAAGACTCATAAGCTATGTTATCCAGCTTATGTTTTTTGCTTATCTTATTCCTTTTGCATGGGATTATGTTAAATCCGGATATGAAAGCGGACAGCTTAGTCCGGCATGTCAGATACCGATGTATATTATTCAGTTATCGACATTGATCAGCTTTATTTTATGCTGTTTCAGACTGATCCAGAAAGCCATGATAAGAGTAGGTCTTATCATGAGTATACAAAAAGAAAAGGAGAACTGATATATGACAGCTATTATTGTTTTAATATTATTTTTTGTTTTCCTTTTTTTAGCAATACCGATCTCTGTTTCGTTGGGACTTGTTTCGGTACTTCCGGGGGTTATAGATCCCTCATTTACAGCCAGTGCTTCATATATCATCCGTTCTATGTTCGGAGGCATTGACAGCTTTCCTCTTTTGGCAGTTCCGATGTTTATCCTGTCGGGAATCATCATGGCAAGAGGAGGAATCTCAAAAAGACTGTTTGATCTTTTTTCTTATTTTATAGGAAACAAAACAGCCGGACTTCCTTGTGCGGCAGTTATTACATGTTTATTTTATGGTGCAATTTCCGGCTCCGGAATTGCAACAGTAGCGGCAGTAGGAAGTATGACTATACCGCTTTTGGTTGAGCTTGGTTATGACAAAAAATTTTGTACAGCACTTGTTGCTGTAGCAGGCAGCCTTGGAGTCATAATTCCACCGAGTATACCATTTATTATGTATGGTATGGCTTCCGGTGCATCTGTTAGTGATATTTTTATAGCAGGTATAATACCGGGAATCCTTATTGGATGTCTTTTGATGGTATATGCTGTAATTTACTGTAAAAAGCACGGAGAAGATAAAGAGAAGATTAACGCAAAGATCAATGAACTTCATTCAATGGGTATCTGGAAGGTTTTCAAAAGCAGCTTTTTTGCTGTATTGTCTCCGGTTATCATTCTTGGATGTATATATACAGGAATAGCATCGCCTACAGAGGCAGCCGTTATTTCAGTATTTTATTCATTGATAGTAAGTGTTTTCATATACAAATCCCTTAAAATAAAGGAGATTTACGGAGTTTTTAAGGAAGCGGTAAAGACCTATGCTCCGATTTTATTTATACTTGCTGCATCAATAGGCTTTTCGAGAGTTATTACTCTTTTACAGATACCTCAGATTGTAAGTGAGTGGATAAGCGGACATTTTACAAATCAGGTTCTTATACTTATAGTTATTAATATCTTCCTGCTTTTAGTCGGAATGATAATGGATACAACTCCTGCAATACTTATTCTTACACCTATACTTCTGCCTATTGTACAGAGCTTTGGAATGAATACAATCCATTTTGGTGTAATGATGGTAGTAAACCTTGCAATAGGATTTGTAACACCGCCTATAGGAGTAAATCTTTTTGTAGCAAGCTCGCTTACAGACATTCCTGTTACGGCGATAGCTAAGAAATCAATCCCATTGATCGGATTTTTCCTTATTGCTCTTTTACTTGTAACTTTTGTTCCGCAGATAAGTCTGTGTTTGTTGTAGAAGGGAGCTGCTATTTATGAAAGAAAAAATCGCAAAAGCAATAGTTGCTCTTTGTATGGTATTTATTGCAATAGGCACTATGATTTACAGCACAAGTAAGATTGAAAGAAATACTTCTTACAGTGACGATGACAAAGAAACAACCTATTCATGGCCGCTTGCTACCAGCAGTACAGAGGATACGATAACTCATGTTTTTGCTACAACCTTTGCTAAGGAAGTAGAAAAATTAAGCGACGGCAAAATGAAAATAACCGTATATCCGCAAAGTACATTAGGTGGTGACAGAGAGCTTTTGGAGAGCTGCCAGGATAAGGATATTCCGTTTGTTGCTCAGTCGCCTGCTACACAGGTAACATTTATGCCTAAATTAAGCGTACTTGATACACCGTGCGTATTTGATTCTATTGATGATGCCAGAGCAGCTATCGATAATGAGGCTTTTCGCGCAGAGATTGATACGGTATATACCGATGCAGGATACAGATTGCTGGGACTTGCTGATCAAGGTTTCAGGATCATGACAAGCAAAAAAGAGTTTACCGGAATTGAAAGCTTTAAAGGACAGAAGATAAGAACAATGGAAAATACCTTCCATATCCAGCTTTGGAAGGCACTTGGAGCAAATCCAACACCTATGTCTTTTTCGGAAGTCTATATAGGTCTTCAGCAGGGAACGATCGATGCACAGGAAAATGCGCTGGAAATAATAGACAGTGCAAAGCTTTATGAACAGCAGAAGTATCTTATCAATACAAAGCATGTTCCTGATTATATCAGTCTTATAGTAAGCGATGAGTTTTATAATGAATTGGCCACATGGCAGCAGGAGATAATAGATGAAGCTGCAGCCACAGCACAAAAAGAGGCAAGGAAAAATGCCGACGAGCGTTATAAAAACAGACTTACAATGCTTACTGATAAAGGTCTTACATATGTTGAGATCGATGATGAAACATGGCAGCAGATGAAAGAAAAATGTGAACCGGTTTACGAAGCGATACGTGAACAGGCAGGAGATGAACTGGTTGACTTATACATGAACAATAACTAATGATAAAAGGGTCAAAAAGAACCTTTATTTAAACAAAGAAAATCCGCCAAAATCGTGATACTGCAATTTTGACGGATTTCTTTTGCATTAAAAAAATTTAAAGTAGAAATTAATGGTTTTCATTACAGTGATTTTTTTACACTGGTGATGACTTCTTCACAAATCTGTACAGCACTCTTATTATCAGTATTGATAATGATATCTGCTGCAGCTTCATAGCGAGGCTTTCTCTTTTCCATAAGATCAGCGATAAAATCAACATTTTTGTTGTTCTCTAGCAATGGTCTGTCATGGCTTTCCTTGACACGATTTAAGATAGTCTCAGGAGAGGCGGTAAGAAGAACGATCTTTCCGCTTTTTTTCATTTCCTGAACATTTACATCTCTCATAGGTACGCCGCCGCCGCAGGAAATAATAACATTCTTTCTGGACTGGATTTCAACAAGAAGGTTGGTTTCTTCGTTGCGGAAATATTCCTCGCCGTTTGCGGCAAATATTTCAGATATACTCATGCCGTTTCTTTCGGATATGAGCTGATCCATCTCTATTACGTCCATAGCAAATACATCATGGAGAGTAGATGAGATAGTAGATTTGCCGGCGCCCATAAATCCAATAAGGAAGATATTGCAGTCAAACAGATTAACAGACTGAATATATTTGCTTCTGAATCTGATAGATTCATAAACGCTTAAGATAGCATCCTTATAACGTTCATTTTCGAGACGTTCCTTTGCATGAGCAAGCTTTCTGGCATCCTCATCGAGATGAACGATAGGTGCATTGTGTTCGTGCTTATATAATGTTATGTCTTCGACGATTCTGTAACGGAGCTTTAGTGCATCTAAGATCATGTCATCACAAAGCTCTAATTGTCCTCGAAGTCTGTTAAGTTCTTCCATAGATATTGTGTCCCCCTAAAAATATTCTTCTATATTATACTTAAGAAAACCTGCATCTACAATATTGGATTGATAGAAAAGACTAATGAAATAATAAAAAATGGTAAAGATAAACAATTAATATGTAGTTTTGCCTTGATATACCGTCATTATTTAATAGAAAATATCTATTGTTTGGGTATGACTGTTGAATTGATATATAAAGTCATTGAAGTTATACTTGCAACAATGCAAAATAAAACAAAACGATGAGATTTAGTAACAGAGAATAGTGATGTGTAGACGTTGCCTTTTTAAAGGAGGATTGCTGCGTGAAAAGTAATTACAAGCATATTTTTGAACCGTTAACTGTAAAGACAATGACGGTTAAAAATCGTATATGTATGATGCCAATGGGAACAAATTATGGTGAGCAAAATGGAGAAATGAGTTTTCTTCATATAGATTATTATAGACAGCGTGCAAAAGGTGGCACAGGTCTTTTAATAGTAGAAAACGCCAATGTTGATTATCCAATGGGTTCTAACGGAACTACACAGCTTAGGATTGACCATGACAATTATATGCCGCGTCTTTTTAAGTTCTGTGAGGAGATGCACAAATATGGTACAAAGGTATCAATACAGATAAATCATGCCGGAGCATCTGCTGTTTCATCACGTATAGGTGGAATGCAGCCGGTTTCATCTTCAAATATCCCGTCAAAGACAGGAGGAGCTGTTCCGAGACCTTTGACAAAGGATGAGATTCTGGCAATTGTTAAAAAATATGGTGAGGCTGCAAAAAGAGCACAGACTGCAGGATTTGATGCAGTTGAGATACATGCAGGTCATTCATATCTTATCAGTCAGTTCCTTTCACCTGTATACAATGACAGAACAGACGAGTTTGGTGGAAGTGTAGAAAACAGAACTCGTTTCTGCAGAATGGTAATTGATGAAGTAAGAAAGCAGATAGGACCGATGATGCCTATCATGCTCAGACTTTCAGCTGATGAGCTTGTTGAAGGCGGAAATACATTAGAAGATACTCTTAAATATCTTGAATATCTTGATAATGAAGTAGATATCTATGATGTTTCATGTGGTCTTAATGATTCTATCCAGTATCAGATCGATGCCAATTATATGAAGGACGGCTGGAGATCATACATGGCTAAGGCTGTAAAAGAAAAATTCGGAAAGCCGGTTATCTCTATGGGTAACTACCGTGATCCTAAGGTGGTAGATGATACTATTGCCAGAGGAGATACAGATCTTATTGGAATGGGTCGTGGACTTATCGCAGATCCGAATTGGGTAAATAAGGTTGCAAGCGGAGAAGAAGACATGATCCGCAAATGTATATCCTGTAACGTAGGATGTGCCGGCAACAGAATAGGCGGAAACCGCCCGATCCGTTGTACAGTTAACCCTTCACCGCTTGAAGGAGATCTTCATCTTAAGCTTCATGTAAAGAAAAATTGCAACGTTGTTGTTATAGGTGCAGGTACAGCAGGACTTGAGGCTGCATGTACAGCAGCTGAAGTTGGATGTACAACCTTCCTTCTTGAAAAGAGCGATGTACTTGGCGGACTTGCAAGAGAAATCTCAAAAATCCCGGCAAAAACAAGATTGAGAGACTTCCCTACATATCTTGAAAGAAGAGCAGCTAAATTAAGAAATCTTTTCATATTTAAAAATACAGAAGCTACACCTGAAATAGTAGATAAATTTAACCCAGATGTTGTAGTTTGTGCTACAGGTTCTAAGCCGCTTCTTCCACCGATAAACGGACTTCATGATCATATTGATAAAGACGGAAGCAAGGTTAAATCGATCCTTGGCATGATCGAAAGCATTCCGAATTATCCTGAGGATCTGAAAGGTAAAAAGGTAGTTGTAGTTGGTGGCGGAGCTGTCGGACTTGACGTAGTTGAATTCTTTGCCGGAAGAGGAGCAGATATTTCTATAGTAGAAATGATGCCTGTAATAGGTAAGGATCTTGATCCTGTTACAAAGAATGATACTAAATGCATGATGGCTAAGCATGATGTAAAACAGCTTACATCTACAGCTCTTCAGGAAGTTAAAGCAGATAGCTTTGTTGTTAAGGATCCTGAAGGAAAGGTATATGAGCTTCCTTTCGATTATGGATTTATCTGCCTTGGTATGAGAGGACAGAATCAGGTATATGACACAATGAGAGAGTATTACGATGACTCTGACATTGCTGTAATTAATATCGGTGACTGCGCAAGAGCAAGACGTATCATAGACGGAACTTGCGAAGGACGTAATGTAACCTATACTCTTGAACAAAAAGGGTTCATTTAAGATTGTTTGCTGAAGAAGCTTTTTAAAATTGCCTACTTAACAAACCCCAAAAGCTTCGTTATTTATTTGCCGCACATAGAAATATGTGCGGCGTTTTTTTTATGCAATATATTACGAAATATTGTATCATGATATTGGATCACAAATATCCGTTTGATATCACTTAGGTTAAAAAAGGAGAATAAAGATGGCTCAGTGTGATGATTGTACATATTATATATACGACGAGGATTATGAAGAATATATATGTGACGCCTCGATGGATGAGGATGATTACAGCAGATTGTTATCAGGAAATTATAAAAGCTGTCCATATTTTAAAAATGGCGATGAGTATGCGGTTGTAAGACACCAGATCTGATTTTTTCTGTTTGATTTCGAATTTTTATATATATTTTCATTATTTTATCGCAACAATTGAAGGTTGCGGTGCAAAGAAAAATTTGTATATAATAAATTAGGTTGGAAATCGAAAACAGGAGGTAAGGGTAACTGATGAAGAAATACAAAATTGGTGTTATTGGATTAGGTGATATAAGTACAGTGTACTTGAATAATCTGAATAAATACCCTCAATACGTTGAGTTGTATGGATGTGCATGCCGTTCTCTGGAAAAAGCTCAAAAAAAGGCTGAGCAATTCGGCTTTAAAAAGGCTTACGGAAGCGGAGATGAGCTTATAGCAGATCCGGATATTGATGTTGTTATGAATCTGACAACTCCGGAGTCACATTATTATTATAATCTAGAGGCTATCAAGCATGGCAAGCACGTATATTCTGAAAAGCCATTTGCTGCAACATTTAAGGAAGCAAAGGAAATAATCGATCTTGCAAAAGAAAAAAAGCTTTACTGCGGATGTGCCCCTGACACATTTATGGGTGGAAGGATACAGGCTATGAAGGAAGCAATAGAGGGTGGCAAGATCGGCAAGGCAATAGGAGCCAGTGCATTTATGATGTGCAAGGGCTGGGAATGGTTCCATCCGTCACCGGAATTTTATTATCAGCCGGGAGGCGGACCGCTTCTTGATATGGGACCTTATTATATGCATTGCCTGCTTTCGCTTTTTGGACCGGTTGACAGCGTTTGTGCAATGGGAGCAGCAGGTGATACTACAAGAAGGATCGTACAAGGTGAAAAAGCAGGAAAGGAATTTAGCGTTTCACCGGATGTATATACACATGTTATTTCAAGCATAAACTTCAAAAATGGAGCAATCGTAACCTTAGATGTCAGCTTTGACGTATGGGATTCGGTACTTCCGAGATTGGAGATCTACGGAACAGAGGGAACGCTCGTCATGGCAGAGCAGGATCCTTGTGATGGACCGAATATCTTTGGCGGAGAGCTTTTGTTCAGAGGAAGAGATTCAAGCAGATGGCTCCATATGCCCAGACGTAGTGAGGATCTGAATTCCAATTGGGAGCAGATAAAGGTTGAAGGCCCGTTCAATCAGACAGGTCAGGCTGAGAATAGCAGAGGAATTGGACTTGTTGATATGGTTATCGCTATCGAAGAAAACAGAACAAATCGTGCAAGCGGTGATATGGCGGTACATGCACTTGAGGTTATGGAAGGAATTTTGATCTCTGCTAAGGAAAAACGTTTCGTTGATATGAAAACAGATTTTGAGACACCGGCAGCATTCAAAAATTTTTAAATATTACATAGAAATTGACAGAATAGATGATATATAAAGTATCAGCATTTTTGTAATAGTAATAAATAATTTATGTATTGTATTTTTAATGAAATATATATTTATAATTAAAGGAGATTTGGAAAAATGGAGATCGCATTAGTAATGGAGTACAGCACTTGTGCAAAGAATGAACTCGTTTATGCTACACTTAAAAAAGTAGCTGAGGCAAACGGACATACTGTTACAAACTATGGACAGTTTAATGCAGAGGATAACAGACAGACATATATCCAGAATGCATTCTTTATCTCAGCACTTCTCAATTCAGGAGCAGCTGATTTCGTTGTAACAGGATGCGGAACAGGTGAGGGCGCTATGATCGCAGCAAATGCAATGCCTGGTGTTGTTTGCGGACTTTGCTCAGATCCTACAGATTCATTCCTGTTTACGCAGGTTAACAACGGAAACTGTATGGCACTTCCTTATGCAAAAGGATGGGGCTGGGCAGGAGAAGTTAATCTCGAGTATTTATTCGAAAAGCTTTTCGTTCAGGAGCCGGGCGGAGGATATCCGGAAAGCTCAGCAAAGTCAGAGCAGGAAAATGCAGCACGTACTACAAAGCTTAAATCTTACTCACACCCAAAGCTTACAGATCTGCTTGCATCTATTGATGATGAAGATCTTATTGAAAGAATCAAGGGTGGATTTGCAGGTGTACGTTATGAAATGTTCAAGGAAAAATGCAAATGTCCAGACATACTCGCTGCAGTAGATAAAGTATTAGCTAAATAATCCGGTATCAACCGGGGAAAAATATTAAAGCTCCTATACAAGCTCGCTTGTATTAGGAGCTTTGATATTGCAAATGAATAAAAGATTAAAAGAACTTTTGACCTTTTGGCTATAACATCATATAATTTGATTAATAATAAGGTTGGACAATTTTATATTTGACCTTAATTATTATAATAGGAGGGAAAAATGGATAAGCAGAAGAAAATGCATGAGCTTAAGGTTCTTGCAGCA
>CAVLAA010000017.1:0-15025 GCA_963660835.1 bacterium
GTTTAAAGGGACCGGGATCAAAAAGTTTTATCTTATATATGCAATGTGTGATGAAACCTTTTCGATAAATTATACGGCAAAAATCCCTGATGATGTGGATAAAGGATGGTTTATGTTCTTTGTTTCGCTCCTTAACCAGTGTTATTGGGTATTTGGAGCAGCAATGGGCGGCATAATAGGTTCATTGCTTACGTTTGATACATCCGGGATCAGCTTTGTTATGACAGCAATGTTTGTTGTTATATTTGTAGAGCAATGGTTAAAGGAAAAAAATCATATATCATCTATAGCCGGAATAGCTGTATCAGCTATATGTTTATGCATATTCGGTGCAGATTCCTTTATGATCCCGACGATGATAGCTATAATAGCCATTCTTACGCTGCTTAAGAACAAAATGGAAGGAGCATGCATATCATGACTGTTACAGAGCAGATGATTACGATAGGCCTGTGTGCGGCAGGCACGATCCTTACAAGGTTTTTGCCGTTCATAATTTTTAACGAAAAAAGAAAAACACCGGAATTTATAAAATACATCGGAAAATATCTGCCGTCAGCAGTATTTGGAATGCTTATAGTATATTGCCTGAAAAATGTAAATTTTACAGGCGGTGTGCATGGCATACCTGAGCTGACAGCGATATTTGTGACAGTTGTAATCCACATATGGAAAAGGCAAATGGTTCTGTCGATTGCCGTAGGAACTGTTTGTTATATGATCCTTATTCATCTGATTGCCTGAATGGGATTTGTTATTTTTACTAATTTTTAATTTACAAAACATACCGATATTGGTATAATTTGCGCTGGATAGTATTCTGTTTTGGAAACTGTACCTGTTTAACTGATCATATTCGATTCTCACAATTAAGAACCTGTATCGTCTTGAACGGGATTTCATATGACATCACCTTGAAACGGGGGTGATATGATGAGAATAGGATTTATAGGTGCCGGAAAAGTCGGTTTTACGCTTGGGAAATATTTCAAGGAAAATGGTAAGGAGATTACCGGATATTTCAGTAGAACCACAGAATCGGCAATTAATGCATCAAAATTTACTGGAACAAATTATTTTGAGGATCCTTTCGACTTAATAAATATAAGTGATGCGGTCTTTATAACATGCCCTGACGGACAGATTAAAGACGTATGGAATCAGATAAGGCGATATGATCTGAGAGACAAGTGTATTTGTCACTGCAGCGGTGCGTTGTCATCGTCAGTATTTTCTGAAATAGACCGGGCAAAGGCCTATGGTTATTCTATCCATCCCTTATTTGCTGTAAGAAGCAAAGAAGAATCATATAGGGAAATATCCAATTCATTTTTTACAATTGAAGGAAGTAAAAGATATCTTGAGTTCTGGAAAGACTTTTTTGAAAGCCTCGGAAACAAAACAAGAATAATTACAGCTAATAACAAAGCTGTATATCATGCTGCAGCTGTTTTTGTAAGCAATCTTGTATGTGGGCTTTTTGAAGAAGGTATAGGGCTTTTAACACAGTGTGGCTTTGAGCATGATGAAGCAATGATGGCTCTTGCACCTATGCTTTTAAACAATGCCCAGTCACTTTCAAAGATTGGCCCGGAAAAAGCTTTAACAGGTCCGGTCGAAAGAAATGATATCTATACAGTAAAGAAGCATCTTGAAGCTCTTGACGGCAAAGAAAATGAGATCTACAGAACTCTGTCTTTGGTACTTGTGAAAATTGCAAAAAATAAGCATCCCGAAAGAAATTATGAGGAGCTTTTGGAAATTTTAGATAAGAAATAGGAGAATATTTTGTCATGAAAAACACAGTCCTTACCTTTAAAAAAGCAAAGGAGGAAGGAAAGAAGCTTACGATGCTTACCGCTTACGATTATACAACAGCCGGAATAGTCGATGAGTCCGGTGTAAACAGTATACTCGTAGGAGATTCATTGGGAAATGTAATGCTCGGATATGAAGATACACTGTCAGTTACGGTAGATGATATGGTTCATCACTGTGCAGCGGTATCAAGAGCAGTAAAGAATGCGCTTTTGATATGCGATATGCCTTTTTTATCATATGAGGTTTCGGTTGAGGAAGCACTTAAAAATGCAGGAAGACTTATGAAGGAGGGCCGCGCAAATGCCGTTAAGCTTGAAGGCGGAGCAGAATATGCACCGCAGATAAGCGCAATGGTAAATGCCGGAATTCCGGTTGTAGGGCATTTGGGACTTACACCGCAATCAGTAAATGTGTTTGGCGGAAACAGAGTCCAGGGAAAGAGCCTTGATGCTGCACAGAAGCTTATAGATGATGCAAGAGCACTTGAAGAGGCAGGTGCATTTGCAGTTGTACTTGAATGTGTTCCGGCAGCGCTTGCAAGCAAAGTCACACATGCGTTGAATATTCCTACTATCGGAATAGGAGCAGGTGCTGATTGTGACGGACAGGTTCTTGTATATCAGGATATGCTTGGAATGAGCGGATTCAAGCCTAAATTCTGCAAGCAGTATGCGCAGCTTAGAGAGACTATGACAAATGCTTTTAAAGCATATATAGAGGATGTAGAGGAATGCAGATTCCCGACAGCTGAAAATGAATTTTCAATAGATCAGACAATAGTCGAAAAATTATATTAGGGGGCAATTATTTATTATGGAACTGGTAACTAAGATAGCAGATGTGAAAAAATATGTCCGTGATTGGAAAAAAGCAGGGCTTAGTATAGGACTTGTTCCGACTATGGGATATCTTCATGAGGGTCATAAAAGCCTCATAGACAGAGCAGTTAAGGAAAATGACAGAGTTATAGTAAGTGATTTTGTAAATCCAATCCAGTTCGGACCTAAAGAGGATCTTGCAAGCTACCCAAGAGATATAGAAGCTGACTGTAAGCTTTGTGAGGAAGCAGGAGCTTCGTTAGTATTTCATCCGGAGCCTTCTGAGATGTATTTTGACAATTTCACAACATTTGTAGATACATCGGGAGTATCAGATGAGCTTTGCGGAAAAAGCAGACCAATACACTTCAGAGGTGTATGTACTGTAGTAAATAAATTATTCAATATTGCACAGGCAGACAGAGCATATTTCGGACAAAAGGATGCACAGCAGCTTGCTGTTGTAAGACGTATGGTAAGGGATCTAAATATGAATATAGAGATCGTAGGATGCCCTATAGTGCGTGAGAATGACGGGCTTGCCAAAAGCTCAAGAAATACATATCTTTCAGCAGATGAAAGAAAGGCTGCACTTGTGCTCAGCAGATCTCTTGCAATCGGAAGAGATCTTATTGAAAACGGTGAAACAGATGGTGACAGGATAATAGATGCCATAAAATCTGAAATAGAAAAGGAACCGTTAGCACGCATTGATTATGTAGAAATGGTTAAATGGGATACGATAGAAATTCATCATAGCGTTGATTGTGATGTGCTTGTAGCAATGGCTGTATATATAGGAAAGACACGCCTTATTGATAATTTTATTTGGGAGGCAAAATGATCCAGACAATGTTAAAAGGAAAGATCCATAGGGCAAATGTTGTTCAGGCTGAACTTAATTATGTAGGAAGCATTACAATAGATGAAGACCTTATGGATGCAGCAGGAATCTGTGAATATGAGCAGGTTCAGATAGTTGATATTGATAACGGACAAAGATTCGAAACATATGTTATATCCGGAGAAAAAGGAAGCGGCATGATATGTCTTAATGGTGCAGCAGCAAGAATGGTCGCTGTAGGAGATAAGGTCATTATCATGTGCTATGCGGGCATGACAGCAGAAGAAATAAAAAACAATCCACCTAAAGTTGTATTTGTGGATGATGAGAATCATATAAAGAGAGTCACTCATTATGAAAAGCATGGACTCCTTACAGATGAAATGACAGAGGTATAATTGTGCTTAATGGAAAGACGGTAGTTCTTGGCGTATGCGGAAGCATTGCAGCCTACAAAACAGCAGATTTAGCAAGTGCTCTAAAAAAGCTTGGTGCAGATGTGCATGTGATCATGACAAAAAATGCAACAAATATAATAAATCCTATAGCGTTTGAATCGCTTACAGGAAATAAATGCATGGTAGATACATTTGACAGAAATTTTCAGTTTAATATAGCTCATATATCTATTGCACAAAAGGCAGATGTGTGTCTTATTGCACCTGCCTCTGCAAATGTTATCGGGAAAATTGCAAATGGTATTGCAGATGATATGCTGACTACTACTGTCATGGCCATGAATTGCAAGGTTATGATCTCACCTGCTATGAATGTAAATATGTTTCATAATAAAATAGTGCAGGATAATCTTTCAAAGCTTGAAGGCTTTGGATATGAGATAATACCTCCGGAGAGCGGATATCTTGCATGCGGTACAGTTGGCGATGGGAAAATGCCTTCCAAGGAAGTTCTTTTGGAATATATCCTAAAGGAAGCAGAGCATGAGAAGGATCTAAAAGGACTAAACGTTCTTGTTACAGCAGGACCAACGAGAGAAGATATCGATCCGGTAAGATATATTACAAACCATTCAACCGGAAGAATGGGATATGCTATTGCCGAAGCTGCAATGAAAAGAGGAGCAAATGTAACACTGGTATCAGGTCCGGTCGAGCTCAAAAAGCCTTTATTTATAGATACTGTATATATAAAAAGCGCAATGGACATGTTTGAGGCAGTATCAAAAAGAGCTGAAAAAAATGACATAATAATCAAAGCAGCAGCTGTAGCGGATTACACACCTTTGGAGGTTGCCGAAAATAAAATAAAAAAATCCGATGGCAATATGTCAATAGAGCTTAACAGGACCAAAGATATATTGAAATGGCTGGGTGAGAATAAAAGAGAAGATCAGGTTATCTGTGGTTTTTCAATGGAAACCGAAAATGTTATTGAAAATTCAAGAGCCAAACTGTTAAAGAAAAATGCAGATATGATAGCAGCCAATTCACTGCGTGAGAAAAATGCAGGCTTTGGAACAGATACAAATCATATCGTGCTTATTGAAAAGGACAGAACAACAGATATACCGATGATGAGCAAGGAAGAAGCAGCAAATAAACTGCTTGACAGGATCCTTCAGGTTATAGAAAACAGACGGTCGTGAGGAAAAGATATGCTTCTTGTGGTAGATATTGGAAATTCAAATATAGTTCTTGGACTTATGTCGAGTGCAAGGGATATCAAATTTGCAGGCAGAGTAAAATCATTCAGAACATATACAGCTGATGAGCTTACAAAAAGATTTGCTGAGGTCATAAAAGAAAATCATGCACCGATCAAAAAAGCTGATTCGGCAATTATAGCATCTGTAGTGCCGGAAATAACAAATATTGCGGCAGAAGCAGTAAAAAATCTTACAGGATGCAAGCCGATGATATTAAATACTGAGCTTGAAACCGGATTGAAGATAGAAATGGATGATCCAAGGAAAGTTGGAGCAGATCTTATTGCTGCATCTGCAGGAGCTGTAAAGGAATATAAAGGAGCAGTAGCTATATTTGACCTTGGAACAGCAACAACTCTTTCGGTAATAAACAGCGAAAAAAAATATATCGGAACTATAATCATGCCCGGAGTATATATATCACTAAAGGCTATGACAAAAAGAGCCTCTCAGCTTAATGCATTTGCAATTGAGCATCCTAAGCATATGCTTGGAAAAAATACAACAGAGAGCATGCAGTCAGGCGTTTTATACGGAAATGCAGCTATGCTGGATGGGCTTGCACAAAGGGTAGAAAATGAACTCGGATGCAAGGTTACATTTCTGATAACCGGAGGGATCGGAAGAATGATCCAGCCGTATTGCCGCCATAAGATGATATGCGAAAGAGATCTTGTATTGAAGGGATTATGGTATATTTACAATATGAATATCAAAGGAGACTCCAATGCAGACAAAAAGCGTGCCGTGTAAATTAAATATGCTCAATACAACTCTTTGTTATATTGAAAAAGATGAAAAATATCTGATGCTTCATAGAGTGAAAAAGGAAAATGACATAAGCAGGGATAAGTGGCTTGGCATAGGCGGAAAGTTTGAGGATAAGGAGAGTCCGGAGGAATGCCTCGACAGAGAGGTTTTCGAGGAAACGGGACTAAAGCTCAAAAGCAAAAGATACAGAGGAATAGTTACATTTGTATCTGATGAATACGGAACCGAATTTATGCATCTTTTTACATCAGATGATTTTGAAGGATCAATAAAGGAATGCAGTGAGGGTGAGCTTGTCTGGATAGACAAGAAAAAAATATATGATCTTGAGCTCTGGGAGGGTGATAAGATATTTTTCAGGCTTCTTGAAGAGGATGGAGGCTTTTTTTCGCTTAAGCTCCATTACAGAGGAGACAGGCTTATTGAGCATGAAATATGCCGTTACGCCTGATTTGAAAATAAAGCCTTTTGATACATGCTTTTTCAGTGATTGAATAAAACGATTTGGTGATATACGCAATTTAACTGTATAACCTTTTGACCATCATCTTGTTTTATGATAATATTTTGAAATATGAGTTTATACGGATTCATTCAGAAATGATTTTTGTGATCCGGTCAATAAAAATGCAGGGGGATTGCTATGGATTGGTTTTCAGCTATAGCCGATCAGTTTTACAGCTGTTTTATCGAGGATAACAGATATATGCTTCTTGTAAAAGGAATCGGAGTTACGATAGAGGTTTCTTTACTTGCGGTAGTTATAGGTATCTGCATCGGCTATCTTATTGCAAAATGTAATCTTTCAAAAAAGAAAGGACTTCGGGCAATCGGAAAGGTATATACGGATGTCATAAGAGGAACGCCTTCAGTTACACAGCTTATGATCATATATTTTGTAATCTTTGCAGCTGTTCCGTGGCCAAAATGGATAATAGCATCGATTGCCTTTGGTATAAATTCAGGTGCATATGTATCTGAAATCATAAGAGCCGGTATTCTTTCAATAGATAAAGGACAGACAGAAGCAGGACGTTCTCTTGGACTTAATGCAAGACAGACGATGCGTCTGATAGTCATGCCGCAGGCTGTTAAGAATATATTTCCTACGCTTTGCAACGAATTTATAGTTCTTATCAAGGAAACAGCTATTGTCGGATATGTAGGACTCATGGATATCCAGAAGGCCGGTGATTTCATAAAAAGTGCGACCTTCCGTGCTTTCATGCCGCTTATCGGTACGGCAATCATATATTATGTAATTATCAAGGTACTTACGATAATCCTGAATCGTATTGAAAAGAAACTCAGAGAATCAGAAATGCGATAAGGAGATAAACTATGATCCAGGTTAAAAATTTATATAAAAGCTTTGGAGAGGTTGAAGTCTTAAAAGGCATCTCCACTAATATTGAAAAGGGAGAGGTTGTAGTTGTAATAGGACCCTCCGGTTCCGGTAAAAGTACATTTTTAAGATGCCTTAATATGCTTGAGGAAGCTACAAAGGGAGAAATCTACGTCGATGGTGAGCGTGTAAATACAAAGGATGTAGATGTAAATCTTGTAAGGCAGAAGATGGGAATGGTTTTCCAGCATTTTAACTTATTTCCACATCTTAAGATAATAGATAATATCACACTTGCACCTGTTGCACTTGGCAAAATGACAAAAGAAGAAGCAGAGAAAAAGGCTCTTGTGCTTCTTGAAAGAGTAGGTCTTGCTGAAAAGGCTCAAAATTATCCGGTTCAGCTCTCAGGCGGACAAAAGCAAAGAGTTGCAATAGCAAGGGCACTTGCAATGGATCCCGAAATAATGCTTTTTGATGAACCTACATCAGCTCTGGATCCTGAAATGGTTGGAGAAGTTTTGACAGTTATGAAGGATCTTGCGAAGGAAGGCATGACAATGGTCATTGTTTCCCATGAGATGGGATTTGCAAGAGAGGTAGCATCGAGAGTATTATTTATTGATGGCGGAAACATACTTGAGGATGGAACACCTGAACAGATTTTTGAAAACCCGCAAAACGAAAGAACGCAGTCGTTCTTGAGTAAAATTCTTAAATAATTTAATTTATATAATGAAGCAATATTGCTTCAGGAAAGAGGAAAAAATGAAAAAGACTACAAAAGTATTAGCAGCATCCATGGCAATGGTTTTAGGAGTTGCCACAATGACAGCATGCGGAGGAAGCAGTACAAGCTCAAGCAGCAGCACAAGTGCCGCTTCAGAAAGCAGTGAAGCAGCTTCTGCATCAAGCAGTTCAAAAACAGCTGATAACGGAACAATTAAATTCGGAACAAACGCAGAATTCCCACCATTTGAATCAGTTGTTACAGATGGTGTCATCGGCGAGTACGATGGAATTGATATTGCCGTTGCAGCTAAGATAGGTGAGGAACTTGGAATGGAAGCAACGATCGACAATATGGAATTTGATTCGCTTCTTGTATCACTTCAGAACAAGCAGATCGATGCAGTTATTGCAGGAATGACAGTTACAGATGAAAGAAAAGAAGCTGTTAATTTCTCAACTCCATACTATACAGCAACACAGGTTATGATCGTAAAAGATGATTCCGATATTGAAAAGGCTGCTGATATGGAAGGAAAAAAAATAGCAGTAGTTCAGGGATATACAGGCGAGACATGTGTAAATGAGTTAGGCTATGACTACGAAGCATTCAAAAAAGGTACAGAGTGTGTTCTGGAACTTGTTAACGGAAAATGCGATGTTGTAGTTATTGATTCAGCAACAGCTCAGAAATATATTGCGGACAATGAAGGCTTAAAAATAGTTGAGGATTCTGATGCATTTGCATCTGAGGAATATGCAATTGCTGTAAATAAAGATAACACAGAGCTTCTTGATAAGATAAATACAGTAATTGACAAGATGCTTGAGGATGGAGAAATATCTGAGATTGCTGCAAAATATATAGATGCAGAATAAGATATAGTATTTAAGCATTTAAATGACTATCGATTAAGTCGGCGATCTTCGCCGACTTAATTTTGTGCAATAAGCCTTCATGCAGAAAATTGTGCCTGCACAGGTTTATATATGAAGGCCAATGTTCATCGAGCCGCAAGGCGAGATGATAATAGAGTGCATGGCGAGTAGGAGTCAGCCTACTCGATCGGCTTTTAACAGGAAATGGTTTTGTTGGCAGAGGACTTATATCATGAATGAAAATCCACTTGGAAGTGTTGAAGTAGGAAAGCTTATAAAAAAATTTGCTATGCCTAGTGTAGTAGGTATGCTTGTTACTTCTATTTATAATATTGTAGATCAGCTGTTTATAGGTCAGGCTGTAGGTCAGCTGGGAAATGCGGCTACAAATGTAGCATTTCCTTTAACATTTTTGACTGTTGCACTGGCTCTTTTGTTTGGAATCGGTGGTGCAGCCAACTTTAATCTTAGTATGGGTCAGCAGAAAAAAGATGAAGCACCGTATTTTATAGGAAATGCATTTATGCTTCTTTTGCTCAGCGGTATTATTTTGCTTGTTATATCAAGAATGTTTCTGCATCCTATGCTGATCGCATTCGGCTCTCCGGATGAAGTTCTGCCATATGCGGATACTTATGTGGCGGTAACTTCTATAGGCTTTCCGTTTGTGCTTGTGACAGTAGGAGGAGGCCATTTAGTAAGAGCGGACGGAAGTCCTACGAAAGCAATGCTTTTCAATCTTTCAGGTGCGATAATAAATATTTTTCTTGATTATTTGCTTACAATGGTATTTAAATATGGCATTGCAGGTGCAGCCTGGGCAACCGTTATCGGACAGATTTTCTCTGCTATTCTTATTATAAGATACATGATGAGATATAAGACTGTTAAGCTTGATCTAAAGAATTTTCTTATAAAGTGGAATTATGCAAAAAGAATAATGATGCTTGGAATGTCATCCTGTGTAAATCAGATCGCAATGATGGCAGTACAGATCGTATCGAATAATCTTCTTAAAAAATATGGCGCTATGTCTATATATGGATCATCAATTCCGATAGCATGTGCCGGCATTGTAATGAAGATAAACCAGGTTGTGTTCTCTATTGTAATCGGAATATCTCAAGGCTGTCAGCCGATATTTAGCTTTAATTACGGAGCACAGAAATATGACAGAGTCAGAAAGACATTCAAGCTCGCGCTTACTGCCGGGATTATTGTTTCAGCTATAGCGTTTGCTATCATCCAGCTGTTTCCGCAATATATATTTGCTGCATTTGGAAACGGAAGCGAGGAGTATTTTGAATATGGAGTGCTTTATCTGAGAGTATTTTTGATGTTTGTTATCCTTGCGGCAATGCAGCCTGTTACAAATACATTCTTTTCAGCTATCGGAAAACCCGGAAAAGGAATGACTATAGCACTTTTAAAGCAGATAATCATAATGCTTCCGGCAATGCTCATACTTACACCTATTGTAGGAGTAAACGGAGTAATGTATTCAGGACCTATAGCTGATCTTGTTGCCGGAATGTTTGCGATCATAATGGTGGTACTTGAATTCAAAAACATGAAGAAGCTTGAGAGAAAGACTGTACTGCATTGACGCTTACAATTACAGCGTGTTATATTTATTAGCGGCAAATTGTTGTGTTGTATAATAGAAAAGAGGTAGAACATGGATTTTTATAATGAACAGGGAATAACAATATTTGATCATCCGCTTATTAAGCACAAAATTTCTATTTTAAGGGATAAAAATACATCTACTAACGAATTCAGAAAAATAGTAGAAGAGGTATCTATGCTTGAGGGCTACGTTGCGCTTGGAGATCTTCCGATTCAGGATGTTGAGATTGAAACTCCTATCGAAAAGTGTATGTCGCCTATGATAGCCGGAAGAAAGCTTGCAATTGTTCCTATTTTAAGAGCGGGCCTTGGAATGGTACCAGGAGTCCTTGCGCTTGTTCCGTCTGCAAAGGTCGGACATATAGGAATGTATAGAGATGAGGAAACTCACGAGCCACAGGAATATTATTGCAAATTACCAAAGCCGATCGAAGAAAGAACAATAGTAGTTCTTGATCCTATGCTTGCAACAGGAGGTTCTGCTATAGATGCTATCCAGCGTATCAAGGAGCATGGTGGCAGAAAAATTAAATTTATGTGCATTATAGCTGCACCTGAAGGTCTTGAAAGACTGCATAAGAAATTCCCGGATGTTCAGATCTATGTGGGACAGCTGGACAGACAGCTCAATGAGGATGCATATATCTGTCCGGGTCTTGGTGATGCCGGAGACAGAATTTTTGGAACAAAATAATTTTAACATTACAATTGGGGGCGTATTGTGGATTTAATTTATGATATTTATGACAGACCTAAATTTGGCCGTGTTATAGTTTTTGCATTTCAGCAGCTGCTTGCGATTCTTGCAGCAACAATTGCTGTTCCTAGTATTATAGGAAACGGGATGTCTCAGTCGGCTGCACTTTTTGGTGCAGGAGTCGGAACGCTGGTATATCTTTTGTTTACAAAATTCAGAAGTCCGGTTTTTCTCGGTTCTTCATTTGCTTTTTTGGGATCTATGTTTGCTGCATTTGCCGGAGCAGTCTCTACTGAGGCCGGATATGCAGGTCTTATTATAGGAGCAATTTTTGCAGGCATAGTTTATGTTATCATTGCAGTTGTTGTAAGGGCTGCAGGGGTTGAATGGATAAATAAGCTCATGCCGCCTGTGGTTATCGGACCTACAGTTGCAATAATAGGTTTGTCTCTTGCAGGAAATGCAGTAAGCGATTCTTTAAACGGAGCATATTCAAGTGATGCATCAGCATATGTCATGAGTGCAAATACATGGCTTTGCTTCATATGCGCTTTAGTTACACTTATTGTTATAGTTGTATGCTCGGTATATGGCAAAAAAACGCTTAAGCTTATTCCGTTTATTATAGGAATACTTGCAGGATATGTTGTAGCATCAATTTTTACAGCTATCGGTATGACAACCGGGAATGCAGATTTTATTATAATTGACTTTTCAAAATTTTTATCGATCCAATGGGTTCCGGATTTTACATTCATTACTGCCGCTAAGGGCTTTTCAGAGCTTACAGGTGATTACATAGCTACAATTGCAGTTGCTTATATACCGGTTGCATTTGTAGTTTTTGCTGAGCATATTGCTGACCACAAAAACCTTTCATCGATAATCAATAAAGATCTTCTTGAGGATCCGGGACTTCACAGAACTCTTTTAGGAGATGGAGTCGGATCTATGGCAGGAGCTATTTTCGGTGGATGTCCAAATACTACATATGGAGAATCAGTTGGCTGCGTAGCTATTACAGGAAATGCATCAGTTATAACTATTTTTGCAACAGCTATCATGGCGATAGTTATTTCATTTGTAGGTCCGTTTGTAACTTTTCTTGCTACAATACCAAGCTGTGTAATGGGCGGCGTATGCATAACTCTTTATGGATTTATAGCTGTAAGCGGCTTAAAGATGGTTCAGCAGGTTGATCTGAATGAGAATAGAAATCTGTTTGTTGTATCTGTAATACTGATTGCCGGAATAGGCGAAATGACTCTTAAAATCGGATCAGTTACACTTACAGAGATCGCTTCAGCACTTATTTTGGGAATAATCGTAAATCTTATTTTAGGTGCAAAAGATAAAAAAGGAAAAAATAACTGATGAGATATTATGGTGATGTATACAGACCTCCAAGTGAAGCATATAGTCTTATAGTACAGATAACATACGGATGCAGCCACAACACGTGTGCATTCTGCATCATGTATAAAACGAAAAAATTCACTATAAGACCTATGGATGAAATACTTGAGGATCTGAGGCAGGCTGCTGCTTCTTATGGGGAAAATGTACGAAGAGTTTTCCTTGCAGATGGTGATGCGCTTATAAGAAAAACAGATGATCTTATACTTATATTGGATGAGATCAACAGATTATTTCCGAATAAAGAACGTGTTACCAGTTATGCATCACCTGCAAGTCTTTTGATAAAATCGGCACAGGAGCTTAAAAGCCTTAAGGAGCACGGTCTTGAAATGGTATATCTTGGACTTGAGTCAGGATCTGATAAGGTACTTAAGTTGGTAAATAAGGGATATACCGAAGAACAGATCGTAGAGGCAGGCTGTAAGGCGAGAGAGGCAGGTATGGCTCTTTCGGTTACAGCTGTTTCGGGACTTGGAAGCCACGAATTGTCAAGTGAGCATGCGGTTATGACTGCCGAGGCGTTTTCAAAAATGAAACCGGAATATATAGGTCTCTTAACTCTTGATATAATGCCCGGGACACCTATGTACGATTGGGTTAAAGACGGAAGCTTTAAATTATTAAATCCGATCGAGGTACTTGAGGAGACAAGGCTGATGGTTGAAAATATAGATTCTGACGGAAGTATATTCCGTGCTAACCATGCATCAAACTATCTGCCGCTTAAGGGTACTTTCAACAAGGATCGAGATGCTGTTTTAAAACAGATTGAGCTTGCAATTGACGGACAGATCAAACTAAGACCGGAATGGAGCAGAAGCTTATAAACAATGGGATCACATGAAAACAAAAAAATATTTGTCAGAGGAATGCAAGACGGACTGCCGATCGGATTTGGATATCTGGCAGTCTCTTTTTCGCTTGGAATAGCAGCAAGGAAGGTTGGATTAACACCATTTCAGGGATTTTTGGCAAGCTTTTTGACTAACGCATCAGCAGGAGAATATGCCGCATGGCAGGTTATTGCTGAGTCAGCACCATATATAGAAATGTTTCTGGCAATATTAATTGCAAATGCAAGATATTTTCTTATGGCATGTGCACTTAGCCAGAGATTTTCGCCGAATACAAAATTAAGACACAGATTATTGGTGGGTTTTGATCTTACAGATGAGATATTTGGAATTACAATAGGAAGAGAAGGATATTTGAACCCCTTTTATTCATATGGAGCTATGACTGTAGCACTTCCTTCATGGGCGATTGGTACCGCACTTGGAATTGTTATAGGGAATATCCTTCCGGTAAGAGCAGTCAGCGCACTGAGCGTATCTCTTTATGCTATGTTTCTGGCAATAATAATCCCTCCTGCAAAAAAGGACAGAGTTATATCTGTACTTATAGTTATCTGTTTTGCAGCCAGCTATATATTTGCCAGACTGCCTGTATTTGAAGGTGTATCTTCAGGAACAAGAACTATAATACTTACAGTTGTAATAGCGGGAGTTGCATCAATATTTTTCCCGATAAAGGATGACAATGAATAATTATATATATATATTGATAATGGCAGCTACAACCTTTGCTATAAGAGTGCTGCCGCTTACACTTATAAGAAAAAAAATAGAAAATCGTTTTTTGAGGTCATTTCTATATTATGTGCCATATGTAACGCTTGCGGTTATGACATTTCCTGCAATAATAGAATCAACGCAGTCTGCAATTGCCGGAATAGCTGCACTCGTAATAGGAATAATTACCGCATGGATGGGTGTAAGCATGTTTAAGGTGGCAATATGCTGCTGTGTACTTGTATTTATACTCGAGCTTTTTCTTGTATAAATAAATTTGAAGATCATATTAAAAAGAGGAGTATGAAATATAATATTCATACTCCTTATCTTCTGTTTAAAACAAAATTTTTTATTCCATAACTTCCTTATGAGTCATTAAGTAGTTAAGAACGATACCTTCGTCATCTTTATTTTCACACCAGATCTCAAGCTCGTCACCATGCTCGCCAAGAAGAGCTGCAACTGCGATATACTGGCTAAGTTTAGATTTGAGGTTGTATTTATCTCCATACTGAGATGTAAGATATACATCACCTTCACATTCATTAACTATTTTTAAGAACTCATGTACCTGATCAATGTTTTTTAATTTCATTTTATTTACCTCACTGTTTTTTATTTTTCTTATACTCACAACTACATCTGTATTATATCATTTATATTTCATTATGCAAGATAAAATAAAAATAAAAATGTAAAAACTATACAAAAATAGAAAATTGAATATGTGGAAACTGCATAATAAAAAGAGCGAAATTTTACGTAAATAAATATTTGATGAAATTCAAAAGGTTAAATTCGATATATTATATCAAAAAACAATGTGTAAATTG
>CAVLAA010000017.1:15035-25748 GCA_963660835.1 bacterium
TAAATTGTGCAATTTTTTGCTCGGTTTCTTTACATATCTGCTTCTAAGGCAAAGAGAGCAGCTCCCAGGGCACCGCAGATTTGAGCATGCTCATTTACAATGATCGGAGCGTTAAGATGTTCTTCAAGTGCTTTGACAACTCCCTTATTTTTTGCCACGCCGCCTGTCATCATATATTTTGGAGACGGATGAACTCTTTTTGAAAGGGCTGTGATCCTTGATGCTATAGACGTATTGATCGCATGTACAATATTATTTACGCTTTTATTCTGTGCTATCAGAGAAACGATCTCTGATTCGGCAAAAACGGTGCACATACTTGATATAGTCAGATTTTCTGTATATTTAAGTCCTGCATTACTCATTTCAAAAGGAGAAAGCTGGAGTGTTTTTGCCATTATTTCAAGAAACCTGCCTGTTCCGGCAGCACATTTATCATTCATAGTAAAATTTATGACATCGCCGTTTTCATCCAGCCTGATAACCTTGCTGTCCTGTCCGCCTATATCTATAATGGTTCGGATTTCATTATCAAGGTAAAAGGCTCCTTTGGCATGACAGCTTATTTCTGTAATACTCTTATTACCAAGCGAAAGATTGTTGCGGCCATATCCTGTGGTTATTGTATATGAAAGCATTTCCTTTGTAAGATGCGCTTTTTCCAGAGCTTTGTTAAGTGCATTTTGTCCGGATGCCGATGCGCCTGCACCTGTGAGGATAACTTCTTTTGAAATTATCTGCTTGTTGGAATCTATTATTACAACATCGGTGCTCGAGCTTCCACTGTCAATGCCGGCATAATATCTTGTTGTGGAATTTGAAAAGTAAGGAGCTGTCTTAGTTTTATTCATTTTATTTGAATCATTTAACCTTTCTGCAAATGCATCTATTCGGGTTTCAAGCTGTCCCAATGCCTGCATTGTATAATCAGTTTCAAGCTTAAGCATAGGAAGAGACAGCTGTTTAGTAATATCAAAATATTCAAGTCCGTAATAATCACAAAATTTTATCGTTGAGTAGACTATACCTTTAAGATAAGGATCATTAAGAATTTTTTTTCGTCCTGCAGCATCATTCATCCTCATACAAGGCAGCTGTGACATCAGTGACACGGCATAGATTTCGATGATTTTATCAAGAGCGGAGCAGTTATTTATAGGCTCAAGATATCGCCCGCTTACACAGGTCAGATTGATAACCTTTGAATCAAGTCTGGAATCTATCATATCGAAAAGAGATTTTCCGACTCTTGCACCTAAAATGGCAATATAATCTTTATTTTCTTTAGCATTGCGTTTAAAAGAGGAATAAAAGCTTTGATGATCAAATTCATTTCCTGAATATGCGGAATATGCACTGCAGAGCAGATCAAGCTCTGATTTCATTCGATCTATGGCGCAGCTGCTTTCATCGTGCGTAAGATCCATGAAATACAGAAAATCAAGAACACCCATGTTTTGCAAAACTTCATAGGCAGATCGGATGCTGTCACAGCAGTTTACAAGTACCAATTCTTTTATATCAAGTGAGAGTACAGCCTCTATGATCGATTTTCCGAAGCCGCATACATTTGGATGCATAAATTCATCTGCGTGTGTAAAGCTCTCAGGCATATAGTCAAGAGCAACGCATTGGGCTCCAAAGCCTTCAAGAAGCTCTATAGGAGTATATTTGCATACATAATAAAGCTTATTTTTCATTATATGTCTCCTTTGCTGCCTTCAGCATTTCAAGAAAAGCTTCAATTCTTGTTGCATTTTGTCCCTCATTTCCGGCACTTCTGTCACAGCCGTCGCCGTTCAGTATTAGAAGCGGCATATCATTTTTTTCAAAAATCTGCTTAGCAATGGAGGATGCTCCAAGTGTATTTTTGCATCCGCAGTGACAGAACCATATCGTTCCGTCTGCTTTTACTTTTTCCGCCCAGGAAAGAGCAGAGCTTATCCTATGAGAAGAAGTTCCGTTAAATGAATTGTAAACCATTCTTCTGGCCATTGCTTCATACGGCTTTTCAGGATCAAAATCCAAAACAGCTGAAACTGCCATGTCTATCCCGACTATTTGTGCATCATTTGTAAAATTCAGGATTTTCTTTATATCATTTTGAAGGTACGGAACTGTATGTACCCAGAAAAGTCTGATCCCTTCAGCACTTTTTGCGTTTATAGCATCATTTAATGCCATAAGAGCATATTTTTCTGCCGGCTCGGTACCAAGCAATATATTCATAGCAACAAATTCATAGAGAGGCGTAACGAGATCCTGAAGAAGACATTTATCTGCTCTTGTCATCATATATTTTTCATAGTGATCGACTGTACGTTTACTGCGCCTTAATATGTTTTTGAGAAATTCAGGATCCTGTGGCTTTCCTGTAAGCTTTGAAAGAAACAGATCAAGCTCTTTAAGCTGTGAAGCAACGTATTTTACCGAGGCTTCACTTATATTTATTGGGACATCAATTATAAAATGCGGAATATCATAATATTTGGAAAGCTCGCGGAAGGTTATTTGATTTGCATCACAGGCGAGGTTGGTGCTGATTATGCATTTCGGAGAAGGCATCAGATCCTTGTATGCGGCGCCCAAGATAATCTTATGATAGCTGCAAAATGTTTCCGGAATTCCGTGTTCTTCGGAGGCTCTTATAAATGAACTCTCAGCGTGAGAAGCAGCAATATAACAGGAAAATCCTTCGGCATTAAAGGGCTTTAAGCCATATGCATGTAAAAGCTCACACGGTGTAAAAACACTGACTATGGATGTATTTGAAGGCTCCTTTAACGGAGCGATCATTGCATCCATTAAAAGCTTTGAAAGATAAGCTCCGGATTTTGAGAGCCTTTTATCAGGGAAATTTTTAAATTTGAAATTTTGTGCCTGCCATCCCGCTTTAAGGAGTTTTCTTGCAGCTGCAGGATGCGTAGTGCAAGTGTTTTCGACAAGACTTCCGAATTTATCAATTATACTCATTTCTATCTCTTTCTTAATATTATATTTACAGTGCCGTCAGAGCTTTGAAGCTTTAGGCATTGGTTAATACCGGATTGCTGTGCGCTTTGCACCTTTTGACCCTGGTATCATATGATAGCAATTGCAGTTAAAAAAAACAACTAACTTTAAAAAGTTTGATTTTATTTTTTATGCAATATATATAAGATGAAATGTTTTCTTGACAGAGAAAAAAGTGTTCTTTATATTGTAAATGGTGTGTAAAATTATTTTCACATTGTAAATTACTGTAAAATATACTGATGAGAGACAAGCATTTAAGCAATGCTTTCATGTGAAGCAGTCAATGCTTCAAGAAAGAGGAAGAAATGGGAATAACGGAGATATTGTCGTGTATAGGTGGAATAGGACTTTTCCTATTTGGTATGACCTATATGGGCGAAGCACTCAAAAAGTGTGCCGGAAACCAGATGAAAAACGTACTTACCAAAATAACAGCCAATCCGTTTAAGGGATTTTTGGTAGGACTTTGTGTAACTATGGTAATCCAGTCATCAACGGCTACAAATGTCATGGTACTAAGTTTTGTAAACTCAGGCATGATGGCTTTGGGCTCAGCTGTTCCGCTTGTAATAGGATCAAGCCTTGGTACAACGATAACAGCCTGGCTTTTGAGTATGAGCAGTATTAACGGAGCAGGTATTGTATTTACTCTTTTAAAACCGGCTTCATTTACACCTATATTATGTATTATCGGTGTTATTCTTTACAGATTTATTGGTAAAGGAAGAAAAGCAGATGTCGGAGCGATAATCGTTGGCTTCGCAATTCTGATGTATGGAATGCAGACAATGTCAGGAGCAATGTCAGGTCTGAGCTCGCTTCCTGGATTTACAGAGCTTTTTGAAGCACTTTCAAATCCTGTTCTTGGATTGCTTTTTGGTATGGCTATGGCAGCGATCATGCAGAGTTCATCTGCATCAGTAGGTGTGATACAGGCATTTGCACTTACAAGCGGAATTACATTCAGCAGTGTAATTCCGGTTATAATGGGTATTAATATCGGACAGGTAGTTCCGGTAATGATCGCAGCAACAGGAACATCCAAAGATGCAAGAAGACTTGCTGTAATTGACTTTTATTTAAATGCATTCGGAGCAGTTGTATGGCTTCCGGTTTACTGCATATTAAGAAGTACAGGACATTTTCCGTTTGATGATGTAGTTGCAGCTCCTGTAACTATTGCAATAATGCACAGTGGTTATAAACTGTGTACAGTAATGCTTGAACTTCCGCTTAATAAATTCTTCCTTAAGCTTGGAAAACTTACGATAAAAGAAGTAAAAAATCCAAAGGAATCTCTTCTCGATACACGCTTTATGTCAACACCTTCACTTGCTCTTGCACAGTGTCGTCAGAGAGTCGGAGAGGCTATCAAGGCATCAAATGATTCATATAAGGAAACAGTTGGTTTGATGGATGGATGGGATGCAGATGTTGCGAAACGTGTTCATCGAACAGAAGAGCTTGTGGACTGGTATCAGGATGAAATAGATCTGTATCTTGCTCAGCTTTCTGCAAGGAGCATGACTGAAAAAGAAAGTATGGAGCTTTCGTTCCTTATGCATGTTATTGCAGACTATGAGAATATTACGGATCACTTGTATCATATGGTTGTTACTATCAACAGACTTTGGGAAAGCGGAAATGAATTTTCAGCTGATGCCATGGCGCAGCTTCATGAGATAAATGAAGTTACTGACAGAGTACTTAAGCTTTCTGAGGAATGTTTCTACAACCCAGAATCCAAAAAGGCATTTAAGATTATTTCCCTTGAACAGCGTATAGTTAAGCTTTGCGAAAAAGCAAGAGATGATCATATGAAGAGATTGATAGCAGGATCATGTTCTGTCACTGAAGGATCTGTATTTACAGATCTCCTGCTTGGCTATGAGCGTATATCGGATCATCTTTCTAAGCAGGCAAGACAATCGCTTTTTGATTCATATAAAAAGCAGGGAACAGGAGCAAGGAGATTCCTTTCAATGCTGGTCGATCAGGATCCTGATGAGGAAGAAAAGCTTAGAAGATAGGACATGTTCATGACTGCAGAGGTTTGATGATGCAGTATGATAAATTTAATACAACTAAGGCATTGTAATGATGATATGAGGCTTTGACTGTAAAAGGTCAGGGCCTTTTTTTATTGGAAGTAAAATGAAAATCCGGCAAAATACAGCATGGTTTCACTCGCAGACGACAACAGGTATGAATTAGATTTCTTTTTGGATGACAGACAGGCCCTTTTAATGTAGAATTTTTGTTGTAACACTTAATTTGTCAACTCAGGTATAAAAAGATGGAAAAAAATAAAATGATTTTGCAAAGTACAGCAGATCCCGAAAGCTGTCTGTATCAGGTATCGACTCTTCAGGCATTAATGCTCGGGTATATTAGAAATGTCATATCGGTAGGAGAACTTCTTCAACACGGAGATACCGGCCTTGGTACCTTTGAGGATCTTGACGGCGAGATGATAATCATTGATGGTCACTGTTATCGCGCTTCTTTTGATGGCCATATGTATGAAGCCTGTGAGGATGACGGTGTTTCGTTCGCAGTAACTGCCGGCATGAAGGGTGTTCATTCCTGGGAGTGGAGTGATATTGATGATATTGATTCTCTTATAGGTATGTTAAACAATAAGATTGATGAAAATTTTGGACTGAACAGCATGCACATTGTTCGTATAGATGGAGATTTTGCTTTTATCAATGCCCGTTCCGAACAGCCTTCAAAAAAGGCTCAGCATATTTCCTTGAAGGAGCTGCTTAGTACAACACAGCATTCATTTTGCTTTGACAATATTAAGGGCTCGCTTATATGTTTTTATTTTCCGGATTATATGGAAAGCCTGAATCTTCCCGGATGGCATTTTCATTTTATTTCAGAGGATCGAACTAAAGGCGGGCATGTATTTGATCTTAAGATAAACAGCTGCCATGCACAGATGGATAAGATAGCCCGAATAGAGCTTCAGCTGCCTACAGAGCCGCGCTTTGATACCTATGACTTAAAAAACGTATCGCAGGAAGATACCAAAAGTGTGGAACAGGGTAAACAAACAGATTAAGAATTATTCAAACGCAGGCACACAGCCTGCGTTATTTTGTGCATTATTTAATAAAACCTTATATGAAAATGAAAGAGAAGATAATATCCTTGACTTGAAATTACAGAACAGATGTTTTAAAATAGACAAATATGATGATAGAATAAAAAGATTTTTAAACTTGGTATCATTATATATAAATGTGTCAAATTATTATAATCGGAGGTCGTATGTCACTTCAGTTTATAGCAGGTCCAAGCGGATGCGGGAAATCTACATATGCATATAGAAAAATAATTGAAGAGGCTGTAAGGAAGCCTTCTGAAAGATTTTTTGTTATTGTTCCTGAGCAATTTACGATGCAGGCTCAGAAGGAGTTAACAGCCATACATCCGGGACATACAATTTTAAATATAGATATATTAAGCTTTAACAGACTTGCATTTAGAGTTTTTGAGGAAATAGGAGAAAACCAGGCGCCTATATTAGAGGACATGGGTAAGATCCTTGTACTTCAAAAGCTTATAAATGACAATAAAAAGGAACTAAATATCTTGGATGGTCTGTTCAATAAAAACGGTGCAGCCGCAAGAGTGAATTCTCAGCTGTCGGAGCTTATGCAGTATGATATAGACCTTAATTCAATAGACATAGAAAGCAGTGATCTTCCGGAGCTTTTAAAGCGCAAGCTTTCCGACTTAAAAATAATTTCTGAGCGTTTTATGGAGTATTTAAACGGAAAATATCTGACAGCTGAGGAAGTACCTATGGTCTTAAGCCGTACGATTGAAAAATCGGCAATGCTTAAGGATGCTACGGTCGTTTTTGACGGATTTACGGGCTTTGTCCCTACACAGTTTTATGTTGTAGAGAGGCTTATAAAGATGTGTAAAGATGTAATTGTAGTCACAACTGCGGACAGGAAAGCCGGGCTTAGGTCAAACAGTGCACATTCAAATTTGTTCCATATGACACATGCGATGACATCTAAGCTGATCGAGCTTGCGCAGAAAAATAACATAGAGGTACTGAAGGACATATGGATAGATGATACAAATGGCAGATTTAGCAATAATGAGGCGCTTAAATTTTTAGAGAAAAATTTATTCAGATATGAATATAAAAAATATCAAAAAAAACAGGAGTCTATATTTATTGCTCAATGCCAAAATCCGGAGCAGGAGGCTGAAAAGGCAGCTGAGATCATTTTAAAATTAGTACGTACCGGTAAATACAGATTCAGAGATTTTGCTTTCATAACAGGGAATATAGAGGATTATGCCGATATAGTGAAGAATGTTTTTGAAGCAAATGATATACCGTTATTTCTTGACAAAAAAAATAGCATTATGTCTGATCCTGCGATTGAATTTGTCAGAGCAGCAATAGAAATGGCATGTGATGATCTGTCTTATAAGAGTGTTTTCAGGTTTTTGAAAACCGGAATGGCATCTGTAAGCGGAGATATAAATCTATTTGAAAATTATGTGCTTGCATTTGCAATAAAAGGCAGAAAAGCTTATGAAAGAGAATGGAGCAGAACATCTGTAACTATTTCACAGGAGGATTTACCGCAGCTCAATGCCGTCAGGGCAGACTTTATTGATTATATAAGTACTTTTCTTGATGATTTCAAAAAGAGAAATGCAACTGTGCGTCAAAGAACAATTGCATTATATGAGCTGATAGAAAAAACACAGCTTCAAGAAAAATGTAAGCTTTTAGAGGATTATTTCACAGAAAAAAATGAGCTTTCCAAGGCTAAGGAATTTTCTCAAATATATAAGATAATAATGGATTTTCTGAATAAGCTGGTAGAGATTTTAGGTGAAGAAAAGGTCTCAGCAGAGCTTTACAGGAAGCTTATAGAAACAGGATTTCAGGAAATTAAAATAGGGATCATTCCGCCAAACAGAGACAAAGTTGTGGTAGGAGACATTGAAAGAACCAGGCTTAATGATATAAAGGTATTGTTTTTTGCCGGACTAAATGACGGAATTGTTCCTAAGCCTGTATCAAGGCAAAGTGTTCTTTCAGAACCTGACAGGAGACTTCTGTCGGATGCAAATATAATGCTTTCTCCGGATTCAAGGGAAGAGATGTATAGACAGAGGCTTTATCTGTATTTAAATATGACAAAGCCCTCTGATAAATTATATCTTTCATATTCTGCAGCAAATGTATCGGGAGAAGCATTGCTGCCATCATATCTTATTAATGTTATAGGCGATATGTTTGAATGTGTTAATGCAGAGAAAAATGACAATGCAGATATTACAGACAGTCTCCAAACTATCACTGGAAGAGAGAAGATACTTCTTGAAGGCTTTGCAGAGATAAATGAAAAGCAGCCGGATAAATATTTTAACGAGATAGCATCTTTTATGGGAAGATCTTCTGATGGAAGAAAAAAAATAGAAAAGCTGATAAATGCTTCGATGTATCACAGAAAGGATACGAATATCAGCAAGGCATCTGCAGAAATGCTCTATGGTATAAATACAAGATTTTCTGCATCGAGACTGGAAAAATACGGAAGCTGTGCATTCAGACATTTTCTTGAATATGGAGCATTGTTAAAAGAAAGAGAAGTATTTGAATTTTCGCCTGCCGATATAGGCAGTATACTGCACAGGTCTATAAAGCTTTTTTGCGATAAAATGGAAAAGCTTGGCATACAAAATATACTTACTGATATAGAAGAAGCAGCAGACGAGGCATTTGAGACAGCATATGGTGAGCATGAAAATGCTATATATTCGGCAAGCCGTGCATTTGATGAGATCAGACTAAAAAAAATCAATAGGATAACGGCTGTAAGTGTAACTGAACAGGTAATAAGAGGTGAGTTCCGTCCGATTGCAGCAGAAGCACGTTTTATGACAGAGGGTGTTGCAGGTGTGATAGATAGGATAGATATCTGCATGCAGGATGATGCCTATTATATAAGGATAATAGATTACAAATCCAGCAGCAGGGAGCCTGATCTTAATAAGTTTTATAACGGAATACAGCTTCAGCTGCCATTATATATAACAGCAGCGCAGGAACTCATTGGAACAAGATACAAGAGGATCATCGAACCGGCCGGGATTTATTATTACAATATGAAGGAGCCTTTAGTAGAAGTAGAGAGTCTGGATGAAAATGTATCAGATGATAAAAAGCTAAGGCAGCTTAGACTTAACGGTATATCGCGAGAAGAACCGGAGATCCTGATGCTTATGGATGAAGAACTGGAGCCCGGTGCAAAATCAAATATTATTAATGCCGAATTTAACAAAAGACTTGATGAAGCGGGAAATATTGTAGTCAGCGCGCGAACAAAAACCTGCTCACTTGATGGCTTTATGACACTTGAAAAATATACAAAGCATATGATAAGGAAAATGCGAAATGAAATAGAAGAAGGCAATACTGCTATTTCGCCAAAGACTGTTGACGGAGCAGACAGCTGTACCTATTGTCCTTTTTTATCTGTATGCGGCTTTGATCATAAAATACCGGGATTCAAAAAGAAAAACTGTGACAGGCTTTCAGATGAAGAGGCAATAAATAAAATGCTTGAAGAGCTAAAGAAGGGAAATATCAATGGCAATTAACTGGAATATTGAACAGAAAAGGGTCATAGAAGGCAGAAATAAAAATATGCTTGTAAGTGCAGCAGCGGGTTCCGGAAAGACAGCTGTTCTCACAGAAAGGATACTTTCTCTTATAACAGATAAGGATAAGCCTGTTGATCTTGACAGGATACTTGTCGTGACATTTACTAAAGCAGCAGCCGGGGAAATGAAGGAAAGAATAAGAAAAAAGCTTGAAGTAAAAATTGCCTCGGACAGAAATAACGAGCTTATAAGAAAACAGTCTGTTCTTATTCATAATGCCCAGATAAGCACTATCCATAGCTTTTGTTCATATATAATAAAAAATTATTTTTATCTTTTGGATATAGATCCTGCATTTAGGATAATGGACGACGGCGAATGCAGGCTGATGAAGGATGAATGTATGTCAGAGCTTTTCGATGATGCATTTGCTGATGAAGATCAGGACATACTTGAGTTAGTAACTGCATATAACAGCGGGAAAACAACAAAGAATATCAGAAAAAGGCTGATCGAGCTTTATGAAACAGTAAATGCCGAGCCATGGCCTATGGACTGGCTCGATCAAGCTCAAAGGATATATACGGACTGTACCGGTGAAAATATAAATGAGTCCAAAATGATAGAAGTATGCATGAAAGAAGTGCATGGGATTTTGGAACTGTTAAATAAAATAGCGGAAGATAATATGAAGCTTGCAGAATCTGAAGGTGGATGCAAAAGATATATACCTATGATCGAAAATGATAAGGAGATAGTAGAATCACTTATTTCAGCAGAAAACTTCGAAGCTATGCATGAAATCCTAAAGAAATTAAAATTTATGCCGCTTTCAAGGGCAAAAGCAAAGCCGGATGAGGATGAAAGAAAAACAGAGCTCATCAAAAAAAACAGAGAAACAATAAAAGAAAGCATAAATTCAATAAAAGAAAGTTATTTTTCTGTACCACTAAACGAGCTTTCAAAAGAGATGCAGTTTTGTTCTAAAAGCGTAAAAACTATCTGCAATATATTAAAAGAGTTTTCAAAAAGATTCGATGAAAA
>CAVLAA010000018.1:0-24123 GCA_963660835.1 bacterium
AAAAGCTCCTTACTAAACAGCTGTCTCTCTGTTATCTGCCTTGCAGACAGTTCAGGAAGAAACTCTATAACACTGTAATTATTTATCATAATATTATCTTTGAATTAAAATTCTGAACCTATCTTATCTGCTTTTATAATTGCATCTGCAACCTCTTGAGGAGTTATATCTGCTCTTAAATTCTTTGTTGACTGAGTAGGTACACATGCTGCCTCTGCAACCTTTTTAAGCTCATCCTCTTTAATCTCTGACACTCCAAGCTGTGCCAATGTCATCGGAAGCCCTGCTGCCTTCATAAAAGTAAGAACTTCATTCATTTCTTTTTCCGGAGCATTTTCAAGTACAAGCTGGACAATAGTTCCGAATGCTACCTTTTCACCATGAT
Organism: bacterium; assembly: GCA_963660835.1. Taxonomy (GTDB): domain Bacteria; phylum Bacillota; class Clostridia; order Lachnospirales; family Lachnospiraceae; genus Alectryocaccobium. Next base: position 386 of record CAVLAA010000018.1, read on the forward strand.
ACATACCATGAGTTTCAGGCATATTTACAAGCGAATCATTTACTGCATGTGCTGCAGCAAGTCCGCCGCTTTCCCAGCCGACACCGCTCAAATATATATTTGCTTCGACAACATTCTCAAGTGCCTGTGTAGCCTTCTTTTCTTCAAGATCGCTTATAGCCTGAATACCATCTTTCATCAAGATATCATAACAAAGCTTTGCCATCATAAATGCTGTATTTGAGCATGTACCGCGAGCCATATTTTTTGCACCGCTGTTTTTGCATGCACGTGCCTCGAACCAGGTGGCAAGAGCATCGCCGATCCCTGCCTTCAAAAGCCTTGCCGGAGACTTTGCGATTATATCTGTATCTACAAGAACAACATCTGGATTTCTTCTTGTTATAAGAGCCTTGATGACAACGCCTTCTTCATTATAAATAACAGCAACTCCGCTGCATGGTGCATCATTAGAAGCAATTGTCGGAACAATTACAAGAGGAAGTCCGCCAAGATTTTCAGCTGCAGCCTTTGCAGCATCTATAGCTTTTCCGCCGCCGACACCTATTATAGAGTCACATCCATCTGCTTTAGCAGCCTCCATAATATTATTGATCTCTGCCTTTGTTGTTTCTCCGCCAAATTCAAAGAAAGTATATTCTTTTTCGACAGACTTCATACTCTCATCAATTGTTTCTCCGATTCTTTTTATATTATTTGGAGAAATAACTATAAGAAACTTATTGCCTAATTTTTTTACATTTCTTCCCAGATTAGAAAGCTCGCCGGCACCCTGCACATACTTTCCCGGGGATTTTATTCCTATTGACATCTCATTCTCCCATATCTATTATAAAAAATTTACAGTTCCATTAGGTTTTAGTATATCATATTCAGACTTTTTTACAAGAAAAAGCGGCACTGCATTTTGCAGCACCGCTTAAAACAAATCTTACTGTTCAAGCTGAAACTTGTGTTCTAAACAACAAGGAAAAACTTTATTATAAAGATAATCGATATAACATATGTAAGTATTGAAATATCCTTTGGCTTTCCTGAGAATACCTTAATAAGTGTATGTGTAACAAGCGCAATACCTATAGCATGTCCTATAGAACCTGAAATAGGCATGGCAATAAGCATGAGAGCAACAGGGATAACCTGATCAACTGATTCGAATTTGATATTTTTAAGACCAAGGAGCATAAGTGCACCAACATATATAAGTGCAGCAGATGTTGCCGCCGCCGGTATGATTCCTGCAATAGGTCCTATAAATATGCATGCGATAAAAAGAATACCTGTTGTCAGCGATGCAAGCCCGGTTCTGCCGCCTGCAGCAACTCCGGATGCAGATTCAACGAAGGTTGTTACTGTAGATGTACCGGTAAGTGCACCTGCTACGGTTCCGACAGAATCAGATACAAGCGCCTGTTTCATCTGCGGCATATTTCCGTTTTCATCAAGCATATTAGCTCGAGATGCTGTTCCGACAAGTGTTCCTATTGTATCAAACATATCTATTATGCAGAATGTAATAATAAGTGTTATAGCTGTAAACCAGCCAATCTCAAAGAATCCCTTAAAGTCAAATGAGAACAACGTCTGCGAAGCCATGTCTCCAAATGCAGGCAAGAAGCTCGCGCCCTCCAGTGATGAAAAAGGATTTTCTCTAAGAACAGCAGCCTGCATTATCCAATAAAATACAGCTGCGGCAAGCATTCCTATAAGAACATTTGTCTTAACATTCTTTTTATCAAGAACAACAATGATAATAAGCCCCAAAAACATTGTTATGATGGATATTACCATTTTTATATATGCATCTCCCATCTGCTGAGCTGCATATCCTGCTGTCAGCGATCCAAAGAAATCGCGCAGTACATACCAGCAATTCCCATTTGAATCATATACTCCGACATTTGAGCCCATTCCTATATTAATAAGCATGAGCCCGATAGCCGGTGAGATAGCAAGTCTGATCCTTAGTGGTATAGCATTAACTATTTTCTCTCTGACATTAAGAATCGAAAGGAAAAAGAAAATAATACTGATCTGAATGACTCAAGATATGTCATTCCTGTAATGCTGACTATATTTGAAACTACAACAGCAAAAAAGCTGTTTAATCCCATTCCCGGTGCCATTGCAAACGGTTTATTGGCCAATAAAGCCATGCAAATAGTTCCTATACCAGATGCAAGACAGGTTGAAAGAAATACTGCATTCCAAAGCTCCTGTCCGCCATTTGCTCCAAATCCAGTAAGAAGATTTGGGTTAAGTGCGATGATGTATGCCATTGTCATAAATGTTGTCAGACCGGCTGCAACCTCAATTCGCACAGTAGTGTTGTTTTCTTTGAGTTTAAACAACTTTTCCATTAAAATACCCCCTCATTTATGAAATTATAACGGAATTCACTTAAGTGATTCCTTTTCAACCTTTACTCCGTCTCTCCAGATTCTTTCAAGGTCATAGAAAAGTCTGTTTTCCTCATCAAACAAATGTATAACTATATCGCCATAATCAAGGAGTATCCAATTTGCTCCGTTATATCCCTCTATATGCTTTGGTTCAAAACCAGCCTTTGCGAGCTTTTCGTCAACCTCATCTGACATTGCCTGAACCTGATTTCTGTTTGTACCACTGGCAATAATAAAATAATCTGCCAGAGTAGATATTTTTTCTATATCTATAATACTGATATCATTTGCTTTTTTTTCTTCAAGCGCATCTACGGCTATAAGAGCCATCTGCTTTGCGTCTGTCATCAATCGTCTCCTTTTTATTTAACCTTCATTTTATAATATTCACAGGCATCTCTTGTCTCTGTATCTACCGGTCTGCCGCTTTTTATAAGGTATTCAAGCGTATCTGACATTATCATGCTTGTACATTTATTAAGATCACAAAATGCCATTTTTCTTATGTCATCAAGTCTTGGCATCTCATCTCTGTTTGGCTCAATGTAATCAGCTATAAAAACTATCTGCTCAAGAAAAGTCATATTAATTTTGCCTGTAGTATGATATGTTATGGCGCTGCATATCTCATCATCATCTATACCATATGTATTTTTTGCAAGATAAGCTCCAAGTTTTCCATGAAGCAGATGCGGATTTTCACGTTCAAAATCCGATATTTTTATTTTATATTTATCGCATAAAGCTGCTTTTTCACTGTTAGGAACAATAGATTTTGCACAGTCATGAAGCAATCCTGCCATTCTTGCTCTCTTAACATCATGCCCATAAGCCATAGCAAGCGCCGCTGCTGTATGCATAACCCCAAGTGTATGGTCAAACCGTTCTTCATCTTGAACCTTTTCTATTTTCCGCTGAAGCTTTATCCAATCTTTTTGGGTCATTTCATTTATACAGATCATTTTGCCGCCTTAGGAAGGATTATCTTTTTATTGTCGTCCTTTCCTTCTTTATATAATATTATTTTCTTGCCGATGATCTGCACAACAACAGACTGTGTTCTTTCAGCTAACATTTCTGCCATCTGCCTTGGATCATCCATACAGTTTTGAAGCACTGCCAATTTAATAAGCTCCTTTGTATTAAATGCTTCGTTAACTGACTCAGTAAGCTCCGGTGTCAATCCGTTTTTTCCAATCTGAATGACAGGAGAAATATTCATTGCAAGACTTCTTAAATATGCTCTTTGTTTACTTGTCATTTATATCCTCACTTATGATAGTCAAATAAAATTCCATATATACTTACAGTATCACCTTCCTGAATACCGGCCTCCTCGAGATCACGTAATATTCCGCTGTCCTTTAAAAAGCGCTGGAAGAATGCAAAGCCCTTTTCTGAATCAAGATTTGTATATCCAAGCATCTTATCGACCTTAGGCCCACTGACTACATATGCTTTTTCCTTTTTATCATATTCAACAGTATATGGAAGTTCTTCGTTTATAAGCTCCTCCTGAGGGTCATATTCTCTTTCAAATACAGCCGGCTCTTTCGGAAGCTTATCAAGCTCTCCCTGAACATAATAAAGCAGTTCCTTGATTCCTTTTCCTGTAGCAGCCGAGATAGGAAATACCTTTATTCCCTTTGGTTCAAATTCTTTTCTTATACGCTCTATAGGATCCTCAATCCCATCTTCAAGATATATAGCATCAATCTTATTTGCAGCTATAACCTGAGGTCTTTTTGCTAAATCAGCTTCATATTTAACAAGCTCTTCATTTATTTTGTAGATATCTTCAATAGGATCACGGCCTTCCGTTGATGCTGCATCTACAAGATGGATCATCACTCTTGTTCTTTCGATATGTCTGAGAAATCTATGTCCAAGTCCTGCTCCTTCAGATGCACCCTCGATAAGTCCCGGTATATCTGCAATAACAAAACCACTGCAGCCTTCCATATCTACAACACCTAAATTTGGAGAAATAGTCGTAAAATGATAATTTGCGATCTTTGGCTGAGCATTGCTTACTCTTGATAAAAATGTCGATTTGCCGACATTCGGAAATCCGATGAGTCCAACATCTGCAATAACCTTTAGTTCAAGAATGACTTCAATCTCATATCCCTGCTGCCCGGGCTGTGCATACTTAGGAGCCTGCATTGTCGGAGTAGCAAAATTCATATTGCCTTTTCCGCCTCTTCCGCCCTTTATCAGGATTTCTCTTAAATTATCACCTGACATATCGGCTATAACCTTACCGCTTTTTGCTTCCTTTATAACAGTTCCTTTCGGAACTTTTAATACGATATCAGAACCATTTTTGCCATGACATCGTCTTTTTCCGCCTTCTTCTCCATTTTGTGCAGAAAATTTGCGTTTATGTCTAAAGTCAATAAGTGTATTTAATCCCTCATCAACCTCAAAAATGACATCGCCGCCTTTTCCGCCGTCACCACCGTCTGGTCCACCATCAGGCACATATTTTTCACGTCTGAAGCTAACGTGACCATTTCCGCCATTGCCTGACTTGATAATTATCACTGCTCTGTCTGCAAACATTCTGCCTCCAAAAAAGTCTTTTAAATGTAACAAAGGGCTATTACACATATTTATGCAACAGCCCAATGATTGAATCTTATTCTTCTACAGGAAGTACACAAACAATCTTTTTGTCTCTTCCTTTTCTCTGAAAGCTTACAACGCCATCTGCTGTAGCAAATAACGTATCATCTCTTCCACGTCCAACATTTACGCCCGGGTGGATTCTTGTTCCACGCTGTCTGTAAAGGATGTTTCCTGCTTTAACAAACTGTCCGTCTGCTCTTTTAGCACCTAATCTCTTAGACTCGGAATCACGTCCGTTCTTTGTAGATCCAACTCCCTTTTTATGAGCGAAGAATTGAAGGTTCATCTTGATCATGTCCTACACCTCCTCAAATATCACGTCTATAAATTTCGATACAGCTTTGTCATCTTCCAAATTTTCAAGTCCCAAAGCTAAAGACTTAAGAAGCAACTGAGCTTCCTTGCTCGGGGTATCAAATATCGATGCATCGATATAGGCCTCTTCCTCATCCATGTCAACATCCATGTTGTCAGGAGTCAATTCATTTATTGAATTGATGGTATTTATAGCAAGTGCTGAAATAGCCGCACAGATTATATCTGTCCCTTCTTCAGCAAATCCGGAATGACCTTCAATTCTAAAGCCTGTGATATCTCCCGATTCGTTTTGAAAAAAAGTTACACTCGTCATACGATCTTAAGCCTGGATAGAATCGATCTTAACTTCAGTGTACTGCTGTCTGTGACCGTTCTTTTTGTGATATCCGGTTTTGCTCTTATACTTATAAACGATGACTTTTTTAGCTTTTCCGTTTGCTACAACAGAAGCATTAACAGAAGCTGATGCAACATCTGCACCTGTAACTAATGTCTCGTCATTTCTTACAGCAAGAACCTTATCAAAAATCACTGACTCGCCGGCTTCTTTACCGAGCTTTTCAACTCTGATAACATCGCCTTCGGAAACCTTATACTGTTTTCCGCCGGTTTCAATAATTGCGTACATAGGGCACCTCCTATTACATTACTCGCCAAATCCGGTGATGCAAAAGCGCATACTTATACCTCTTTGTGCGGCATACGCTGATATGATATCATTGTAAATATTGATTGTCAAACATTATTTATTAAAAACATCGGAGCTATTTCCATATGAATCGTTTGATAATATTATATTGTCTGAATCATTAGGAATATAGCTAAGCATCTTATTTGCATATTTGCCTGTTGTTCCTGCATAAAAAGAAATCCCTTTGAATTCGTTATTTATAAAATGCATATTTAAAACAGAATTATGATCCAGATTTATTCTTGCGCTGTCATCTATCCTTATAATTCCTGTATTTGTTGCTTGGCAATTTAAAAATGTAATATCATTATTATAGGAATCTCCATATACTGAATTATGAAAAAAAACATCAGCAAATGATCCATTAAATGTACAATTTTCAAATGTGATTTTTGTTCCGACACTCATTGCTCCGATTCCGACTGAAGCATGATTTTGGGAATTAAATATGCAATTACTGAAGTACGTGCCATATTTTGAGGATGAATTCCTGGTATTTCCTCCCCCTTCCCAATGAAAGGCATATACATTCCCGGTTGATTTCATAGTGAGATTCATAAATACATTATCACCATATGTATTGAAGCATCCCACCGGATAAGAAAGATTTGAAACAAGTGTTGGCATGCCTATTCCGATAAATGCGATCTGTCCAAGTGTCGGATCATTTATCTCGCATTGATATGTTCCTTCACTGATAAGAATAATAACCTTAATATTTCCAAATGTATTTAACGTATTTCTTTGCTTTGCATAATCAATAGCTTCCTGTATCGAACTGAACATTTCGCCATTATATCCTACAGTGATAATATCTTCAGCCGATTCAAACAAAGAATTGTAACCCTGATAGCTTGTCAGTATTCCATCACTGTTGAAAACACAGAGAACTCCATCAATCGTCCTTATTCCTGTTGCAGCCACGCCTGTAGATTCATCAAAATACATTCTCCAGTTACCAATAGTTGCCCATCCGGTAACTGTACTTCCATTAGAATCAATATAATATTTCTTTCCGTTTGATACTATTAATCCTTTTTTTGTTATTTTTACTCCGTTGCCGTCAAACAAATAATTTATACCATCTATTTTAGTAATACCCGTAGCGGCCTGATATGTTTCAGGATCAAAGTAAAGCATACAGTTTCCAAGCTTAAGCCAGCCGCATTTTAAATATCCTTCATCAGAAAACCAGTATTTTGCACCGTTGATAATAGTTGTTCCTGCAAATGTCTGCATAACCCCATCTGAATTGAAAAGATATTTATATCCATCTATATCGACTACACCATCATTAGCTGTATATGCGGTATAAGAAGCCGGATCAAAATACATTTTCCAGTTCCCAAGATACAGCCAGCCCGATCGAATTGTATTGTCCGCTCCAATATAATATTTCTTTCCGTTTACAACAGGCGTACCGGAGGTTTTTAATATTCCATTGCCATCAAACAGATAATTATTGCCATCTATCGAGGTGATGCCTGCTGCTCCCTTGTATGTCTCAGGATCGAAATATAACGTCCAGCTTCCGATAGTTAACCATCCCTGGCACAAATAGCCTTTCTCTGAAAACCAGTATTTTGCACCGTTGATAATAGTTGTTCCTGCAAAAGCCTGGATTATTCCATCAGAATTGAAAAGGTATTTTTGACCTTCTATATCTACAATACCGTCATCCAACGTTTTTGCAGCATAAGTTTCGGTATCAAAATACATTTTCCAGTTTCCAAGATACAGCCAGCCGCTTCCGAGAGTCCCGTTTTCTTTTATCCAATATTTTTTTCCATCAACATTAGGTGTTCCGGATGTCTTTCTTACTATTCCATTAGAATCGAACAAATATGTATTTATACTTTCATCTTCTACTATTGTAAAAATCCCCGTTACAGCCGCTCCATTGTCATTTGGATCAAGATAAAGATCTCCGAATGGCTCCATATGATACCATCCTGTCAGATGCGTTCCGTCTGAATTCACCATATATTTTTTTCCGTCTATGACCTGCTGCGTAGGCTGCTCATTTTTTTGCTCGTCATCAGCACTTTCATCAGCATTAATATCTTCCTGATCATCTAATACACTATCTTCAGAAGTCTCCTTGGTAATTGCTTCTTCGGTATTTAAAGTATTTGAAGTATTTGCAGCATTTGAATCTTCATTTTCGGTGTTTTCAGTATCTTCCTCTTCATCTTTTGTGATATCATCCTCTTGTTTCTGTATGGATTGTTCATCAGATGTATTTTCTGAATATTCAGAACCGCTCTCATTTGTATAATCTATATCATCGGCATATACTGTATATGTGCTTTCTACTATAAATACAGCTGCCATTACCATTAAGACCCGCTTAAGTATTTTTTTCATAATAATCATCTCGTAAAATTTTCAAAATTCAAAAATCATAAAGACACCTAACTTCTAAAGTTAGCAATTTATCTTTAGAAATCAGATGTCTTATTATATTTTCAATTATTGGTGAATTTGTGAAGCCTCATCATTAATTTGCTCTAATATGATTGTTTGTTGATTTGGTCCGTATCTCTTAAATACCGCTTTATTATTCTCTCTCAGCATATAATTTTCATTTGTATATGCTGTACTGTAATAACTGTCGCTGTATGAAATACCTGTATATTTTCCGGCTCCCTGTACTCTTTTTACAATATTTTCTATAAAATCATTTTCATTCTCATTCAAATCAAAATTTATATTATTTAAAATATCGCCGCAGATCCAAAAGCTGCCGCCAACAGGAGAAAATGAATATCTTTTTTCAAAATGAATACCGTAGTCCGGTATAGGCGGAATAAGCATTCCCAGCCTGTTATTTTCTTTAAATGTATTTATGACATTTCCTATAACATTTTTATTTAAAAACAAATTGTTCCAGTCAGAATATCCACTTGATACATAATTGCTGTAAGGCTCTTCTATCTCGGGATTTCTTAAATAAGCAATTCCAATATAGTCCCATTTATCTTGAATATTCCTATTCTGAATATCCTTTATCGCACCAACATAATTAACTTCATTTAAAGCTATCTTGATTACATTGCTGCTTTTTATAATTGAACTAACCTTTTCTATATCCTTATCCGTACCGTAAATCAGTATATCGATATTGTCAGGCAGTGCCTTAAGAAAATCCTTATAGAAAACAAGTCCCTTACTATCCTTTATAACAACTGATATTGCAATTTTTTTATCTCCGCAATAGTCTGTATCAAAGGATTCATGAATATAATTCAGCCCTAATGCTTTGTGTATTCCTTCCATTTTCTCAAGACGGAGCAGATTGTCCCATATAAGCTCAAGCTGCTCTGGTCTGTTTTTCTTCATCCATGCATACATCTTAACTGATGTCTCTCCGCATGAATTTAATAAGAAATCCTGATAATCCGTAAAGAAAGATCTTCTCTTTATAATAGGACATCTGGCTTCATCGAGGAGCTCTGTTATATAAAACATATGGGGGTTATATGAATAATCTTTATATTTTGACACGTCAACATAAACATCCCATTTATATCCAAGATCAGCAAAATGCTTAGTAAAAATGGCCTCATATCCGACAATTGAAGCAAGATAGCTGTTCGGATTTATCATGTTGTAAATAAAATCCTTATAATGATAACTTGTAACAAGATCATTTCTAAGTACAAGAAAATGAGACTGTATATGCTCAGGCAGATATCCGAATTCAAAAACCTTAAACGGATCATTTTCTATATACATATGCTTGGTTATGCCCCAGAAGCTTACATCCTTCTTTTTCATTGCATCAAACATTTCTTCAAAAGGATATATAGGTCCAAAAAAGGTGTAATTGAACAGAACAACCTCATCATATTTTGATAATTCATTCCATCCCAAATAAAACAGACCTTCTCTGTATCCGCCAACATCAAACCCAACATTTGCCCTCGAGATTATATCATCTGAACATTTTTTTAGTCTTGAATATGAATCACTATCAAGATATCCATTTACAACAATAAGCATTCTGTCTATGCTTTTATTAAGATCCTCGAGCATCTGAATAACATATTCGTCTGCTTTTCCATCTTTATCAAAGAATAAAAAAATTCCGCATCGTTTTATTTTGTCTTTGCATAATTGCATATCAAACTTCCCCTATTGCTGAAACAAGCTGTCTAAAAGGAACCTTGCCTACCAATTTATTTTCGGCAGTCACAAGCTCATCTGCCTGGAATTTTAAACTGTTTATTTCCACCGGTGCATAACTGCTGCTGACTATGTCTGCACAATAATATCCAGCTTCCTGGGCACTGAATGGATAAAGTCTTTCTATACCATGCAGGACAGTATTGTCATCTGCAATAGGCTCCTTAGGCATATCACTATATTTCCAATTATGCCTAAATAAAGGCTTCAGTGCATCTGTTCTGACCCAAAACATAGATCCCAATGGTGCATTTGGTTCTTTATTTCTGTTTATATCGACATTTATATCCAGCTTCTTTGCAAGTTTCTCTACGATCTTATAGTTTTCTCCCCATTCTCCTTTACCTATTGTAGGATAATACGGTCCGTGATGAGGTATTGGCGGTGAAACTATTCCAAGCCTTGGATCGTTTTCAAACATTGCAATTATATTTTCTGTAATACATCTGTTGCCAAGAAGATTTTCGAAACATTCATATGCCCATGATTCACCAAGTGACATAGGTGTAACCTGATATACCTTCTTTCCATGAACCTTGCATATAAGCTCATAGTTTTCGATCACATCTCGGCATCCGACAATAAATGGTGCTACATCTCGTCCTATATTTCCGGTGATCCTGAATTCAGTTTTATTTGGAATATCTGAAAAAACATCCTTAGCTACTTTTAATCTCTTCTCATCCGGAACAGTAATAAAAACATCTACATAATCAGGTAAAGAATCTACATATTTCCTGCAAAATCCTGCTAACTCTATATAGTAAATATGCAAAACAAGTGCTATTTTTTTGATCGAGTTATTACGTGGTTTTTTATACTTTGATGAGATAACATAATTCAGCTGCAATCTTTTTTTGATATCAGCCATATTCTGTGTTCTTAAGAGATTTTCCCATATAAGATCTATATCGTAATCCAATTCATCCCGTATAAATTTAAATGATTCAGAAGCCGCCTCGCCTCCGCTTCTTTCCATAGCTTCGCCATATTCATGATAGAATGTTCGTTTTTTCATAAACGGACATCTTTTTTCTTCTATCATATATTTGGGAAAATCACGAAGCGGATCTAAAGTATATCCCTCTAAATCACTGCTGTCGGCATAAACTGCCCATTTAAATCCATAATCCTCAAATCGTTTTGTAAATGAAGCTTCAAATAAGCCTATGGCCTGTTCGTATCCGTTTACTGTTGGAAACTTACTCCAAAAATCCTGAAACTTGGAACTTTCGACAAGACTTTTTCTAAAAACCATAAAAAATGACTGTATATGTCTTGGCAGATATCCGTATTCAACTGTACCAAACGGATCAAATCCAACTCCGTGAAAATTTGTAAGCCCCCAAAAATCCACATCAACTGAATTCATTTTTTCAAACATTTCACTCAATGGATATAACGGTCCATACAATGTGTCATTGCATATAATAACCTCATCATAACCGACAAGATTATCAAAGCCAGGCTTTAAAATACCTGTCTTATATGCTGTTACATCATATCCCTCATTTGGTCTTACAAGAATATCATCGGCAATTTTATCAAGTCTGTCATATGATTCTTTATCAATTTCACCATTTACAACGACCTGAAGAAAATCAACCTCTTGCTTTAATCCCTTTAAAAAAAAGTCGCAATATCTGTCAGCCTTGCCATTTTTGTCATAGAAAACATATACTGCATATCTTTTAATCTTATCACCAAGTAAAATCATCAAATATTACCCTTATTTACCTAAAATGCAATTAATCTTATCCGGATTTCCCCATATACCCGGAGAATCATACGGTCTGTCTGGATATGCTCCATATTTAAGCTTAATGCTTAAATTCTTTTCTTTTATATACTGCTCAACCTTTTCAGCAAGCGAAACCGGCTTTCCTGAACAGCAGTTGATTATTCCATTTATCTCGGTCTGTTCTACAACAGATACTATCTGCTTTGCAAGCTCAGAGACATCAAGGAAATCATATTTATTCTTTCCTGAAGTAAACGGAAATTCTTCTTTGCCCTCAAGCGCTGCTTCATATAATTTTGTAAATATTGAATGATTCTTAAGATCATCGCCAAGTATATAATAGCCTCTTATCCACTGCAGACAAACATCTGTATTTGCTGTAAGCACCTCTGTAAGCTGTCTTAGTGTATTCTTTGCAATACCATATGGTGATTTTGGATTAGTTGGGGTATTTTCATCTATAGCCCCTTCCCAGTATCCAACCTCGTGCATGCTTCCCATAACTGCAAGATGCTTTAGTCCGCCTGCGATCATATTTTTGATAAAAAGATAATGTCCCGGAAGATCTGTAACATGTGAATCCGCATTATGCTGAAATCCATTTCTCCAGGCCATATGTATACATACGTCCGGCGATCCTGTCTTTTCATATATAGTTTCATCCGATTCAAAAATAGATGTTGTAATCTGCTTAACTCTTGAATCGAGATTATTAAAGGCTATATCTGCAGCATAAACTTCATGCCCATTTTCTAATAATTTAGAAACAATATGTGATCCTATATATCCATTTGCACCTGTTACAAGTACCTTCATATTTTCTCCTCTTAAAAAATAATGATATCGGATTAAAATTCATCTATATAACAATTCAATTTTATTCCGCACAATATATTAACAAATTTAAATAAACAATACAAGCCCCGCTGCTTTTGCTTAATCTTTCTTTAGAAATTGTCTTCTCTGATAAGATATTTAGGCCTGTTTTTTATTTCCAAATACATTTTCGAGAGATACTGGCCAACTATTCCTATCGCAAAAAGCTGTATGCCGCCGATAAGTGATATAAGACATACCATTGATGCCCAGCCATCAGCAGAATTATTAAATATAAGTTTTCTTACAACAATAAATATTATAAAAACTATACTTATAAGACAAAAAATAATTCCAAGAATTGATGCGATCATCAAAGGAGCTGTACTGAAAGCAGTTATTCCTTCAAGACTGTATTTAAATAGCTTCCAAAATGACCATTTGGTTTCCCCGGCTGCTCTTTCTACATTTTCAAATTCCAGCCATTTAGTCTTGAATCCTACCCAGCCAAACAAACCCTTTGAAAATCTATTATACTCCTTAAGTTCCAAAAGTGAGTCGGCAAATCTGCGATTCATCAACCTAAAATCTCTTGCACCATCCATAATCTCGGTATTAGAATAACGATTCATCAATTTATAAAATTTTCTGGCAAAAAACGACCGAACCGGCGGTTCTCCTTTTCTATCGACACGTCTTGTTGCTACTGAATCATAATCCTCATTTTTTACTGTGTCGTACATTTCAGGCAATAATGCCGGCGGATCCTGCATATCTGCATCCATAAATACAACATAATCCCCATCTGCATGCTCCAATCCTGCATACATAGCAGATTCCTTACCAAAATTTCTTGAAAAGGAAATATATTTCACATGTTTATCCTTATCTGCAAATTCTTTTATAAGCCTTAAGGTATTATCCCTAGAGCCATCATTTACAAATATCACTTCAAGATATTGTTCTTTCATTATATCTGATATACGTGTTATTTCTTTATAAAAAAGTGGCAAAACCTCTTCTTCATTATAACATGGTACAATTATAGAAATCTTATCCATATTCTCCTCTTTTCTGATGCTCGTGCAGTGACAATAAGGCTTGTTTAAATCTCTGCTTTCAACTCTTCTAATCTAACCCAGATGAACAACTATCAGTCCTTCCTCAACATGAACAGAATCCTTATCAGGCCAGCAAGGAATATTTTGGGCAATTTCCCTGCCATATTCTTTCTGCTCGGTTGTAGCCATTGAAACGCAAAAACCATTGGCCTGCATCGCCCAAAGGGTTTTGTCAGGATACATCATAGCCCATTCGATAAATGATATGCCATTTGCCTCTTGGACAATTATAGAATCATCATCACCATATGACTGTCCTCCAATAAATACAAGCGCATCACCTAACTTGGCACCCTTTGATCTAGCTGTAGAATATATTTCACTCATAAGATAATAGTCCTTTTGAGCTACTCTGTAATTAGTATACAACAACCTAGTATTTGTCTGAGTCTGCGGAACTATAAAAAGTATTATAATAACAATAGACAGAACCTGAATGAGCAGTCTTGGCAACTTATTGACTAATGCATTAAATATTATTGTAAATTCAAAGCCACCTATGGCAGCTAATGCCATTGCATATGAAAATTGCTGTCTCAAAACAGCTGATCCGGCTGTCAATATTGATAATGACAATGGGAAAATAAATATTAAGGCAATTATTATTCCTGTCCAAATTTTCATATTGCCTTTTTTTAAACAGTAAATAATAAAAAGAATTATTGCTATCACAAATTCTATAAAGTATGCAATAGTATATGCATTTAAACCGCCAAAGAATATCTCCTTTAAGGCGTCCACCGTCTTTTGTATACAATCGGATATATTCTCGCTGAACCAGGGTATCTGGGACAAGAGATAATTTGAATAACCCTCTCTGGATACATTTAAAACTCCTGCTACTACCTTTATAGACAGCTGATAAAGCACATATGCAATAACAGTAAATACTATTACCTTCAATAATCTGATATAAAATTGTTTTCTCTTTATTTTTTTATTTATAATATTGCAAAAGAAATAAATTATTACTGTCTCTGCATACATTACTAAAAAAGCCTGATATCCTGAAAAAGAAAAAACAATTCCAAAGATTGCAACTATAGCATATGCTATACTTTCTCCATCGAGCCATTTAGATAACAAGAAGACAGCTATCGGCAGTATTACCAAAAATAATACGATTCCCTCTATCTGGTTTCTAAATGAAAACTGGTAGCCCCATATTGGACATGACAGATATATAAGATCAAAAACAATTCTTCCTGAATATTTTTTTTCATCAATATCCAACCATTTCTGAAAGATATGATTCCAGAGCATACTTGAAATTGGAAATCCTATAATAAAAATCGTTAAAGCAAAGAAAGGGTTTATGATCCAGACACCTAAGAATTTTTTAAGGAATACCAATGCCCATCTTCCAAGTGCAATCCAGGAATTATATAGATCTGCCGCACCTTGGGCTGTGTACATTGGTTCTGCATCTGTTGTTACAAAATCGTTAAATGTCCATACTCCGTATATTGCAATAAAGATAAGAAAAACTATCAAAAAATAAAACTTATTATTTTTTAAATATTCTATAAAATCATCTATTATAGTATTTTTTTTGTTAACCCTTGAATTCATTTTCCCCTCTTTCTTAAAGCTTTCAATGCTTCTTTAGGATAGTAATAAAAATTTTCCTGTGCTTATACTATCTTAAGCGAATTATCTTCACCGTCTTTTTCTATTTTTTCTATTTCTTGCATTAGTTCCTTGTTTCGTTCATATAATTGATATTTTTTATCGAATTTATAATATTCGTCACAGCCCTTTTCAGCGATAAATCTCACACTATTGTAATTTACTGTAAGCTCTGTGATAAGAATAAGCATTTCATTGCCTTCACCAAAGCATTTATCAACAAATTTAAAAAGATTAGAAAGTTTTTTCTTTGTCCTTTCTGTATCGATCTTAAGTCTGGCAACATCATTTTGGAATTCTTCCTTTGTTTCCTCAAATACCTTGCACTCTGCTCTGGCTTCTTCTTCAGCAAGCTTTTCAAGCTCTTCTTTTCTTTTTCTAAGCTTTACGACCTTCTTTTTAAGCTTATCCTCTGTTTTTATATTTGTTCCGATATCAGTAAGGACTGCCTCTATTAAAAGTCCAAGCAATGTTATTCTTTCGTCAAAGGCTGCGAGAGCTGCACGGCTCCTTATATCCTGTGTTTCTTCGCCTGCTAATATGTCATGGATCTTATAATCTTCTTTATATTTAACATACAAACTGTAATAAACAGTAAACTCATTCAATATCTGTTTATTATGAATATATTGGGATATAAGACTTTCATCTATAGGGAAGTCATTTTCTTCATAAAGATAAATAGCCTCCGAAAGATCCTCCCAGCCTCTTGCTGTAACATATGATTTTCCGTCAACCGTAGTTTCAATCTCATAAAAATCCTGTTTTCTTATATCCAGATAAGTAAGGATCGAACGATGGATTTCTTTTTGAACTGCATACTTTCTCCATGCTTTATAATCCGGTTCTATTTCCATTATCTTTAATCTATCCATCGTAACTACGTCAAATTCATGAACAGATCTGTTAAACTGCGGCGGATTGCCGGCTGTAACGACTACCCAGCCATCCGGTACATTGTGATTTCCAAATACCTTATACTGCAAGAACTGCAGCATTGCAGGTCCAAGTGTTTCAGATACACAGTTGATCTCATCCAAAAAAAGTATTCCCTCTTTTCTTCCTGTTTCTTCTATTTTGTCATATATAGAGGAAATAATCTCACTCATTGTATATTTTGATATATCATATGTTTCATTACCATATTTTTTCTGTGTGATAAACGGCAGTCCAAGCGCGCTTTGTCTTGTATGATGTGTCATCGAATAGGTAACTAATGAAATATCAAGCTCATTTGAGATCTGCTCCATAATAGCAGTTTTTCCGATACCCGGCGCTCCATATAAAAATACAGGTCTTTGCTTCTGCACAGGTATTCTATATGAGCCATCTTCGTTCTTAGTAAGGTAAATTTTTACCGAACGCTTTATCTGTTCCTTAGCCTCTGCTATATTCATAAGTTTTCTCCTGTCAATAATACATCAAATTGTCTTTTGAAAATTCTTCCAATGGCATTATAAGCTTTATTATCCAAGAAGGAACATTCGGTTTTTCCTTCGGATCCTCAACTATAATAAATGCTGTCGGATATTCCGGCACAGCCTTTGGATAAATTCCGTTACCATCTGTCAAATAAAGCAACCCTCTAAAGTCATGAAACTCCTTGCTTTTAAGCTGCTTATCAACATATTCAAATACCGGTCTGAAATCTGTTCCGCCGAATCCTTTTACATCTATATTTTCCAGATATCCTTCGAATTCCTGCAGACTTGTAAGCTTTATGGCACTTTGAACCTTACTGTCACACTGCAAAATATGAAGATTCATATGCTCCGTAAAGCAATTTGTATCCTTAAGTATCGTATAAGTCTTGTTTAAAAAGCTTCTTACTACTCTTCCCTGACATGATCCCGATGTGTCAATAGCAATAACAAAATCATGGATCTTTTTCGTATCACAATATTCAAGCGGCTCGATGAGCGGAAGATTTCCATAAAGCTTCATTCCATAGGTATAATAAATATAATCAAACTCATCCTGATTTATCTTCAATTCTTCTTTATTTGAAACAAATTTTTTAATGAAATCTCTATAATCGTGCTTTTCCCTGAACACCTCTTTTATGTTATCTATAGCCGAACCGGGCAGTCTTTCTCTATATCTGCTTATCGATTCGACATTTAACTGGATTGTCTTTCCTTCCTGCTTCCACTCCTCAAGAGCATAGTTGTTGCGTCCATCAAGATCACTTCTATTGCTCATCCTCTGCTTTCCGACAAGATGGTCGACAGATACCCAAAGCTGATGATCATCTTCCTTGAAAAGGTTTGCATTTTTCAGTTCTATTGAGGCTTCCTTAGGATCATTTAGCAAAAAACTGTAGATATTTTCTGCTGTAAAAATATTTACCTTTTGTTTAAGCCTCTCGATAACTCTTTTACGTTCTATATCTGAAGAAAGCTGTAGATCCTTAAGCTTAAGATCTATCATTGTATTCTCGACTGCAATATCAGCTGCATAATCCCACAATTCAAAATTAAGCTTATCATATTGAAACGGATGAAAGAAAATACAATGAAATATCATATGCATATACATTCTTGGCAGATTAGCTGTATTGTCCTTGAATTTTGCAATAACATAATCCGGATCACAAAATATTTTCAGTCCGTCAGTTGCAAAATAATTGGCAGTCGGAGCCTCCTCAAGATCATCTACCTCTTCCTTTGTTTCGAAGAATTCTATAGGCATCTTAAGTATAGCCCTGTTCATAAACGGCATATAAGCTATTAGCTGCTCCTGAACCTGCTTCATTATTTTTTCTGCTGTGATTTCCTTTTGTTTTCTTATGTAATCCTGCATTTCTTTGTTTAATAATTCTTTCTAAGTGAAAAATCCTGACTGTCAAGCGTAAGATTCGGACTATAAAAAGGATCTCCCTTGTCAAGAAAATCTCTCCATTTTTTTCCAAATGTATCTATTTCTGAATTAAATCTTGAAACTTTTTCCGGAGTATCCTCAAGTCCTCTTGATTTTGATTCAAAATGATAAAGCTCAGCATATGGATTATAAACAACTAGATACCCGGCCTCTCGAACTCTCAGACAGAAATCAATATCATTGAATGCAACCGCAAGGTCACTCGAAAGACCATTCACCTCTTTGAATACCTTTGCATCAACCATCATACATGCTGCTGTAACGGCACTGTAATCCTGAGCGCAGATTATTCTATGGCAATATCCTGTAGTACCTCTTGGATGCATAACAAAGCAATGTCCTGCTATTCCTCCGAATCCAACAACTACTCCGGCATGCTGAATAGTATCATCTTCATAATAAAGCCTTGCACCTACTATTCCGACATCATCTCTCATACAATATCCAAGCATCTCTTCAAAGCAGTCCGGATTTATTATGCTTGTATCATTGTTCAGAAGCAGATAATATTCTCCGTCTGCATGCTCCGCACCGAAATTGTTAATAAGCGAGAAATTAAATATTCCCTTATAATATACAACCTTAACTTTTTTATTTTCTGCTTCAAGTTTTTTATAAAATTCAAAGGTTTCATCCTTATCACTGTTATTCTCAACAATGATATATTCATAATTTTTATATGTTGATTTTTCTTCTATTGAATCTATACATCTCTTGAGATCATCCGTATGATCCTTATTTGGAATAATAATAGATATAAGTGGATCATGTTCTCTGATATATTTTGTCCTGTATAGTCCCGGAAATTCTCCGTCTATAACTTCTGCTTTTATGCCTACTCTATCATAATGAGCCTGTATCGCTCTTCTTCCTGCTTCGAATGCATAACGCTTGCTTTCAGGATTTTCAGCCGTAGAATTAACATGCGATCTCCAATGATACAATACCCTCGGAATGTGATATATCTTATCTGTATTTTCAATAGCTCTTAGGGTAAGGTCATAGTCCTGTGCACCTTCATATGAAGCATCAAGATATCCAATTTTGTCAAGAAGCTCTCTCTTAATAACACTTAAATGACATATATAATTAACTGTCCTCAAAAGATCTATATTAAAATCCGGCTTCATCTGAGGCTCAAAAAATGTGTTTCCGCTTCCGTCAACCTTATCCTCATCTGTATAAATAAATTCAAGTTTATTATCTTCATTGAGTGCCTTAACAACCTCAAACAATGCATCCGGAGCAAGAACATCATCATGATCAGCAAATGCTATAAATTCGCCTTTGGCATGTTCTATAGCCCTGTTTGTATTTTCAACAATACGATGCTGTTCGTCAGCCTCTACAACCTTGATCCTATTATCTCCTTGAGTATATTTTTTCAAAGCATCAGCTATAGGTGAAGGCTTTCCGCTTCCATCAGATAAAACAAGCTCCCAGTTTGAGTAACTCTGATCCTTAACCGAGGAAATAAGTGCATCCAAAAAAGATTTTGGCGTTTTATATAGCGGAACTACAATAGAGATAAGTGGCTTGTATTTAAATTTGGTATTTCTTTGCTGTTCAAGCTTTTCTTTACTTGCAAAGTTATACTTGATCCATTCACTATATTCTATAGGTCTGTCTTTTTTCTTTAATCTTTTAAGTACCTTTGAGCAAAAGACTCCAAATCCTTCTTCTCTAAGACAATATGCACTTTTCTTTGCATTCAGCTTTAGCTCGTCTGCTATTATGCCTGCCTTACCCATTGGATAGCTGATCGTTTCCTGCTCAGATTGCGTTTTAATTGTAATATAAACTCTCTTTGCTTTTATATTTTCAAGTATAAGCATAAAGCCGCAATTTTTATCTAAATCAACTTCATCATAAAGCGCTTTTACATCAGCTCGCGGGAAATGATTTTGCACACCTGATATAATATTGCCTTTTTCATCACGTGCTTCTATAGATATTTTTTCTAATGAAGCCGCCCATCCCGAAATACTTAGGCTGTCTAATTTTGGTCTTTTAACCTGATCAATGCAATATTGAAGCTTTTTTCCGTCTCTTTTGATCTTTTCCACACTTGTAGAAAACCATTTGATTTTCTTGCCATCAGATTCCATATATACGGCAAATTCTCCGGAAGCAGGGATTTCCTTCGGAAGTCTTGCGGTGGCAACAACGGATTCTATTTCTTCGCTTCCAAGTATATCCATCCTCTCCAGCGCATTGAATTCCTTCCATGGTGCAGTTTCAATTTCTACGTTTTTTCCCTGAATTGATGCAGTAAGTTTTGAATTTTTATATATTAATCCATACATATAATAAATCGAAGGATCACATATGCTAAATCTTTCGTTTCGTATTTCCGGTTTTATCTGGCCCATTTTTTCCTCTTTCTAAACGCTTTTTGGCGTGATCAAGATAGATTTATTTTTTCTTTCTGTCCTTAAAGTTTCTTAAAGGAGCTGTTATTCTCCATGCTGAAGAGTTTACAACAGTATTTAAACTCTCTATTACCTTTTTATATTCAACATTTAGGTTGCTGTTTATGCTATTAAGCCTTTTAATCTCCTCATTTGCCTCTTTGAGTTTTTTGTTAAGACTTTTACTGTAATCATCAAGCAGCTTATTATTTGATTTTACAATTGAACTTACAACTTCCATGCTGTAAAGCTTCTGCTTACATTTTTCTTCTGTTTTGCGTCTTAAAATCTTTAGATTATCATTTTCTTCCTTCAGTTTTGGAGCTTCATTGTAAGCTTCTTCAGCAAAATGATCAAAATAAAGGTTCTTGCCTGTATATTTAGCTGCCTGACGTGTACCGAATTTGTATTTAGTCCAAAGCAGTTCTTCAGTAACAGGATCATTCATCAACTCTTCGAATTTCAAAAGTGCAAGAGCTGAATTGGCATGGCAATTTTCAAATGGTCTCAGCATAAGAAAAGCCTGTTCGCATTTAAGCTCATCATCTGTATATGAATCTTTACAAACAAAATCATCTTTAAATGTGCTGATAAATAAATCTCTGTCCATATCATCAAAGAACCGATATCTTATCTGCATCAATTCATTGTAAAATCTGATTTTTCGGCTGTTATCTGCTGCTGAATATCCTGATTCATTATCATCAGATATACAAACCTTTACAAGAGGCTCCTCTATCACACCAAAAGAAAACTTTTTAGTGAATCTTACCCACCAATCAAGATCAGGCGCCTGAGTCATAAATGAGTTGTGTTTTCCTATGGCCTTAGCAGCCTGTGTTGTAACCAACGAACTTGGATTAACAAGTTTATTGCCTTTAAAAAAGAAAAACCTAAGCCATTCCTCACGCGTATCTGTATGAGAAGAAAACATGCATTTATATATGAAATACTTTTCGTTTTGATCGTTTCCTTTTTCATCTATTGCATCCATCCATGTAAAGCATCCTTGATGCTCCGGATGGCTCTTCATATATTCAAGCTGAACTTCCAGTTTATTTGGCTTCCACTGATCATCTGAATCAATTAATGCAACAAAATCACCCTTTATATGCTCAAATCCTTTATCTGTAGCATAAGCAATATGTCTGTTTTCAGGTAATGTGATAATTTCAACCCTCGGATCAGCTATTCCGGATAAAATCTTATTTGTATTGTCCGTAGAACAATCATCTACGATTATAAACTGAATATTAGCATATGTTTGATTTAATACGCTGTTTATTGAATTTAAAAGAGTGCATTCTCTGTTGTAGGTTGTCATAACAACGCTGACAAGCTCATTCCCTTTATACATATATACCTCATTATTCTTATGCTGAATTCACTGTATGATACCAGTATCAAAAGATGCTTTAACCCTAACTGATATCGGATTAATACATACTAGGCTGTTGTAATTAAATCGAGCAGGCTGACTCCTACTCGCCTTGCAATCCATGATCATCTCACCTTACGGCTCGATGATCATTTGTCTTTATATAGAAACTTGTGCAAGCACAATTTCTGCATGAAGGCTTATTGCACAAAATAAAATTCCGGCTGAGAGTTGCAGCCGGAACTTACATGTTAAAAATGATTATCGCTTTATATACTCAGAAATTCCGGACCATTTTGTATCTTTGTCTGATATTGTAAGGTCTGCCTCAGTCATTCCGTCAGGCATAGGCCATTTAACTCCTATTTCAGGATCCTTCCATAAAAGGCCGCCCTCATCATTCGGATGATAGAAATCTGTACATTTGTAAGCAAACTCTGCATAATCAGAAAGCACGATAAAACCATGAGCAAAATTCTTAGGAATAAAAAACTGCTTTTTATTTTCAGCTGAAAGCTTAACTCCATACCACTGTCCAAAGGTTTTTGAGTCCTTTCTTAAATCAACTGCTACATCAAATACCTCTCCGACAACAACTCTGACAAGCTTATCCTGCGGATAATTGATCTGAAAATGCAGACCTCTCAGTACACCTTTCTTTGATGCCGACTGATTATCCTGTACAAACTGTACATCAATTCCGGCATCCTTGAAATCGTTGTAATTATATGTTTCCATAAAATATCCACGTTCATCGCCAAAGACAGTAGGTGTTATAACCTTTAAGCCTTCTATATCACATGTTTCAACTTTGATCTTTCCCATTTTATCTGTACCTCTTTATAATCCTTCCGAAACATCCATAAGATATTGTCCGTATGCTGTTTTAAGGAGCGGCTGTGCAAGGGCAACTAACTGTTCCTTTGTAATAAATCCCTTTTTATATGCAATCTCTTCAATGCATGAAATATACAGTCCTTGTCTCTTCTGAAATGCAGCAACAAAATCAGCAGCATCAAGAAGTGCGTCATGATTTCCTGTATCAAGCCATGCAAAGCCTCTTCCCATAACCTCTACATGAAGATCTCCTCTTCTAAGGTATTCATTGTTAATGGAAGTTATCTCAATTTCTCCTCTTGCAGAAGGCTTAACATTTTTTGCAATATCAACAACATCATTGTCATAGAAGTAAAGTCCCGGAACTGCATAATTTGATTTTGGCTTAGCAGGCTTCTCTTCTATAGATATAGCCTTTCCGGTTTCATCAAATTCAACAACACCATATTCCTTCGGATCCTTTACATAATATCCGAATATTGTAGCTCCCTTTTCTCTTTCAGCCGCAGCTCTTAAGACCTTGGTAAAGCTCTGTCCGTAAAAAATATTGTCGCCAAGTACAAGTGCAACATTATCATTTCCGATAAATTTATCGCCAATGATAAATGCATCTGCAAGTCCTCTTGGTGCTTCCTGAACTGCATATTCAATATTAAGACCAAGCTGCTCTCCTGTGCCGAAAAGCTCCTTAAATA
>CAVLAA010000018.1:24133-25599 GCA_963660835.1 bacterium
AATACAGGCAGATCTCTTGGTGTTGAAATAATTAATATATCTCTGATTCCGGCAAGCATAAGTGTTGAAAGCGG
Organism: bacterium; assembly: GCA_963660835.1. Classification (GTDB taxonomy): domain Bacteria; phylum Bacillota; class Clostridia; order Lachnospirales; family Lachnospiraceae; genus Alectryocaccobium. The sequence goes on from CAVLAA010000018.1 coordinate 24,208, forward strand.
ATAATATATCATTGGTTTATCATAAACAGGCATTATCTGCTTTGAAACTGCTTTTGTTAACGGATACAATCTTGTACCTGAGCCTCCGGCAAGTATTATTCCCTTCATAAAAAAGTACCTCCATATCACGCAAAAAAGCAGTGTGGCTGGCACTGCTGTTTTGCTATATAATCATTTGTTATCTGTCAGTATACATATCATCATAATATTTGGTATAATCACCGTTTACAATATTTTCCATCCAATCAAGGTTTTCAAGATACCATTTAACTGTTTTCTTGATTCCTTCAGCAAACATTGTCTCTGGATACCAGCCTATCTCAGCCTTAATCTTATCCGGAGCAATAGCATATCTTCTGTCATGGCCTTTTCTGTCACCTACATATGTAATGAGATCTTCGTTGATCTTTGCTTTTCTTGGATCACTGTCAGGAAGATATTCATTTAATGTCTCAATTATAAGTTTAACGATCTCAATATTCTTTTTCTCGTTGTGTCCGCCGATATTATATGTTTCAAAAAGGCGTCCTTTTTCCTGAACCATGTCTATTCCTTTTGCATGATCCTCGACATAAAGCCAGTCTCTTACATTGAGGCCATCGCCATATATCGGAAGATTCTTTCCGTTAAGACAGTTATTTATCATAAGCGGAATAAGCTTCTCCGGGAATTGATAAGGTCCATAGTTATTACTGCAGTTTGTTATATTAGCAGGGAAATGATATGTATCCATATATGCTTTTACTAGCAGATCTGAAGAAGCCTTACTTGCTGAATATGGACTATGCGGATCATATGGAGTTGTCTCATAAAAATATCCGCCCTCATCATCGAGTGAACCATATACCTCATCGGTAGACACATGAAGGAATTTATGATCTTCTTTAAATGATCCATCCTCAAGCTCCCATGCATTCTTAGCTGCATCAAGCATAACCAATGTACCCATAACATTTGTTTTAACAAATACACCCGGATCCTTGATACTTCTATCCACATGACTTTCTGCTGCAAAATGAACTACTCTCTGTATGTCATTTTCCGCAAACAGTTTATTTATAGTCTCTGCATCACATATATCGGCACGTACAAATGTATAATTTAATCTGCCCTCTACCGACTTGAGATTTTCGAGATTTCCTGCATATGTAAGCTTATCTACATTTATAATACGGATGTCATCACCATATTTCTTAAACATGTAATGTATATAGTTTGATCCGATAAATCCGGCACCACCAGTTACAAGATAGGTTTTCATTTTAAATTCCTCCAAAATTATTAACTGAGATATTATATCATCATATATATTAAAAATCAAATTAAGCCTTACTAAAAAGACTAAGTACCTTTTTATGTACCAAATATAAGCATTTTGTTGTAAGAATAGAC
>CAVLAA010000019.1:0-25208 GCA_963660835.1 bacterium
CATATGGAAGATGCCCCTTAGTTGTGCAATATTAAATTGAAGATCAAAGCTTCTCATGCTTGTTGAATTTTTTGATGAATTTTTGAATACGATCACTTGGATCAAGAAGGCTGCTTATAGAAGCATCATGATTCAGTGTATCTATCAAAAGAGCGATATATTTGCTCATATTGCAGTTGATGTAATATGGCTTAGAAAGAAGCTCTTTAGGCTGATAAATAAGATTAGTCGTGATGAGCTTTGTAAACAAGCCCTGCTCATATGCTTCATCAAATCGATCAAAGCCGTTTGTAAAAAGACCGAAGGTGCTGCATATGTAGATATTTCGGGCTTTTTTCTCTTTAAGGATTCGTGCTACCTCTAAAACCGTATCTCCTGATGAAATCATATCATCAAGGATGATCATATCCTTTCCTTCAACAGAAGAACCTAAAAATTCATGTGCTACGATAGGATTTTTCCCATCCTTTAGAGTGGAATAATCTCTTCGTTTGTAGAACATACCCATGTCTACACCAAGGTTATTTGCCATATATACAGCACGGCGCATGCCGCCCTCATCGGGACTTATTACCATAAGGTGCTTAGAGTCGAGCTTGATGTCATCACCCTCTCTTAATACATTTTTGATGAACTGGTATATAGGACGAACTGAGTCAAATCCCGTAAGCGGAATAGAATTTTGAACACGTTCATCGTGAGCATCAAATGTGATTATATTGTCAACTCCCATGCTTACGAGCTCTTTAAGAGCAAGAGAGCAGTCAAGAGATTCTCTGCTGTTGCGCTTATGCTGACGGCTTTCATAAAGAAATGGCATGATAACGGTTATGCGTCGGGCTTTTCCGCCTATGGCAGCTATAATACGCTTGAGATCCTGAAAATGATCATCGGGAGACATGTGATTCACTTCGCCGAACATCGAATATGTAAGAGAATAATTGCATACATCGACCAATATATATAGATCATCTCCTCTTACAGATTCGTTGATGCAGCCTTTGGCCTCACCTGAACCGAATCTTGGATTTTCGGCTTCAATTATATATGAATCACGCTCATAGCCGGTATATGCTTTGTTGTGTCTGAGCTCATGCTTGCGCTCAGAACGCCACTCATAAAGGTAGTTATTTACTCTGCTGCCCATTGCGGTACAGCTTTTCAATGGGATAATACCAAGTCTTCCGTAGGGAAGTGAATCGAAGTAATTTTTTTTAGAGTCCTGCATTTGAAGCTCCTTTATTTAATTTCATAGATATTCTTATATCATCACCGAATAAATATAAACGCTGGTAGCTGCTTGTTATCCTAGAGACTACTCGATCTGTATATGCGTCTCTTAAGTCAGAAAGCGACAGGTTTGTAGATATAACAGTGCTTTTATCTGTTAACATACGTTCGTTTATAATATTGAAGAGCTGCGATGTTATAAAGCTGTTATTTATCCCAGCTCCAAGGTCATCTATTATAAGCAATTCAATTTCAAAAATCAATCTGGTATTTTCTCTTGATTCATCGTTTTGATGAAATGTATTATCCTCTAAAATGCTGAACATATCAAAGGCTGTAAGATAAAGTACGCTCTTGCCTTTATCCATAAGTGCCTTTGCAATGCAGTGTGTCAAAAATGTTTTGCCGACACCTGTTTTTCCGTAAAGGCAGATATTTCCATGTCTTGTATCATAATTTTTTACAAACTGAAGTGCATAATCGTAGGCAAGCTTTGCAGTTTCACGGGCAGTAAGCCCGGTTGCTTTATTGGTCAGCTTATCTGAATACCAATCAAAGGAAAATGTATTGAAATTTTCTTTATTTAAAATATCACTTAAACGCGATTGGGAGTACAAAAGCTCAACCTCTGCTCTTTTAAAGCATGAGCATTTGCCGTCGTTTACATATCCTGTATCACTGCAGATCGGACAGTCATATGACGGTTTTGCTATGCCGCCTGTAAAGCCGCACATTTCCAAAAGTGCAGCACGTTCAAATGAGCGTTCTTTTATCTCTGCATCAAGATCAAAATCAGCATCAGAGTCAAAGCCTAATGAAATGCGTGCCTTTTTTAAGCTTATAGTAGCTATCTCATCATCCAATTCCTTGAGCCGCGGCTGTTTTTTGTAGGCTTCGGAGAGCTTTTTTTGAAAATCATTTTCATGGCGAAGTCGTTTTTCCTGATAGCTTCGCATTATCTTATCATATTGGGAATTTGTCAGGGCCATGACTATTCTCCTTATTGATGTATATGGGCAAACTGCTTATCAAGCTGTTTTTCAAGCTCATCAAGATCATCATTGCGCTGCTCAAAATTATGAAACTTGTTATTGACTGCAGGCGCTGTATTATGAGAAGCAGATGATTTCTTGTAATCCTCGTTTGATTTCTTTATATCAGAAAGTGTTTTAACACCTGAATTGTGCCAATTCGTCAGGATCCCGTCTGCGTATTCAAAGCTTTGCTTACCGGTTGCTGTAAGTGTTATTGAGCATGCTTCGGCAATTATATCTATTGAAAAGCAATATTTTTTATACCATTTGTTGATGAAGTCAACTTCCTTTGAAACCGGATTACGGTTTCTTATTCCAAAGGCCTTTAAAACCTGGAAATGGATCTTCGACCAGCTTGATGATTCAGCCTTGGCAGCTTCAGGTGAAGTGATTTTCTTCATATGCCAGTCAAGAGCGATCTTTTCAATATATCTAATACTTTTATTACCTTTGCTTACACAGTATTGTACAAGATAATCGCAAAGGTCAAAAGAAAATCCGAGCTCATCCATAAAATACAGAAGGGTACTTGCTTCTATCGCTGAAAGAGGCTTTCCGAAATACTGCTCAGTACAAAAAAGAAGTCTTTTTGCATCTGGATTTTCATTTATAAATGATTTTACCCTATCCTGCGAAAGCCTATGTGTTTCCTTTTTCTTTTCAGAAGGATCGAGAGTGATCTTTACACCTGTGATAAGGTCATCTCTGTAATAAACATCAAGGCATTTGTGCGATTCCCAATATTTTATCGCGGCTACAGCTTCATCCTTACTGCATGAAAAAACAGATGCCAATCTGTCAAGTGTAAGCTCCTGATCGTTGTTCTCAGATGCCATGAGAAGATATAGAAATATCTTGACATATTCACCCGGAGCATCCTTCATATAGCCTTGGATAAACGAATTGGGAACAGATGTAACCTTAGGCTTTTTGTCCCATTCGGAAAAAAACATCAGACATTCTCCTTTAAAAGATCATCACCGATAGTTGTTACATTGCCGGCACCCATAGTAAGAACAAGATCTCCTGCAGAGAGCCTTGGCTTGATATAATCTATGATCTCCTTAAAGGTTGGAAAATATGAAGCTTTTGTACCTTTTTTTGAAATACAGTCGGCTATATCCTTTGAGTACACACCGAATGTATTTTGCTCACGTGCAGCATATATTTCCGCAAGGATAACCTCATCAGCAGAAGAAAGAGCATCAACAAAATCATTGAAAAATGCTTTTGTCCTCGAATATGTATGAGGCTGGAATATAACCCAAAGCTTTTCATGAGGACACTTGAGCGCAGTCGAAAGTGTTGCCTTTATTTCTGTAGGATGATGAGCATAGTCATCGATAATTGAGGCTCCGTTTACTTTTCCTTTAAATTGGAAACGCCTGTCTGTACCTGTAAAGGCTGAAAGTCCGTTTGCGATCTTTACTGTATCAAGCTTTAATACGATAGCCGCTGCGATAGCGGCAAGTGCATTTGAAATATTGTGCCTGCCGGGAACCTTAAGCTCAAAGCGGCCGAGAGATGTTCCTTTATAAATTGCATTAAATGAAGGAATTGCAAATTCATTAAAGCTGATATCTGAGGCTGTAAGATCAGCCGGTTTATCTACAGAATAGCTTATGATATTGCAATTAAGGCCTGATGTTATATATTCTGTATTTTCTATGTCTGCATTAATGATAAGAGTTCCGTCATTTGGAAGAAGTTCTGCAAATTTTCTGAAGGAATGTCTTATATCATTGATATCTTTAAAGAAATCGAGATGATCCTCTTCGATATTTAATATTATACCCAATGTAGGGTTAAAATGAAGAAAGCTGTTGGTATATTCGCAGGCTTCTGTAAGGAAATATTTTGAAGCACCTATGCGGATGTTTCCATCTATAATAGGGAGGATTCCACCAACGCTTACTGTTGGATCTGTATCGGATGCAAGCAAAATATGAGCAAGCATTGAAGTTGTTGTTGTCTTTCCGTGAGTTCCGGATACAGCTATAGATGATTGATAATTAAGCATCATCTGTCCTAAGAGCTCAGCTCTTGTCATGAGAGGGATACCAAGCTCCTTTGCACGTGCATATTCAGGATTATCCGGATGGATAGCCGCTGTATATACTACAAGGCTGCAGTCAGAAGAGATATTTTCAGCTTTCTGACCATAAAAAATCAGTGCCCCGTTATCTTCAAGCTTTTGTGTAAGGGCACTTTTTTGTTTATCAGAGCCTGATATCTTGAAACCACGGTCTAAAAGGATTTCTGCAAGACCGCTCATGCTGATACCGCCGATTCCGATAAAGTGTATATTTATAGGTTTATTAAAGTCTAATTTATACATATGATACTCCGAAAATATGAATTGTCATTTGAGGATCACATTAAGCGATCCGGTATCATTTGATGCGTTTAAAAACAATGTCATAACCATCACTTCCGTATATAAGTGAACGGTTGACACGGCTTATTGTTGCGGTAGAAGCACCTGTTTTTTCTGAAATTTCAAGGTAGGTAAAGCCTTCCCGAAGCATCTTGGCTACTTCAAAGCGCTGTGAGATAGATAATATTTCATTTATAGTGCATACATCTTCAAAAAAAGCATAGCACTCTTCTTTGTTTTCAAGACTAAGTATAGCGTCGAATAAGTGATCGACTGCTTCTGTATGTATGGTTTTACTCATTTTTTCGGGTTCTCCGTTTCAAGCCGTAGCAAATTTTCTTGAGTATTATAACTCTTATTTCTTTAGATTGCAAACGAGATAAAAAGAATGTATAATGCACGAAGTGGAATTTTTGTGTATAAAATAGAAAGGAGAAATTGCCATGCGAGACTGTGATGTTATTGAACATATTAAGAACCTTTGCAAGGAAAGAGGGTGGAGTTATTACAGGCTTGCCATGCAAGCCAAAATTCCATATTCTACTTTGAACAACATGCTGCACAGGGACAACATTCCTACAATTCCGACCCTGCAGAAGATCTGTGATGGTATGGGAATATCGCTTTCGGACTTTTTTGCAGACGGCGTAGAAGGAGCACATTTGACCAGTGGACAGAAGGAGGTTCTCGATCTTTTTTCAGACCTTCCACAGAAGGACAAAAAGCTTTTAGTTGCTTATGCGAAAGGATTGAACCACATAGTTTAAAAAGTGAATAAGATAAATTAAAAGCTTTGGGATTGCCATCCCAAAGCTTTTGATTTATGTGCTTGATCTTTAGAAGCTTCGTCCGCCGCCTGAAAAGCTTCGTCCGCCTGAGGAACTGAAGCTTCCGGAGTGAGACGAACCGCCTCCTCCACCATTGTTACTGTCACTTCTCTTTACTCTTGATACTGATGTATGAAGATAATAATCTCTTGAATTGTGAAGCTTAACACTTCCGTTAACAATATAGCTGCCGGCCTCAGTTGCTATTTTTACCTTCTTCATTGAAGAACGCATTATCAGAACAACAATAGCGCCAACTATGATACCGACTACAGCGGCACATATAAGTGAAAATGAGATATTATCACTATTACCATCTCCGTTTTCATTCGCATGATAATCACCAACGAAGCCTGTAGTATACAGCTCGTCTATTTCATCTATATATGTCAGCATAGCTGAGTAATAATTTCCATCAGCCATATCCGGGTAGATACCGTCATCAATCGCATTTATATTATCTGAGTCATAATAAGATCTGCATGAACCGGATGCAGCTGTATACCAGCCTCTGTTATCGCTTTGCATACAGATCATTAAAACTGAACCATTATAGTCATCACCTATGCCGTAGCCATTAAACTGATAGAAATCAGCTGCGAGTATATTATGCTCAAATCCGTATGAGGTGTTGGTTGTATAAATCACAAGATCGGTATCAAATTCAGAAACAAGCTCTTCTATCCTGGAAGAGAGCTCTGCTTTTTCTGATTCGGTAAAAAGGTTTGCATCATCAACTACTTTAGGAGCGGAATCAGCATGAAAATCTTCAAAGCTGCTTACATCAGAAGGGTACCAGCTTGGAAGGTCATCTGCAAAGCAGAGAGTTCCAAATGAAAGAACAAATATAATTGAAGTTATTAAAGTCAAAAATCTTTTCAATTCCAAAAGCCCTCCTTTCTATAATAGCTGTAATATTGCAAATACAGCAGCAAATACACAGCCTGCAACACCGCCAAACCAGGCAAAAGTCTTTCCGATGCTTATAGGAAGCTCGCCGACAACCTTGCCGGTCTGACCGTTTATTGCGTAACGGTATTCTTTGTCTTTGTATTTGCAGTTTAAAAGATATACAGGCAGAAGAGCATATTTAACAGATGCATTTTCAACCTTAACATTACTTGATTTAATAGATACGGTTGTATATGTAGGAGCAGTTTTTTTGAATTCCTGCTCACAGCTGTGTTTCATTCGAAGAGTTGCCCTGTCTATCTCCTTATCTGGATCTGTATCAAAGCGTTCTGCAAGGTAACCGGAAAGATATGCCTTGTCAAAGTCAACAAGCTCTGAATAATTAAACGGTTCGATCGAATCCATAAGGTCATTGTCGGCTTTATTGCTTGCATCAACCGGAATACGTGAAAATGACATTTCGCCTTGACGCTGAAGCAGGTAATATGATGTCTCTGTACAGTCATAATCACCTTGTCTGTATGTACGGACTCTTGTTGCATTGAGCATTATGTTGCCGTCTATCGTGCAGTCATACAGCCAGAACGGAATATAAATGCCCTGTATCTTGCCGATTTTGTTTTCATCAAAAAATCCGCTGGGAAGAAGCTTTTTCCTGGCATAGAATTTCCTGACTGCATCAGGCAGCTCCTTTGCTGTTATCTTGAATGGGATTATAGCATTTGGCTTTAATCCGCCCTTAAGCTTATCGTCAAGGATGACATTGTTTCCGCAATACGGGCATGCCATAGCAGCAGTTGACTTATCTGTTTCAATCGTTGCACCGCATGACTTGCAAATATATATATTTGTATCATCTAAATGCTCATTGTCCTTAAAATCATTTCTATATGAGCTCCAGTCAAATCCTTTGGATTGTGCATCCTCTGAATCATTGAAGGCCTGCATGGCTTCAAGATCATATTCATTTCCGCATGAGCTGCATATTAGCTTGCCTTTGTCAGGGCTGTATGCCAGTGATGAGCCGCATGAGGGACATTTGTATTCTGTCATAGTAGACATTGGTTTCCTCCGAATTTATAATTTGTTTTTCCATTTCTCGGTTAAAGCTGTTATATGAGATGTAAACTGTGCTATTTCTTTATTTGGATGACCTTTAAAGGCCTTTGCCAGATCAAGGAGTGCCATAGCAGCAACGATAAGGGCATTATATGTATTTTTAGCCTTAAGTGTGCCTGTAGGAACAATGCGCTTGCCGGTTGTAAGAATAGTACATTTTCCTGAAGCAAGATCATACTGAGTTCCGCTGAATGGTGCAACAGCATTGTAGCAGTAAGAATCTTTTATAAGAGAACAGAAGGCTTCACAGGAATCCTCATCTCCGTGATTTATAAATACAATATCAGGCTTTGCTTCAAAGGATTGAAGCCAGGTTAGAAGGCCGTTTCTGTCAGCATGGCCGCTGGTTCCCTTGAGTGAAACTATTTCAGCTCTTACAGCGATATCCTCACCGAAAAGCTTAACCTTGTCTGCACCGTCCTGAAGAATCCTGCCGAGTGAGCCGATTGCCTGGTAGCCGGCAAAAACAACTATATTTCTCCAATCCCAAAGATTGTGTTTAAGGTGGTGTCTGATTCGTCCTGCCTCGCACATTCCGCTTGCAGAAATAATAACCTTTGGATGAGGATCATTATTTATAGCTATGGAATCCTCGGATGTAACTGAGAGCTTAAGATTGTCAGACCAGAGAGGATTTTCACCTTTATCGAGGATAGCAAGCATTTCATCATCAAAACAGCTTCTGTCACATTGGATAAATATATTAGTTGCTTCTATAGCAAGCGGACTGTCAAGATATATTGAGAAATCATCATGCCCATGTATCATATGTGCGGTTGTTATCTGATGAAGAGCATACAGTATTTCCTGTGTTCTTCCGACTGCAAATGCAGGTATGACAACATTGCCGCCTCTGTCAAATGCCCGCTGGATCACTTCTGTCAGCTCAGCCTTTAGATCTCCGCCTACTCCATCATGCAGTCTGTTGCCGTAGGTTGATTCAATTACAAGATAATCAGTCTTATCTACAGTTTGCGGGTCTTTTATGATAGGCTGATCGGTATTGCCTACGTCACCGCTAAATACGATTTTCTTTTCAAGATCATTTTCGCAAAGCCATATTTCAATGCAGGCAGAGCCAAGCAGATGCCCTATATCAGTAAAACGTATAGTAATGCCTTCGCCGACGCTTATGATCTCATTGTATTGACAGCGTCTTAAAAGAGAAATAGCGCCATTTGCATCATTTATATCATATATGGGATCTGATGCTTCTCTTCCGGCACGCATTGCCTTTCGGTTTTTCCATTCTGCATCGCTCTCCTGGATATGAGCACAGTCACGGAGCATTATATCACAGAGATCACAGGTTGCCTCGGTTGCATATATTCTTCCCTTGAAGCCGTCTTTATAAAGCTTTGGCAGCATTCCGGAATGGTCGATGTGTGCGTGTGTCAGAAAAACCGCATCTATCTGTGAAGGACTGACAGGAAGCGGCTCATTCTCAAAAACATTGATACCCTGTTCCATGCCGTAATCTACGAGATAATAGTGTCCGGCTATTTCAATTACCGTGCAGCTTCCGGTTACTTCGTGTGCAGCGCCGATAAAGGTTATTTTCATATATACCACTCCTATCGTTTTTATTTTAAAGGGATTTATATAATGCTTCCCTATAAGATAAAATATCACAAAATACCGGCTGATACCATACTATTTTGTGCAATGCATAGCGAGCAGGAGTCAGTATGCATGCTTGATGCAGCCATCATTCAATTGCCTTGATATAAATGAGATAAAGGTTTGGAGGGATTTGGAACAGTATCTGTCATTTTGCCTGAAAATACTTATTTTGGCAGGAATAGACTTTTCAAGCGGTATATTGACTATCCTGTCATCGTCCTCAAAAACTTCCTTGTAAATGATCGTAGCGACATTATCATTCAGCAGAAGACGCCTTATGGTTGAAACCTGATTTGAATGCATGACTACATTGAGCCTAAGATCAGGATACATATGTGTGATCGCATCATAATGATATGAGCCCTTGGAAATAATAGTAAGCGGTGTATGCTTTAGGATATCCTTTGTGATAAGTGTTTCACGTGCAAGCGGATTTGCCTTTGATACGGCAAGGCGAAGATCTGTTTCAAATAAATGATGAGATATCATATCAGGCACATTTCCGTCAGAGATCGCTATCATGCAGTCAAGCTCATTTTTTTTGAGCATGTTGAGCCCATCGATACTGGCTGTTTCAAATATTTCAAGCTTAATATTAGGATGTTCCATTTCAAAGAGCGGGATGATCTTTCCGAAAATAAAGGTTCCGAGAACAGAAGGGACACCGAGCTTCAGTAATGTAGAATTATGCATTGAGATATCTGCTATGCTTTTAATATAATCATCATATGAATTAAGAAAATTGAGCGTAAGATTGAGAAATGCATTTCCATCCTCTGTAAGAGTGAGGCGGTTGCCGGTATGATTAAATAAATGCAGTCCGGTTTCTATTTCGAGGTTTCCTATTGCTGATGTGATAGATGGCTGAGAAATATGACATACCTCGGCTGCAGCTGTGATACTTCCGCATCTGCAGACTTCTTTAAAATAATTTAAATGATTCAGATTCATAGAGTTTCTCTCCTTTTATCAGGCTGAATGCTATAGATTAAGTATTTACTCAAACTATAGTAGCATCCAAAAAGCAGCAGGTCTATTGAAAAAACTGAATATTATGCATTGATCATATTGAAAAAAACTATACAGTTATAGCTTTTTTTTACTTGAAATCACGGGATATTGTGATATTTTTATCAAAGAAAGAGCGAAAAGTTTTAGACACATACTTAAACTCAAACGTATAATATGATATATGATACCAGGGTCGAAAGGTCAATCCTGAGTGCAAAGGTCAAAATAAAACTCAGAATAATACATTTATTAAGGATGGTGAATTATGAGCAATAACCTCGAAAATAGATTAAGATGTGAAAAAGCTGTTAAGCTTGTTACTTCTGCTGAAGCAGCTGCAGCCTACGTAAAAGACGGCATGGCTGTTGCCGTAAGCGGATTTACTCCGTCAGGATGTCCAAAGGCTGTACCGCTTGCAATTGCCGAACAGGCAAAAGCCGGAAGAAAGATAAAAATAGATCTTTATTCAGGAGCATCTGTAGGACCGGAGATAGATGCAGCATGGACAGAAGCAGGGATCATCAATCGCAGACTTCCTTATCAAACTAATTCTACGATAAGAAATAATATAAACAGCGGAAAAATTTCATATATAGATATGCATCTTTCACAGAGTGCTCAGATGATCACATCAGGCGCACTTAAAAGCATTGATATTGCGATAGTCGAGGCACTTGCTGTTACTGAGGATGGCGATATTATCCCAACAACTGCAATAGGAAATACTCCTGCATTTGTAAAAAATGCAAAGCAGGTTATAGTCGAGATCAATCAGCTTATGCCAATGGGACTCGAAGGAATGGCAGATATAGCACTTGTTGATAAGCCGCCTTACAGAAAGCCTATAAACATCTGCAGTCCATCTGACAGGATAGGCACATCATATATCAAATGCGGATTCGATAAGATCGCGGCAATAGTTATATCTGAATGTCCTGACAATCCAAGACCGTTCAGCAAGCCGGATGACATTTCACACAGGATTTCAGATAACATAATCGCTTTTCTTGAAAATGAGGTAAAGGAGGGCAGGCTTACAGAATCGCTGCTTCCGATACAGTCAGGTGTCGGCAATGTTGCAAATGCAGTGCTTTATGGACTTTGTGATTCAAATTTTCATGATCTGACCTGTTATACAGAGGTTGTACAGGATTCCATGCTGGACCTTATCAAATGCGGCAAAGCCAAATTTGCATCAACAACCTCACTAAGCCCTTCACCTACAGGACTTAAGGAATTCTTTGAAAATATAGATTTTTATAAGGATAAGATAATATTAAGACCTGAGGAAATAAGCAATAATCCGGAGGTAATAAGAAGGCTTGGTGTTATTGCAATGAATACAGCAATAGAGGCTGACATCTACGGAAATGTAAATTCAACACATATCATGGGATCAAAAATGATGAATGGCATCGGAGGATCAGGAGATTTCTCAAGAAACGCCGCAATTTCAATATTCAGTACCCCTTCAATTGCAAAGGATGGTAAAATATCATCAATAGTTCCGATGTGTTCACATGTTGACCATACAGAGCATGAAGTAATGGTACTTGTCACAGAATATGGATATGCAGATCTTAGAGGACTTGCACCAAGAGAACGTGCAGAAAAGATAATCAGCAATTGTGCTCATCCTGATTACAGAGAAGAGCTTATGGATTATTTCAGGAGATCATGTGAATCGGCATCAATGCAGACACCGCATATATTGTCAGAAGCACTTTCATGGCATACGAGATTTATCAATAACGGAACAATGAAACATTGAGCGAGATATATAAATAAATTTAAAACCGGAGGAAAATAAAATGAGTGAAACAGTTATAAATGAAAGCGTTCAGTATATTAATGGATTTATAGAAAGAGCCAGAAAAGCTCAGGCAGAATTTGAAAAAATGAGCCAGGAGCAGGTTGACAATGCAGTAAAGATCCTTGGTAAGGTTGTTTATGAAAATGCAGAATATCTTGCAAAGCTTGCTGTTGAAGAAACAGGAATGGGTAATGTAGAGGACAAGATCGCAAAGAATAAACAGAAAGCCGGAATCGTATGGAATAACCTCAGAGGAAAAAGATCAAGAGGTATCCTTGATACAGATGAGACTACAGGTATTACAAGAGTAGCAAAGCCAATAGGTGTTGTCGCTGCGATCACACCATGTACAAACCCTATAGTAACACCTATGAGCAATTCCATGTTTGCTCTTAAATGCGGAAATGCGATCATAATAACGCCTCATCACAGATCTGTTAAGTGCAGTACCGTGACGGTAGAAATGATAAATAAGGAGCTTGATAAGGCAGGATATCCTAAGAATCTTATCCAGATAATAGATCAGCATTCAAGGGAAAATACAAAAAACCTTATTTCATCTGCAGATATTGTTATAGCAACAGGCGGTGCAGGAATGGTTACAGCAGCTTACAGCTCAGGACGTCCGGCTCTTGGCGTTGGTGCAGGAAATGTACAGACGATTATAGATAAGGATTATGATTATAAGGTTGCTGTACCAAAGATCATAGCAGGAAGAGCTTATGATTATGGCATTATCTGCTCAGCTGAGCAGTCATGCATTTGTCATGAGAGTGTTTACGAGGATGTACTTAAGACATTTGAAGCAAACGGCGGATATGTATGCAGGAATAAAGCAGAAAATGATGCCGTAAGAAATGCTGTTTTTGTTAATGGCGGTCCGAGCAAGGATGCTGTCGGACAGTCACCTAAGAAGATTGCAGAGCTTGCAGGGATAACAATTCCGGAAGGAACAAAGGTTATCGTTGTTCAGCCTGAAGGAACAGGACTTACAGATGAACTGGGCGGAGAAAAGATGTGCCCTGTAATTGCAGCTTACAAATATTCAACACTTGAAGAGGCTGTCAAGATCGCAGCAGAAAATCTTGAGAAGGATGGTAAAGGACACAGCGTTTCAATCCATTCTGATTCAGAGAAAAATATCGAATATATAGCTGACAATCTCTGTGCTTCAAGATTTGTAGTTAATCAGACATCATCCAACAGTGCCGGCGGAAGCTATTTCAACGGATTGGCTCCGACAAATACTCTTGGATGCGGAACATGGGGACACAACAGTATATCAGAAAACCTTGATTATAAGCATCTCATGAATGTATCAAGGATTGCCAGATATATGCCTAATAATCATGTACCGACAGCAGAGGAACTCTGGGGCTGATAAAAAACTTCCTTATTAATAATAGTGAAAGATCATAAAGAAAAAGATATATCCAAGACCACAGGCTGCGGATATATCTTTTTCTTTTAATTAAAAACAAGGTATGCTATACTTTAAAAATGAATAAACTGTCATTTATGACAACCGGAGGATAACATGGAAGTATTATATAAAAGTACAAGAGGTGCAGAAAAAAATGTACCGGCGTCAATGGCTATTTTAAAGGGACTTGCATCAGACGGAGGCTTGTTTGTCCCGGATAAAATACCACAGCTCGATAAATCCTTAGATGAGCTTTCAAAGCTTTCATATCAGGAGCTTGCATTTGAAGTAATGAGCAGATTCCTTACAGATTTTACTTCTGAAGAATTAAAATACTGTATAGATAATGCATATGATTCCAAATTTGACACAGAGGTAATAGCACCGCTTCACAAGACGAAGGATGCTTATTTTCTTGAACTGTTCCATGGAAAAACCATAGCATTTAAGGATATGGCACTTTCTATCCTTCCTTATCTTATGACTACAGCAGCAAAGAAGAATTCAATCAAGGAAGAGATTGTTATCCTTACAGCTACATCAGGAGATACAGGAAAGGCTGCAATGGCAGGCTTTGCAGATGTACCGGGAACAAGGATAATAGTTTTCTATCCTAAGGATGGTGTCAGCCCTGTCCAGGAAAGACAGATGGTAACCCAAAAAGGAGATAATACCTGTGTTATAGCTATCAAAGGAAATTTCGATGATGCTCAGACAGGTGTTAAGAAAATGTTTGGAGATGCAGAGCTTGGAGCTGATCTTGCAAAGAAGGGCTTTAGATTCAGTTCAGCAAATTCTATCAACATCGGACGTCTTGTTCCGCAGGTTGTTTATTATGTATATGCATATCTTCAGCTTGTAAATAAGGGAGAGATCAAAGCAGGAGAGAAGGTTAACTTTGTTGTTCCTACAGGTAATTTCGGAAATATCCTGGCTGCATATTATTCAAAGCTTATGGGACTTCCGGTAAATAAACTCATATGTGCATCAAACGAAAACAAAGTTCTTTATGATTTCTTCAGTACAGGAACATATGACAAAAACAGAGAATTTTATCTTACAGCGTCACCGTCTATGGATATACTTGTTTCAAGTAATCTTGAAAGACTTATATACATGATAACAGGAGATGATGCAGCTGCAACAGCCGAGCTTATGAAAAAGCTTTCTGCAGAGGGAATATATTCACTTACAGATGAGCAAAAGACCCGCCTTTGCGATTTCGCTTCAGGATATTCATCAGAGGACGATTGTGCAGCAGTTATCAAGAAGATTTATGAGGATGACAAATACGTAATAGATACACATACATCTGTTGCAGCAGCTGTTTATGAAAAATATCGCAAGGAAACAGGAGATAATGCAAAGACAGTTATTGCATCTACAGCCAGCCCATATAAGTTTGCAAGAAGTGTTTTGAAAGCAATTGACTCAAAATATGATGCACATACAGATATGGAGCAGTTTGATGATCTTAAAGAGGTTTCAAAAGTTGCAGTTCCAAATGCAATTGAAGAGCTGAAATCTGCCGAGATCAGACATAAAACTGTAGTTGATAAGGATGAAATGCAAAAGGCTGTAAGAGCTGTCTTAGGCTTATAATGAGCAGATTTTAATACGGAGGCAGACAATGCTTAGGATAACTATGATCAGACACGGAAAAACAGAAGGAAGCAGCAAGGGAAAATACATCGGTATCACAGATGAGCCTATTCTCGATTCTGAAAAAAAAGCCCTTTCCGAAATCAAATTTCCATCTGTTGACGAAGTGTATTCAAGTCCTATGAAGCGCTGCATCGAAACAGCTCAGATTTTGTATCCGGACAATGAGATAAATGTTATAGATGAACTTTCAGAATGTAATTTCGGTGATTTTGAAGGAAAAACATATCAGGAGCTTTTAAAAGATCCGATATACAAGGGATGGGTTAAAAGCGGAGAGATATCCTCATATCCCAACGGAGAGAGGCGGTCGGAATTTCAGGAAAGATGTATTCATGGATTTGAAAAGGTAATAAGAGACGCTGTATCCAGACGCAGAAAGAATATAGCCATAATAGTTCATGACGGAACTATTATGAGTATTTTGGGCGCATATGGATTTCCGGCTCAGGATTACAGAAGATGGACAGCAGAGTATGGCGAGGGTTACAGACTTCGTATAGTACCGGAGCTGTTTATGAGCAATAATAATATAGAACAAAGAGAAATTATCGTTGATGGCAAGATGATCAGAGACGGTAATTAAAAACGGAGGACCTAATGGCTGAATATACAGTTGCCGGTGTCTGCTATAACAAAAACGAAGCAGAACTGGCAAAAAAACTGAGTGAAGCTATCAAAGAGTGGGGAACAGAACGACAGGTTGAGGAAACATGGTATATAGCAGATGATGACAATCCTTACAGAGAACTGCTGAAAAGAGTGCAGGGACCGGTCAGACAGTGGACTGTAGACAGGTTTGAGGATACTGATGCAATAATTTATATATGCTCAGCCGTAAGAGTAGTACGATATATCGGAAAGCTGATAAAGGAACAAATGACAGATCCTGCAGTTTTAGTGGTTGATCCTGCAGGAAGATACTGTATACCATTGCTTTCCGGAAGAAGAGGCGAAGCTTATGAGCTTGCCGGCTTATTCGAAGAAAAACTCGGAATGGAATTTATAGATAAAACAGTTCCGACAGATACCAAGCAGTTTGATATCGTAAAATATACAGAAGAAAATAAAATGGTCATATCAAACTCGGATTATGCAAAGGAAATACAGGCAGCATTGAGTTCGGGCGATATGGTTGGATTTTATACCAGTTATCCTGTTATCGGCAATCTGCCGATCGGTATAGAGTGGGCTTCAAAAGGAAATATCGGTATATATATAAGCCCTTCTTATCATAGTGCATATTTTGACCATACATTGTGGCTGATCCCTAAATGTCTTGTAGTCGGAATTGAGTGCACTAAGGGTCAGAGCTTCAGACAGCTGGATAAATTTATTTCAGATGTACTTAAGGGCTATAGCCTGTATCCTGAAGCAATAGAAAGGCTTGCAACAATAGATTCAATGGAGTCAGATCCGGCAATACAGGCTCTTTGTTATGAAAAGGATATCCCTGTAGTCGGATACAGTAAGCAGCAGCTTGATGAGATAACAAGTGCAGACGGCGAGGCGATCGGCGAATGTGAAAGTGCAGCACTGAAGGCCAGTGAAGGCAAGCTTATGATTGGAACTGTAGAACATGACGGCATAAAGTGTGCTGTTGCTATAAAGAATTTATACATTAAGTTCTGATATATAATATATGGAAGTAGAAATATTTACTGACGGAGCAGCAAGAGGCAATCCTGACGGACCGGGAGGATACGGATGTGTCCTAAGATATGTTGATCCGAAAGGGGTTGTCCACGAAAGAGAATTTTCGGAAGGCTTCGAAAAAACAACAAATAACAGAATGGAGCTGATGGCGGCAATAGTAGCGCTTGAGGCACTTATAAAGCCGTGCAGAGTAAAGCTTTATTCAGATTCTAAATACCTTGTTGATGCCTTTAATAAGCACTGGATAGATTCCTGGATAAAAAAAGGCTGGAAACGCGGAAAAAATGAAGAAGTTAAAAATGTTGACCTTTGGAAAAGACTACTTGATGCAAAGAAAGATCATGAGGTCGAATTTATATGGGTCAAGGGTCACAATGGCGATGAGATGAATGAACGATGTGACAGGCTTGCAACAGCAGCAGCTGACGCTTTGAAGGCCTGATAATTGACTCTTGCCAATTTTTAGATAGTATTATATTATATTAAGGGCATTATCGGGATATTCGCATTATCGTGCATAATGCAGTAGAATGAAGGAGGATTCAAGATGATTTCAGCAGGTGATTTTAAAAACGGTCTTACACTTGAGATAGATGGAAAAGTTGTACAGATTATTGAGTTTCAGCATGTTAAACCGGGTAAGGGCGCAGCTTTCGTAAGAGCAAAACTTAAAAACGTCATTAACGGAGGTGTTGTTGAGACTACTTTCCGTCCTACAGATAAATTCCCGGCTGCTCGTATAGAGAGAGTAGATATGCAGTATTCATATAACGATGGAATGTTCTATAACTTCATGAACAAAGAGACATTCGATATGGTAGCTGTTGAAGATAGTGTAGTAGGTGATTCACTTAAGTTTGTTAAAGAAGAGATGGATGTTAAAGTTTGCTCATACAAGGGAAGCGTTTTCGCTGTTGAGCCACCTCTTTTCGTTGAACTTGAGGTTACTGAGACAGAGCCTGGATTTGCCGGAAATACAGCACAGGGTGCTACAAAGCCTGCAGTTGTTGAGACAGGTGCATCTGTTCAGGTTCCGCTTTTTGTAGAGATCGGAGACGTTATAAAGATCGATACAAGAACAGGCGAATATTTAAGCCGTGTTTAATTAAACTACTTAGTCATTTTCTATCGGCAGACGAAATTGTCTGCCGATATCTTAAATTCAGATTTAAATTTATTTCTTAAGTCCTAAAGGACTTCTTGTTTCAAATTTCATTATTTTCTTATTTTAAATATCATTATTTTCTTTTTATTATTCCGATTTTTTTAGATATGGCGCGGTCTTTTGACGGTGTGTTTTTGTTATACAAATAAGGTATCTCTATGTTCAAAATAAAATACAAAGGAGGATGAAAGATGGAGGTTAATAACAAAAAGACGGCAGCTTTGAAAAAGCTGGGTGACAATGAGGAAAGGCTTTATTTTCGGCTTACGAAAAAAGCTGAGCAGTCAAGAAAACAGATCATTACTGAGCCGTATCTTGATATGACATTGGTTTATTATCTTAAGGTTGGAATTACAGATGAGGAATTTCTTATGATGGACATAAAAGAAGAAATTATGAGAAAATGGGAAATCGATCCTTATAAGCTTAAGGAAATTGCACTAAGGAACACCTTTAAAAACAATGAGCCGGAGATAATAAGACTTGATGAATTGCTGTCATTATATATCGAAGAGGAAAATGAGCTTGATAGACAGATGTACGTTATTACAAATAAAAACAGAAATTTCGGAGCGACAAGTCTTTTATATCCCGGATTGCTTGATGAGATATATGAGAAGATAGGTGGCGATTATTATATATTGCCATCCAGTATCCATGAGTGTATTGCATTAAAAGCAACAGATGACATAGAGCCCAAAATGCTCAGATCACTTGTCAGGCAGATCAATTATACAGAGGTGAAGCCGGAGCAGGTTTTGTCAGATAATGTATATATATATAGGAGAGCGGCACACTGCCTCTCAATTGACAATTTATAAGTGCTATGCTATGATTTCATAGCTGAGAATATTTAGAAAAATAGCAAAATGCGTTTGTAGCTCAGGGGATAGAGCAACGGTTTCCGGTACCGTGTGTCGGGGGTTCGATTCCCTCCAGACGCGTCCCTAATATCTTAGATACAAGCTTAAGCCGGATTATTGTCCGGCTTTATTGTGTACAAAAAAAGCTGCCTTAATGACGCATTTGGCATATAGAAAGAGGAAAATATGGACGATGAAAGAAATAAAAGACCAGTGAAAAAGCCTGAAAATCCGGTTCGTGAATGGATTTCCGACAATTTGAGATATATCATCCTTTTTGGAGTTATTGCGATCATTGTTGTAATCTGTTTCTTTCTGTTTAGTATGCTTGCATCAAATGTCGGCACATCAGCATCAAATAGCGAAAGCAGCATAACAGCAGCAGCTACACCAACACCAACAGCAGAGGCAACTGTAGCTCCTACAACTGAGGCTGCAGCAACACAGGAGCCGACAGTAACCGAAGAACCGGCAGTTACAGAGGAGCCTGCAGTAACAAATGAGGCTTCAGATCAGGCAGAAAATACTAATACAGGACTTACAGAATCAACAGATACGGTATCAGAAACTGTAAACAGATTTCTGAATGCTTTATCATCGGGAAATGCAGATGAAGCTGCAGCTGTAGTTGATGGTATCTCAAGTGAGGATCTGACATCAATAAGCGAGCAAAGCTATGGCGAAAGCTATCAGAATATAGTTGTATATTCATATCCGGGAGATGAAGACGGAACTTATGTAGCATTTGCAAAATATGAGTATAAATATCCGGGATATGATACAGCACTTCCGGCGCTTACACAGCTTTATCTCGTAACTGCACAGGATGGAAGCCTTAAGATCGCTTCAGATGATGTACAGAATGCAAAGGTAGATTATCTCAATTCTGTGCTTGAAAATACTGAAGTACAGAATCTTGTAGACAGCGTACAGCAGCAGTATGATGCAGCACTTGCGGCAGACCCGGCATTAGCTGAGTATATAAACTCAATGAATTAGGAGTATGACTTGAGGATAAATAAATATTTGAGTGAATGTGGAGTTTGCTCAAGACGTGAAGCAGATATCCTTATTGAAAAAGGGGATGTTTTCGTAAATGACAAGCCGGCAGTCCCCGGAGCTCAGATTGGTGACGGCGATATCGTAAAGGTAAAGGATAAGATCGTAAATATCGTAGAAAAGACTTACCTTGCATTTAACAAGCCTAAGGGTGTAGTTTGTACAAGTGAAAAACGCGAGCCGAACAATCTTATAGATTATCTTAGCTATCATAAGAGGATAACCTATGCAGGAAGGCTGGATAAGGATTCGGAAGGTCTTCTTATATTGACAGATGACGGAAATCTTATAGATGCACTTATGACAGGCAGCAATGGCCACGAAAAGGAATATGTCGTCAGGGTCGCAAGAGATCTGACAGATGAGAAGCTGAAAAGGCTTGAGAAGGGTGTTTATCTGGCTGAGATCAATAGAAAAACAAAGCCATGCAAGGTAAGAAGAAGCGGAGAGCTTGAATTTCATATAACGCTTACGCAGGGAATAAACAGACAGATAAGACGAATGTGCAAAAATGTCGGTTTAAGGGTTGTATTTTTAAAGCGTATCAGGATAGCTAATATCAAGCTTGGAGAACTTGAAAGCGGAGAATACAGAGAGCTTACGGACAGTGAAATAAAAGGTTTAAGGAAGCTTACCGAAATGACAGGAAAGTCAAATTTAAGATAAGATAGGGGAATATGGACGCTAATATAAACTATGAAAAACGCATTAAGGAGCTGATCGCTAAGCTTAATGAGGCTTCAAGACAGTACTATGCCAATGATAATGAAATTATGGATAATTTCACTTATGACAAGCTTTACTTGGAGCTTGAGGAGCTTGAAAAAATAAGCGGTATCCATATGTCGGATTCTCCGACTGCAAATGTAGGATATGAAGCTGTTGATGAGCTGCCTAAGATAACGCATGAAAGTCCCATGCTTTCACTGGATAAAACAAAGGATGTTGAGACCTTAAGAGGCTTTATCGGAATGCAGAAAACGCTGCTTTCATGGAAAATGGACGGTTTGACAGTAGTTTTAACATATCGTGATAAAAAGCTGTCTGCAGCGGTTACAAGAGGTAATGGATATATAGGAGAGCTTGTTACCAATAATGCAAAGGTTTTCAAGGGAGTACCTCTTGAAATACCGTTTGATGGGGAACTTATCTTAAGAGGAGAGGCATATATTACATACAGTGACTTTGAAAAGATAAATACAGAAATAGAAGACGTAGATGCCAAATATAAAAATCCGAGAAATCTCTGCAGCGGATCTGTAAGACAGCTAAGCAATGAAGTAACAGCTGCAAGGAATGTCAGATTTAAGGCATTTTCGCTTGTAAAAGCAGAAGGTGTTGATTTTAATAATTCGCACGAGCAGGAGTTTATATGGCTTAGAAATATGGGCTTTGACGTTGTCGAATACAAAGTAGTGACAGCCGAAAATCTTGATGAAGCAATGGATTATTTTTCTGATAAGGTTAAGAAAAATGACTTTCCGTCAGATGGCTTAGTGGCATTGTATGATGACATCAA
The DNA here is from genome assembly GCA_963660835.1 of bacterium. Taxonomy (GTDB): domain Bacteria; phylum Bacillota; class Clostridia; order Lachnospirales; family Lachnospiraceae; genus Alectryocaccobium. Next base: position 21,294 of record CAVLAA010000019.1, read on the forward strand.
ATATGGAAATGAACTTGGACAGACTGCAAAATTCCCAAGAAATGCATATGCATTTAAATGGCAGGATGAGATAAGAAGTACACATTTAAAGGAAATAGAGTGGAGTCCGTCCAGAAGCGGACTTATAAATCCTATAGCAGTATTTGAGCCTGTTGAGCTTGAAGGCACTACAGTTTCAAGAGCAAGCCTTCATAACATAAGCATACTCAGGAATTTAAAGCTTGGTATCGGTGATGAGATAACTGTATATAAGGCAAATATGATAATTCCTCAGCTTGCACAGAATCTTACATGCAGCGATACTGTTTCTCTGCCTGACATTTGCCCGGCATGCGGACACAAAACCAGATTGATCACGTCAGGCGATGTTCAGACGCTTATCTGCGAAAATACAGAATGTCCTGCAAAAAAGATCAAGTCATTTGAACTGTTTGTAAGCAGAGATGCAATGAATATAGAGGGGCTGTCAGAAGCAACACTTGAAAAGTTTATTTCACACGGAATGATCCATGAATTCAGTGACATATTTAAGCTTGAAGATTACAAAGCAGATATAGTAGAAATGGATGGCTTTGGCGAAAAATCCTATGAAAAGCTTATAAATGCGATCGATAAAGCAAGACATACAAATTCTGTCAGAATACTGTATGCAATGGGTATTCCGAATATAGGCCTTGCAAGTGCAAAGCTTATATCTGAGTATTTTGAACATGATATAAATAAAATAGAAAATGCATCCTTTGATGAATTATGTCAGATTGATGGCATTGGCGATGTGATCGCACAAACATATGTCACATGGTGGGATGATCAAAAAAACAGAGAACAGTTTGAAAGCCTGTTAAATGTTGTAAAGCTTGATCAGATAAAGAAAAAGGAGCTCAATGACAGTATAGCCGGAAAGGTATTTGTTATTACGGGAAGCCTTAACCACTTTACAAACAGAAATGAGCTAAAAGAGCTTATAGAGAACTCCGGAGGAAAAGTTACGGGAAGCGTTTCTGCTAAAACCGATTATCTTATCAACAATGATGTAACATCAAGCTCATCTAAGAATAAAAAAGCCACAGAGCTTCAGATACCGATCATATCGGAAGATGATTTTTTGAATCTTATTAAAACGGGGGATAAATAAAAATGCCGATTAAGATACAGAAAAATCTCCCCGCAAAGGAGATATTGGAACAGGAAAATATTTTTGTGATGGATGAAGAGAGAGCACTGCATCAGGACATAAGACCGATACAGATATTACTGCTCAATCTTATGCCGGCAAAGGAGGAGACAGAACTTCAGATATTAAGATGTCTGTCAAATTCTCCGCTGCAGGTTGATGTGACATTTATGATGGTTTCATCGCATGAGTCCAAAAATACCTCAATGAGTCATCTAAACAGATTTTATGTTTATTATGATGATATAAAGGCACAGCATTTTGACGGAATGATAATCACAGGAGCACCTATTGAATTCTTCAAATTTGAAGAGGTTGATTTCTGGGATGAATTTGTAAAGATACTCAAATGGTCTGAACAGCATGTTACATCAGTTATGTTCCAGTGCTGGGCAGCGCAGGCAGCGATGTATTATTACTATGGAATAGAAAAAAGGATACTTCCCGAGAAGGTTTCTGGAATATTCAAGCACAGAGTCATCCACAGAAAGACACCTCTTGTAAGAGGCTTTGACGATGAGTTTTTTGCTCCTCATTCAAGACATACAGAGGTTGCTCTTGATGATGTAAAGAAGTGTGAGGATATAACCGTGCTTGCTGAATCGGATGAGGCGGGCTTCCTTCTTGGAATGTCAGAAAACGGAAGAAAGATCTTTGTTCAGGGTCATCCGGAATATGAAAGAATGACACTTGACGGAGAATATAAAAGAGATGTTGCAAAGGGAATGGATGCACATTTGCCGGTTCACTATTATGAAAACGATGATCCGACTAAAAAACCGCTTCTTCTCTGGAGATCACATTCTATCTGCCTTTATACAAATTGGCTCAATTACTATGTATACCAGACAACACCGTATAATCTTTTGAGAACACCGGATATATTTCAGGATTAAAAGAATGGATATAAATTTAAGCGGGGCTGCTGCATTAGCTATCTAATGCAGCAGCCCCGCTTTAGTTTATTTATTTTAGTTAAAGAACATGTTCAGCATAGATTCTGAATTTGCTTCTGAAAGAGCATCCGAGTTATTAAGGAAGATAACATCATTGATCCCTTTTTCGCTTATAAAGTTTGAAAGGTTCTGATTATAATATCTGTAATCAATGACATATACATGCTGATAATGATCTACAAGGAACGGTGCAAATGCATTTCCGTAAGATTCCTTGATCAAAACACAGGATGATCCATCTGTTATATTCGGATTTGTGATCTCAGTAAGTGCATTGTCACCACCGAGGAATGCACTGTATTTTGAACCGGCGCTTGAATCGGTCATGTCATTTACAACATTTAAGCTGTATGTAGCTCCGGTTTCATCGGTTACTGTTTCATCATTGGTTCCTGCAGGAATATATGCTTTTACAGTATCCGGATTATTTGCAAGTGCTTCAGACTGATTGCTGTATGAATAAAATGTTCCAAGGAAGCCTGAATACTCAACTTCAGTGAAGTATGAGAGCTCATGAGGAGTAATTCCTTTTATTGAACAGAACTGTCTGTATGCGTAATATGCTCCGAGGGCTGTCCAATGATGATCTGTATTGTAATAAATATATTCCGCATTGTGATTAATGAGTGTATCGAGCACCGGTATCTGTATTATCGAGGTATCCAATAGGCTGTTGATGTAGTTAAATGCATCACGTGCACTTGAGCCTCCGAGGTTTGACTGGATATTTTCGTCGAGGCAAACCGAGAAGTTAGTCGGTGCAAGCATATCGTAGACATTTACATTGCTTGGAAGAGAGCTTCTTACAGTATTTAGCATAGAGGCATAAGCATCAGCGCCTCCGCGGTTAAAGTAATAGATCTCAAAGCCTTTGTTGTCTGCGATATATACTGTTCCTGCAACCTCGGGATTGGCATGTATCGTTCCGTCCTGCGTTGCCGGCTCTTCTGTAGGTGCCGCAGTTGGTGTTTCGGTAACTGTTGCCTCAGGTGTTGCTTCAGCTGTAGGTGTAGGCGTTGCTGTAGGCGTAGCAGAGACTGTAACTACAGGAGCAGGAGTAACAACAGTATCTGTAGAATTAGGGATCTCGTCAGCAACAGCATTTGTATTGCCGTGGATTTCCTGTGTATGGATACCATACATGCTTTCAAGTCCTGAGCCTATTGAAAGAAAGTTCTCTCTGAACGGAAATGTATCGGAGAACCAGGTTGATACTCCTTCAAAAAAGCTTCCGTCCCATATAGAGCTCCAGCTCAGTGCAGGGAATTTGGAGAGCTCTCTTTTTTCAATATCTGATCTTTCAGGGCGAAGAGGTATAAGTATTCCGATAACAAAAAATACTATAAGAACAACCTCAAATATATGAATGATCCTTAGATTCCATTGCTTGCGGATCCTTCGTTTCCTTTTCTTTATACGGATTTCATCGTTTGTTTCCATGATTTCCTCTTTCTATATGTGTCTGTTACACTATAAGGCAGATTGTAATGTTTGCTTTCAGGCTGCAGTTTCTTAGAACTGATAATACAAGAAAGGACTGTAGCTGTTTCCGATAAGTGCGATTATCGCCAGGATAAAAAATACAACGCTTATCACGATCTTGAGGGCATAATATACGTTTGAAACAGAATCAGGCTTACTTGTCTTTTGCTCGATCAGCTTCATGATCATTTTAAATACAGGTGTGCATGCTAAAATTGCAATTATCAGGAAGAAGATATTATTTGCGAATGTAATATTTACAGCTGAGCTTCCTGCCGGATTTCCGATAAATCCGAATAAGCC
>CAVLAA010000020.1:0-4685 GCA_963660835.1 bacterium
GTGGTATATAACACCGTCCATATCACATATAAAACCCTTTTTGCTGTTAAAATCTATCATTTTTCCTCTTTTCTAAAGCATTGTCTGCCATTATACGGGCATTTGCTTTCTTTAATGTTTCCTTTAATCTAAATTTATTTTAGAGTAATTTTACAATATTATTTATAAAATATCTATCAAATCCTTGTAAGTTTAATGATAAAAATATTAAAAGCGTATTTTGTACTTATACATATTGCATTTTATTATGGTTTGATTTATAATTCAATTTAAGATATGTATTCGGACATCTTCCGATGGGAGGTGAGGCCGTCAGATAAGCGTATTGATAAAATCTTATTTCAGTCTCTTATTATTCAATTCTATGATGCCAGGGAGCTGCTCTAAATTAACATTACAAAATTACCTGTCTATTTTATAAGTTTCTCATTTCAAAAATTTCACTCGTAATCGTATATTTATTTTAGAAGCAACTATACTGGGATAAATTCATATTGATTCTTTTGATACCAAATTGTTAAACAACAGCTACATGCAATTTTCCGGTATCATTTTATTATCAGTCTAATTTTTTTCATTTAAAATTCTGATGTCAGTCTATGTGTCTTTAAATTCTAAAAAGGAGCTGCAAATATTAATTATCGCGAATTAATATGCAAGATGTGATCTAAATATGCGCAGTAACAATTCCAGCGATGACTTTGACTCCATCAAGTCTGAGTTAGACAGTTATACCAAAAGCGGTATCTCGCTATCTCTTCAAAATCGCCCAAGTAATCCGTATAAAATCGCCAGGGCATGCAAGGTAAGCGAAACATCAACCTATATGCGTGATTATATTTCTGATGAGTCCGGAGAGATCAAAGTCATCGATTTTACAAGAGTAAGAATTTCTTCAAAAAAAAATCAAAAATAGGAACGATCATCAAAACAAAGGACAATCAGACCCTGGCCGATTGTCCTTTGTGCTTTTTATGTTTTTCAAAAAATGGCTTCTTACTCATGTTTTAGCGGGTCTCAAGGTCAAACAGCCTTGCACAAGCAAGCTTGCGTCGGCTGTTTGGACTTTTCGACCCTGGTATCATACATATTTTTTTATGTTTATATATGATCGTCCTTTTTTAGTATATGATTCTATGCCCTCATATATAAATTTGCCTGTTCCTCTTATAACAAGGCTGTCCCCTTCCTTAAGCCTTGCACTTGCATTTGTTATACAGGATTCATTTACAAATACTTTTTCATCTTTTATAAGTGCCTGTGCTATACCTCTTGATTTTGAGATAAGCGCTGCACATATGCAATCCAGTCTTTCAGAGCTTACATTCAGTTGCATATCCTCAAGTACAGGCTCTATATCAGGTACTTCGTCTGTATAAACAGAGCATTTCACATCTGTATGCTTTACCTTAGTTAAGTTATCAGCGATATATTCTGCTGCATTCTTTAAACACAAAAGCCATGCCATATTGCCCTTTATTATGATATCTCCTGTAGTAGATCTGTCTATTCCCAAATTCAAAATTGCTCCCAAATAGTCCCTATGGCTAAGGCTCTGGGCATATTTTTCTGATACGGGACTGATCTTTATAGCGCAAACAGGAATTTCCGGCTCATAAGGCAGTGTATCTTTATCACCAAAAACAATAATTTTTCTTATTGCAGCTTCATTTCCACCGTAAAAATACCAGCCTGTAAATCCAGCTTTCATAAGTTCTTTTTTTATAATATCCTGCTCGGAAATACTTAAAAAAGCAGAATATGTATATATATTTCTTGAATATGCTCTTTTAGCCAGATCCAAAATATGTCCAATATTTTGAAGCTTATCGTTCATTTCTTGTGCTCCTTTTTCACAAATACGGAATTACTATATATTCATGCTATTTTTTCTTATACTGTCACTATTCCAATCTTACAATTATAATATTGACGTTTATTTACAAAAGAAATATAATCAAATAGCTTGCAAGGATTTAGTTTTTTCTCTAAATCCAATATTTTTTCTTTTTTATAACGGAGGTATTACAAATGAACAAGGGTACAGTAAAATGGTTCAATGCCGAAAAAGGCTATGGATTCATTACAGGTGAGGATGGAAAAGATGTTTTCGTACATTTTTCAGCCATCCAGGGAGAAGGCTTCAAATCTCTTGATGAGGGTCAGTCTGTTTCTTATGAATTAACAGAAGGTCCTAAGGGATTACAGGCTGCCAATGTTGAAAAATGCTAATCTTTCCATTGGCTAAAAATTTTTAGTTTGATTATTAAAAATCAAGGTACGCTTTCGCGTACCTTGATTTTTTATTCATATGTGAGACCATTCAAATAATTATCAACAGCTGTATAATCTGTAGCCACGTTTATTGTATTTTCAGGCTGCTTACTCTGATATATCGAATATCCGAACCATCCGATCGCTGCTGCCAAAACAACTACTACAGCACCCATTTCCAGTTTATAAAGACGTTTTTCTTTATTTATGGTTTTCTTTCTGTTAGCCTTTTCCTTTTTATACTGGTCAACCTTTTCCTGACTCATTTTCCGCTCCTTTTTATTGTTTAATTATGGTAATACCATAAAAACCTACAAAATAATGTATAAAGTATACAACGAGAGCATCAAAAAATCAAGCTTACCTCACAGACATACCAAATGAAGTCCTCATATTTACATGCAGTAATGCCTGTTCTTATTTTTTCAGGCTGTCTAAAAGAATAGTCTGGCTTCTTTCTATGAATTTACTCATTTCATCAACTGAAAGAGGCTGATTTGCTATCAAAGCAAGATCATAAACCTGTCTGCATACTTCATCGATGTTTTCTTTTTCTTTATTTTCTGCAATATATTTTATAAGCGGATGATTGTTGTTAAGTACAAGTGTCGGATTTGGCTTAAATGCATCTGCATCCATTCCTCCCATACCACTCATTCCGTACATCTTCATCATTTCCTGAACTCTTCGTTCCTCTTCGGAAAGTGTAATTACTGCTGCTGTTTTCTCATTCTTAAGATTTTCAACAGTAACTGTAAGCTTATCATTTGCTACAGCCTTCTTAAATACCTCCTGAAGTTCCTTTGTGATCTCTGTAAGATCCTCATCTCCGTCCTTGAGCTCATCCGAAATTTTCGCATCTATTCTCTGGAAGCGGACATTGTTTTCAACTCGTTCAACATGTGTGATGAAGCTTGTATCGATATTATTTCTTAATACAACCGCATCCTTTCCCTGCTCCTTGAACAGGCTTATATACTGTCCCTGCTGGATTGGATCGGTTACATAGTAAACTATAGGCTTATCTTCTTCCTTAATCTCCTGTGTACTGTCCTTTTTGTCAGCTTCTTCGGTTTTCTCCTCTTGTGGCACAAGATCTTTAAATGTAAGATATTTGTCATTGATATCCTTATATAGGATATAGTCCATCATCTTATCTGAGAATTTTTTATCCCTTATGCATCCAAATTTAATAAATGGTGAGATATCATCCCAATATTTTTCATAGTTTTCACGATCTGTCTTGCACATTCCGGAAAGCTTGTCAGCAACCTTCTTTGAGATATAATCCGAAATCTTTGTTACAAATCCATCATTCTGAAGTGCACTTCTTGATACATTAAGTGGAAGATCCGGACAATCGATAACACCTTTTAAGAGAAGAAGGTATTCCGGAATGACTTCCTTAATGTTGTCAGCAATAAATACCTGATTATTATAAAGCTTGATCGTTCCTTCGATTGACTCATATTCTGTATTGATCCTTGGGAAATAAAGTATTCCTTTTAAATTAAACGGATAATCCATATTTAAATGGATCCAGAATAAAGGCTCCTTATAATCCCTGAATACTTTTCTATAGAAATCTTTATATTCCTCTTCTGTACAATCACCCGGTCTCTTTGTCCATAAAGGATGAATGTCGTTTACAGGAACAGGTCTTTTCAGGATTTTCACCGAATCCTTAGCCGGTGAAATTTCTACTGTCTCCTTCTCACCCTTGTCATTTTCTTTTTCCTCTGTTTTTGCATCCTCATGTATATGCTCAATAACAGTATCTGTATCCTTTAAATCTGCCTCATCGATAGTCTCATACTCCGGCTCGGCATTTGCCTGAGATACATAGATTTCTACAGGCATAAATGAACAGTATTTTTCAAGAACGTCACGAACTCTTATGAGATTTGAATATTCATAACAATCCTCATTGAGATACAATGTGATTTCGGTTCCTACTGTATCTTTATTGCCTTCCTCCATTTCATATTCGGTACTTCCGTCACATGTCCAATGTACAGACTTTCCGCCCTTATATGAAAGAGAATCAATATGGACCTCATCAGCAACCATAAATGATGAGTAGAATCCAAGTCCGAAATGGCCGATGATCTGATCTTCATCTGCCTTATCCTTATATTTTTCAAGGAATTCTGTTGCTCCCGAAAATGCAATCTGGGTAATATATTCCTCAACCTCATCGGCTGTCATACCGATACCATTGTCTATTACCTTCATTGTTTTTTCTTTGTCATCAAGAATAACACTTATCTTTGCCTTATAATCATCAGGCATATCATATTCGCCTGCTGTACTTAGCTTTTTAAGCTTTGTGATCGCATCACATGCATTTGAAATTATCTCTCTAACAAATATATCCTGATCGGAATACATCCACTTCTTGATTATAGGAA
>CAVLAA010000020.1:4695-24681 GCA_963660835.1 bacterium
TTGTCACTGTTTATTGATAAATTTCCTTTTTTTGCTGCCATATTTTATCACTCCTTAATATTATTAAGAGGGAATGCCGCATTATGCATATATGCAGCCGCCTCATTTGCTTTATACGATAGTCCAATAAAATGGCCCTATGCACTATATATTAGTAACATAGTTAGGAAATGTCAAGAAAAATTTAGCACTCGTCAAAAACGAGTGCTAACACCTCATCTTTAAATCTTATATCAAGGCATAATATTTCTTTCGCAGGCCTCTATTATTTCCTGCAGTTCTTCTGTTGCGGCTTTGTTTCTTCCCTGCCGTTTCGGCATTGTATATATGAATTTCGGACCATCCTTTATATAAAATTTGATCCTGCCGCCAAGCTCATCTATTACCTTTGGAATATTTTCAACATTTATCCTTGCTTTTTCATAAAATACAAGCTGTATTTCATTTCCAATTTGTTTTATATCTGTAAAGAAGAGTCTGTGAGCTCTTGACTTTAATTCCGCAACCATAAGGAGATTCTGTACACTCTTCGGCGGATCTGAAAATCTGTCAATAAGCTCCTCGAGAATCTCATCTCTTTCGTTCTCATTTTCAACCGCAGCGATTCTCTTATAAATTTCCAGTCTCTGTTTTTCATTTGTAATATAGCTTTCAGGAATAAATGCATCTACCCTTATATCTAGCGATGTCTCAAAATCTGTATCTTCTTCTATTCCCTTAGCCTCATTTACAGCCTCAGTGAGCATTTTACAGTACAGATCATAGCCTACATCCTGCATATGGCCACTTTGCTCTGCTCCTAACAGATTGCCTGCTCCTCTTATTTCAAGATCTCTCATGGCGATCTTTATCCCGCTGCCGATATCACTAAACTCTCTGATAGCATGAAGTCTTTTCTCTGCTTCTTCCTTTAGCAGCTTATTACGTCTGTACATCAAAAAAGCATAAGCTGTCCTGTTTGCTCTTCCGATTCTTCCTCTAAGCTGATAAAGCTGTGATAATCCAAAATTATCAGCATCATGGATTATCATTGTATTTACATTCGAAATATCCATCCCGGTTTCTATGATCGTTGTAGAAACAAGTATATCTATATCACCATTTATAAAGCGGTACATTATCTGCTCAAGTGCTCTCTCGTTCATTTGACCATTTGCAAATGCAACCTCAGCATCCGGAAACATTTCAGCAATCCTTGACGCCATCTCAGCTATGCCTGCTACTCTGTTAAATACATAATAAACCTGTCCGTTCCTTGCAAGCTCTCTTGATATTGCCTCTCTTACTATTTCGTCGTCATATTCCATTACATAGGTTTGTATAGGAACTCTGTCAACCGGCGGTTCCTCTAAAACACTCATATCTCTTATACCGATAAGTCCCATATGCAGTGTTCTTGGGATAGGAGTTGCTGAAAGCGTAAGCACATCTATTTTAGATCGTATCTGCTTTATCTTTTCTTTATGAGATACACCGAATCTCTGCTCCTCATCGATTATGAGCAATCCAAGATCCTTGTATTTTATATCCTTTGACAGAACCCTATGAGTACCTATAACGATATCTACAAGGCCGTTCTTTAGGTCCTCTATTGTCTTCTTTTGCTGTGCTGCAGTTCTAAACCGACACATAAGGTCGATCCTTACCGGAAAATCCTTCATTCTCTGAGAAAATGTATAATAATGCTGCTGAGCCAATATAGTGGTCGGAACAAGTACCACAACCTGCTTGCTGTCCTGTACAGCCTTAAATGCTGCTCTTATCGCAACCTCTGTTTTTCCGTATCCTACATCTCCGCATATGATCCTGTCCATTATGGATGTACTTTCCATATCCTTCTTGGTTTCGGCAATTGCTTCAAGCTGATCGCCTGTTTCCTCAAACGGAAACATCTCTTCAAATTCTCTTTGCCATACAGTATCTTCACTAAAGCTGAAACCCTTGGAATTCTGCCTTATTGAATAAAGCTTTATCAGCTCTGCTGCTATATCCTTTACAGCTTTCTTTACACGGCTTTTTGTCCTTGTCCATTCATTTGTTCTGAGCGAATTCAGCTTAAGACTGTTATGAGACTCTGAGCTTCCGTATTTTTGAAGGCTTCCTATCTGTGATGCCTGAACATAAAGACAATCGCCTTTTGCATATTCAATCTTGATATAATCCTTGATTATACCGTCTCTTTCAATCTTTTCTATTCCTCTGTATATTCCAAGGCCGTGGAATTCATGTACTACATGGTCACCTATTGAAAGCTGTGAAAAGCCTGCTATGCTCTTTCCTTCATATCTTTTTGCCCTTGTTTTTTTCTTGTGCTTTTGTCCAAATATGTCTGATTCCGTTACAAGAACAAATTTCTGAAGAGGATACTCAAAGCCTCTTGCTGCATTTCCATGCAGTATCATTACTTCTGACGGACTCAAATCTCTCTCATCATTTTCAGAAAAGAATGCATTTAATCCTTCATCCAGAAGGTTTTTTGCTAATCTTTCGCCTCTTGTTCTTGAAGGACATAATAAAATGGCTCTATAGCCTGATTTTTTCCACTTTTTCAGATCCTTTATGAGCAGCTCAAACTGATTATTGTATGAATTGACCGAGCGGACTGTCATACTAAAATGACGATCAAGCTTAAGTCCCAATTCATCGTTATAATCCATAAGTGAAAAAGCAACTAAGTTTCGCCTTGAAAACTTTGAAAATAAAGCCTCGGGAGCAGTCATCCTGTTGGAATCCTCTGCCTTTATCTGCTTATTTTCTATCCGTCCGGCCATAGCATCAGTAAATTCTGTATAAAGAGCCTTCGCATTTTCTGCAATCCTAGCCGGCTCATCCAATACTATAAGTCCGTTCTTCTCAAAATAATCAGCAAATGTAGCCTTAAGATTTTTACAGAAGTCCTTTGAATCATTTCCTATTTCTTCCGTAGCCGGAAATATGTCGACAATATCTGCATTTTCAAATGACTTTTGGCTCTCAGCATCAAAATACCTGATAGAATCGACCTCATCGCCCCATAGCTCTATCCTATATGGGTTTTCCTGCGTCATATCAAATATGTCTATTATCCCGCCTCTTACAGCAAACTCGCCAGGCTTATTTATCTGTGCTTCTCTTTCATAGCCTATAGATACAAGCTTTCTGATAAGCTCCTGTTGGTCTATTTCATCTCCTGCAGCTATGCTTATAGTGTTATTTTTAAACACGTCAAAAGGCAAAAGAAAGTCCATGCACCCCCCTGCTGAGGTTATTACGGTAACTTTCTTTTGCTCCGATAACGCTTTTATTGCTTTTAGTCTTGCTATTTCTACCGGATTTCCGGACACTGCTGACTGATAAAATATCATATCTCTTGACGGATATAATATAGAATTTTCATCATAAAGCTGCCAATCTTCATATAGCTGTCTTGCTTTTAAGTCATTTTCGGCAACAACAAGAGCCTTATTGACATTGTTTATGATTGCTGCAGCAATATTTACTTTCTGCGAATCAAGGCATCCGCTTATATTAACAGATGCCTTGCCGTTTTTTACACTGCTTATGATGTCCTCAATGCCGCTTATCTCTTTTATAGGAGCCCATAATGCTTTCATTTGTCCTATCCCTGTTATTTACTGTTCTTTTTATTGTAGGCTGTCATTGCAAGCTCAACTCCATCTTTGGATATTTTTTCCATTATATCAGGTATCATGCCTACAACATCGTCGACCTTTTCTCTTTCCTCTTTTGCAAATGGAGCAAGAACATAATCTGCCAGATCCCATTTTTCAGGCTTAGGGCCTATTCCGATCCTAATTCTTGTAAAATCACCTGTTCCAAGCATCTGAATGATGCTTTTCATTCCGTTATGACTTCCGGCACTTCCTTTTTTTCTGATACGAAGCTGTCCTGCCGGCATATCTACATCATCATAAATTACGATAAGTTCGTTTTCTATATCTATATTGTAATAATCAACGAAAGCTCTTACAGCATGACCGCTGAGATTCATATATGTAAGCGGCTTCATGACCATTACCTTCTCTGTCCCAATGAAGCCCTTTCCGTACATTCCTTTCATGGCTATGCCTGAAGATGGAATATCAAATTTATCTATCAGCTCATCTATAGCATCAAAGCCGATATTGTGCTTTGTTTTATCATATTTCTTCTCGGGATTACCGAGTCCGACTATTAAATACATATCCTATCCTTTAAATTATGAGAATGAAACCCATTCATACTCAGGCGGGCCTGCCTTCTCTATCTTTGAAGCATACAGTACAGGTCCTTCCTGTCCGCCATATTCCCATCTCTGTTCATAATTGATCTTTGCTGTAACATATACCCAGCTTCCTGCTATGAGTGCCTTCGTATGCTTGCTTTTACATAAAAATCCTATAAAAGTCATGTCATCTGCACAGCAAGTCATAGCCTTTCTTCCCGGAACAAAAACCTCAGACTTAGGATCTGAGCTTTTCGAAACCTGTCCGTGGATCCTGACTGTTTTACCCTGATAGCGCTCTTTGTTTTCTCCGGCATCAACATAAAAGATACCAAAATCGATATCCTCGATATTGATCACCTTCTGATTCATATCATACGGAGGATCGTTGCTCATTTCTACGATCTCGCCTTCTCCATCCTCGAAAACAACCTCACATGCAGGATTTACAACCTTGATGCTCCTTCTGAAGTTTGCAAGCTCCATATCTCTTGAACATCTGTTGAATGTAACCATATCGGCATTTTTAAACATATCTACAAATAAAGATTTCATGTTGTTCATGTATACCTTGAATTCACTGGCATCTACCATTACGATTTCCTGGACAATACCCCATCCAAATGGCATGTTAAGTTCTTCGATATATTGCATTCCCCAGAGCGGATTGTACTCCACGATTACTCTTTGGGGATCATATTTTTTTGCAAACTCCTTAAGCTTGTCAGCTGTAAGCTCTTCTTTTTTATCTATATATTCAATAACAGTATTGTTTTTCAGCAGGAATTTCTCATCATATTCCTCCTCGCCCTCCTCACATACTATGAGCAGAGTAGTATCATCTATCTGAAAATAATCCTGTCCTATTGTAAAATTCAAAAATGAAGTTTTTCCGGCATCAAGGAAGCCTGTTATCACATATATAGGTGCTATGATCTCATTCATTATATTTGCCCTCTTTTGCAAAAAGCCACTGCATCACAACATGTAATAGCAGTGGCTTAATTGTTATTAGATTTCTACAGGTGCTTCTGTACTTTCTTCATCAAATCCGATGAGTTCTTCATCCTCAGGTGCTTCAAAATCTTCATTCTGAACCTCCTCTGATATAAGATCTTCATCTTCTCCTGACTGAACAAATGCCTCTGCAGCAGTTTTTAATTCATTATCGGTATCAAGCTTGATATTACTGTAGCACTTCATACCTGTTCCTGCAGGTATAAGCTTACCAAGTATTACATTTTCCTTAAGTCCGATAAGGTGGTCAACCTTGCCCTTGATAGCTGCATCTGTAAGAACCTTTGTAGTCTCCTGGAATGATGCTGCTGAAAGGAAGGAATCTGTAGCAAGTGATGCCTTTGTGATTCCGAGAAGAATTCTCTTGCCTTCCGCAGGCTGCTTTCCTTCTTTAATTGCTTCTTCGTTCTTATCTTCAAATTCAAGAACATCCACAAGTGTTCCCGGCATCATATCTGTATCATTGTTCTGCTCGATACGAACTTTCTTAAGCATCTGGCGAACAATAACCTCTATATGCTTATCACTGATCTCAACACCCTGAAGTCTGTAAACTCTCTGAACCTCACGGAGCATATAATCCTGAACTGCCTCTACGCCCTTTATACGAAGGATATCATGCGGATTTACGCTACCTTCTGTAAGCTCATCACCGGCCTCAAGCTGCTGACCATCCATAACCTTGATACGTGATCCATATGGGATAAGATATGTCTTTGAAAGACCGTTTTCTGCATCCTCAACAATGATCTCACGCTTTTTCTTTGTATCCTTGATAGTAGCTGTTCCGGCAATCTCTGTAATAATAGCAAGTCCTTTAGGCTTACGTGCCTCGAAAAGCTCCTCGACACGAGGAAGACCCTGTGTGATATCTCCACCGGCAACACCACCTGTATGGAATGTACGCATTGTAAGCTGTGTACCAGGCTCACCGATAGACTGAGCTGCAATGATTCCGACTGACTCACCAACCTGTACAGGCTTTCCTGTTGCCATGTTGGCTCCGTAGCACTTAGCACAGATTCCGTTATGTGAACGGCATGTAAGTATAGTACGGATCTTGATCTTTTTACGCGGCTCACCGTTTTTATCATTTGTAGCCATAATCTTCTCTGCAGCTGCAGGAGTGATCATGGTATTCTTCTTAACTATTACATTGCCATCATTGTCATAGAGATCCTCACAGGTAAATCTTCCTGTGATTCTTTCCTGAAGTGATTCGATCTCTTCTTTTCCGTCGGCAAATGTATGTACAGGCATTCCTATGATCTCATCACGATTCTCACAGCAGTCAACGTCTCTGATGATAAGCTCCTGAGATACGTCAACCATACGTCTTGTAAGGTATCCTGAATCGGCTGTACGAAGCGCAGTATCTGAAAGTCCTTTACGAGCTCCATGTGCAGACATGAAATACTCAAGTACGTCAAGACCTTCACGGAAGTTTGACTTAATAGGAAGCTCGATAGTATGTCCTGTTGTATCAGCCATAAGTCCACGCATACCTGCAAGCTGTTTGATCTGCTTATCAGAACCACGGGCTCCGGAATCGGCCATCATGAAGATGTTATTGTATTTATCAAGACCTGTCAGAAGGTCATGAGTAAGCTCATCATCAGTCTGCTTCCAGGTTTCAACAACCTCTTTGTAACGCTCTTCATCTGTGATAAGACCTCTCTTATAGTTTCTGGTGATCCTATCAACAGTTTCCTGAGCCTTCTGGATAAGTGCAGGCTTCTGCTCCGGCACAGTCATATCTGAAATTGAAACTGTCATTGCTGCACGAGTTGAATATTTATAACCCATTGACTTGATATTATCAAGAACCTCTGCAGTAACTGTAGCTCCATGCTTATTAATAACTTTTTCCAGTATCTTCTTAAGCTGTTTCTTTGCTACAAGGAAATCAATCTCCGGCTTAAGCTCATTACCGGGTATTGTTCTGTCTACAAATCCAAGATCCTGAGGAATGATCTCATTAAAGAGAATACGTCCAAGTGTTGACTGTATTACATCTGTAATAGTATTTCCGTCTTCATCTGTCTTTGAAACACGAACCTTTATTATAGTCTGCAGTGTGATATATCCGTTTTCATATGCAAGGATTGCTTCATTTTCATCCTTAAATATGCTTCCTTCTCCCTTTGAGCCCGGACGTTCCTGTGTAAGATAATATATACCAAGTACCATATCCTGTGAAGGAACGGCTACCGGTCCACCATCAGAAGGCTTCAACAGGTTGTTAGGTGATAAGAGCATAAATCTGCACTCCGCCTGAGCCTCTACTGAAAGCGGAAGGTGGACAGCCATCTGGTCACCATCGAAATCCGCATTAAATGCTGTACATACAAGCGGATGAAGCTTTATAGCTTTACCTTCTACAAGGATAGGCTCAAATGCCTGGATACCAAGACGGTGAAGTGTAGGTGCACGGTTAAGCATTACCGGATGCTCCTTGATAACCTTTTCAAGTATATCCCATACTTCAGGCTGCATCTTTTCAACCATCTTTTTGGCATTCTTGATGTTATGAGCCATGTTATTTGCTACAAGTTCTTTCATAACAAACGGCTTGAACAACTCAATTGCCATTTCCTTAGGCAGACCACACTGATAGATCTTGAGTTCCGGTCCTACGACGATAACTGAACGTCCTGAATAATCGACACGCTTTCCGAGAAGGTTCTGACGGAATCGTCCTGATTTACCTTTAAGCATATCAGAAAGAGACTTAAGGGCTCTGTTTCCCGGTCCTGTAACAGGACGGCCGCGACGTCCATTGTCAATAAGCGCATCTACAGCTTCCTGAAGCATACGTTTTTCGTTTCTTACGATGATTTCAGGTGCTCCAAGCTCAAGAAGTCGTTTCAAACGGTTATTTCTATTTATGATCCTTCTGTAAAGATCATTAAGGTCAGATGTAGCAAAACGTCCACCGTCAAGCTGTACCATAGGACGCAGATCCGGTGGGATAACCGGAATAGCGTCTAATATCATCCACTCAGGACGGTTTCCTGACTCTCTGAATGCCTCTATAACCTCAAGTCTTTTGATAATCCTTGTTCTCTTCTGACCTGTAGCTTCCTTCAGAGCTGCATTTAATTCTTCTGATTCTTTTTCAAGGTCTATAGCAGCAAGAAGCTCCTGTATAGACTCAGCACCCATGCCAACTCTAAATGTATCACCATAGGTGTCATAAGCTTCCTGGTATTCTTTCTCCGTAAGTACCTGCTTATACATAAGCTTTGTATTCTCTCCCGGATCAAGAACTATATAATTTGCAAAATACAGAACCTTTTCAAGTGTTCTCGGAGAAATATCAAGAATAAGTCCCATTCTTGAAGGAATCCCCTTAAAGTACCAAATATGTGAAACAGGTGCTGCAAGCTCGATATGTCCCATACGCTCTCTACGAACGCTGGACTTTGTAACCTCAACTCCACATCTGTCGCAAACTACGCCTTTATAGCGGATTTTCTTATACTTTCCGCAATGACATTCCCAATCTCTTGCCGGTCCGAAGATTCTTTCGCAAAACAAACCATCCTTTTCCGGCTTAAGTGTTCTATAGTTGATTGTCTCCGGCTTTTTTACTTCTCCATGTGACCATTCTCTGATTTTATCAGGAGAAGCAAGCCCGATACGGATCGCATCAAAATTTAACGGCTGATATGTTGAAGCATTATTTACATTTTCAGGCATTTAAATACCCCTTTCCAATGAAAGTCTGATTATAAGTTTACGATTATTCAAGAGAATCAAGTAACTCGTCCGTATCCATTTCATCCGGACCTTCCTCTTCGACATCTACAAGCTCTTCGCCCTGGAATTCCTGCTTGCCAAAGCCATGCTCAGCAAACGAATCATCCTCTGAACGTCTGTTGTATCTGTCTCCTTCAATAACCGAACGAAGATCTGTATCGCCATAATCTACGGATTCCATTATTTCTACTTCTGTATTGTCATCACGCAATACTCTAATATCAAGTCCGAGAGACTGCATTTCTTTAAGCAATACCTTGAATGACTCCGGAATTCCCGGTTCAGGTATATTCTCTCCTTTGATAATTGCCTCATATGTCTTAACACGTCCGACAACATCATCCGACTTCATTGTAAGGATCTCCTGAAGTGTATATGAAGCACCATAAGCCTCAAGAGCCCAAACCTCCATCTCTCCGAAACGCTGTCCACCAAACTGAGCTTTACCTCCAAGAGGCTGCTGAGTTACAAGTGAGTAAGGACCTGTTGAACGTGCATGTATCTTATCATCAACAAGGTGATGGAGCTTAAGATAATGCATGAATCCTATTGTTGTCGGGCTGTCAAAATATTCTCCGGTACGTCCGTCTCTAAGAAGGACTTTTCCGTCCTCTGAAATCGGAACACCTGCCCACTGCTCTCTATGAGCTTTATTTTTATCAAGATAATCATAAACCTCAGGCAAAAGTTCATCCTTGTGGAGTTCTGTAAACTCTTCCCATGAGCAGTTTACATAATCATTTGCGAGCTTTAATGTATCCTGAATATCTATCTCGTTTGCACCATCAAATACAGGTGTTGCGATCTCAAAACCAAGCACCTTAGCTGCAAGGCTCAAATGAATCTCAAGAACCTGTCCGATGTTCATACGGCTTGGCACACCAAGAGGGTTAAGAACTATATCAAGCGGACGTCCGTTCGGAAGGAATGGCATATCCTCTACAGGAAGAACTCTGGAAACGACACCCTTGTTTCCATGACGTCCGGCCATCTTATCACCAACTGAAATCTTACGCTTCTGAGCTATATAAATCCTTACGCCTTCATTTACACCCGGTGAAAGCTCATCTCCGTTTTCTCTTGTAAATACCTTTGCATCAATTACTGTTCCGTATTCTCCGTGCGGAACCTTAAGTGATGTATCACGAACTTCTCTTGCTTTCTCACCAAAGATCGCGCGAAGAAGTCTCTCCTCTGCTGTAAGCTCAGTTTCACCCTTAGGTGTAACTTTTCCTACAAGTATATCTCCGGCTCTTACAGTAGCACCGATACGGATTATTCCTCTTTCGTCAAGATCCTTCAGCGCTTCATCGCCGACACCCGGAACATCCTTTGTGATCTCCTCAGGTCCGAGCTTTGTATCTCTGGCTTCTGCTTCATATTCCTCGATATGGATAGATGTATATACATCCTCCTCTACAAGTCTTTCGCTAAGAAGAACAGCATCCTCGTAGTTATAACCTTCCCATGTCATAAATCCGATAAGAGGATTCTTTCCAAGAGCAAGCTCACCGTCTGATGTAGATGGTCCGTCTGCAATTACATCGCCTGCTTTAACACGTTCACCCTTTGTAACTATAGGTCTCTGATTGTAGCAGTTGCTCTGGTTGCTTCGCATGAATTTTGTAAGATGATATACATCCTTTGTACCATCATCATTTTTTACATGTATTTCCTTTGATGTAGAATAAGAAACTACACCATCCTTTTTGGCTACAACACATACACCTGAATCGACTGCTGCCTTTGCTTCCATACCGGTTCCTACTACAGGAGCCTCTGTGAAAAGAAGCGGAACTGCCTGACGCTGCATGTTTGATCCCATAAGAGCACGGTTAGCATCATCATTCTGAAGGAATGGGATGAGCGCTGTAGCAACAGAAAATACCATCTTAGGAGAAACGTCCATGTAATCAAAAAGGCTGCGCTCATATTCCTGAGTCTCTGCTCTGTAACGTCCGGAAACATTTTTATGAATAAAATGTCCTTCAGCGTCAAGAGGCTCATTAGCCTGTGCTACATGATAATTATCCTCTTCATCAGCTGTCATATAGACAACCTCGTCTGTTACCTTCGGATTTACAGGATCGCTCTTGTCTATTTTTCTGTATGGAGCTTCAATAAATCCATATTCGTTAATACGTGCATAGGAAGCAAGTGAGTTGATAAGACCGATGTTAGGTCCTTCAGGTGTCTCGATAGGACACATTCTTCCGTAATGCGTATAATGTACATCTCGAACCTCGAATCCGGCTCTGTCTCTTGAAAGACCGCCAGGTCCCAATGCAGAGAGACGGCGCTTATGTGTAAGCTCTCCAAGAGGGTTATTCTGATCCATGAACTGTGAAAGCTGTGATGATCCGAAGAACTCCTTAACTGCTGCCGTAACAGGCTTAATATTTATAAGAGACTGTGGAGTGATAACATCTGTATCCTGAGTTGTCATACGCTCTCTGACAACTCTTTCCAGTCTTGATAATCCGATACGATACTGGTTCTGAAGCAGCTCGCCTACACAACGGATTCTTCTGTTTCCAAGGTGATCTATATCATCATCTGTTCCAAGACCATATTCAAGATGCATATTGTAATTAATAGAAGCAATTATATCTTCTTTGGTAATATGCTTAGGAATAAGCTCATGTATTCTTCTGACAATAGCACTCTTGATATCGTCTATATCTTCGTACTCATCCAATATTTCCTTAAGTACAGGATAATAAACCTCTTCTGTAACATGTACTTCACTCGGATCAACATCTACATATCTTGTAATGTCAACCATAAGGTTTGAAAGTACTTTAACAGTTCTTTCCTCTGTTGCGATCATTACAAAAGGAACTGCAGCATACTGGATATCATCTGCAAGCTCTTTAGTTATAACTGTTCCTTTTTCTGCAATTATCTCGCCGGTCTCAGGATTTACAACATCCTCAGCAAGAACTGCTCCCTTTATACGGTTTCTGAGCGCAAGCTTTTTATTGAACTTATAACGTCCAACCTTCGCAAGATCATATCTTCTCGGATCAAAGAACATTGCATTTATAAGGCTCTCTGCGCTTTCAACAGCAAGAGGCTCGCCCGGACGGATCTTTTTGTAAAGTTCAAGAAGACCTTCCTGATAGTTCGTTGATACGTCCTTTAAAAGAGAAGCTTCGATCTTTGGCTCATCGCCGAAAAGCTCCTTGATCTGAGCGTTTGTGCCAATTCCGAGTGCACGGATAAGTACAGTTATCGGCACCTTACGTGTTCTATCTACTCTAACATAAAAGACGTCATTTGAATCAGTTTCGTACTCAAGCCATGCACCTCTGTTTGGAATAACCGTGCATGAATAAAGTTCCTTACCGATTTTGTCGTGCGAAAATGCATAATAAATTCCAGGAGAACGTACAAGCTGGCTGACGATAACACGCTCTGCACCATTGATCACAAAGGTACCTGTTTCAGTCATCAAAGGAAGATCGCCCATGAAGATCTCATGTTCGGTCATTTCATCCTTTTCCTTATTAAAAAGGCGAACCTTTGCCTTAAGAGGTGCTGCATAGGTCGTATCTCTTTGCTTGCACTCTTCTATAGAATATTTAACATCATCCTCACACAGGGTAAAGTCCAAAAACTCAAGGCTGAGTTTTCCGCCGTAATCCTCTATCGGGGAAATGTCTTCAAATATTTCTTTAAGACCTTCCTTAAGGAACCAATTATAAGAATATTTTTGGACCTCAATAAGGTTAGGCATTTCAAGTACTTCTTTTTGTCTCTGGTAGGTCATTCTTGTGTTTCTACCTGAGGCAATAGGGCGTATCCTGTTTTTCTCCATTGACGTTTTACCTCTTATGTGTATAATTTATATTAATAGTTACTAATTACAGCGTTTGTTTTTACATCACTTTTTCTTTGAATTTTAAAAAAAAAGCCAGTAACCTACTTTCCATAATAACGCAATCCTAAATGTACAATAAAATCAAGCCTCTGTCAACAAAAAGTTGAAGAGACTTGATTATTTTTTCTGCATTTTTTATCTAAGCTCACATGAGCAAACGTCAAGCGCTGCTCTTATGACTTTATCCATGTCAAAGTATTTATACATACCAAGACGTCCGCCAAAGATCATATCATTTTTTTCTTCTGCAAGCTTTTTATATTCTTCATATAATGCTGAATTTTTCTCATCATTTACAGGATAATACGGTTCATCTCCCTTTTTCCATTCAGAAGAATATTCCCTTGATATAACGGTTTTTTCCTGCTTTCCGTATTCAAAATGCTTATGCTCGATAATTCTTGTAAACGGAATTTCTCTTTGAGTATAATTAACAACCGCATTTCCCTGATAATTTTCCATATCGAGTATCTCTGTTTCAAATCTAACACTTCTATATTGAAGCGCCCCGAGTTTGTAATCAAAAAATTCATCTATCATTCCGGTGTATATTGTTTTTTCGGCAATATCCGGATTTTGCTTTATGAATTCCTTATAAACAGTACCAAGAAGAACATCACTGTTTGCAAGCAGCTTTTCTGCAATACCTGTATAACCTCCTATAGGAATGCCCTGAAATCTGTCGCTGAAATAGTTATTGTCATAAGTAAATCTAAGCGGAAGTCTTTTTATTATAAAAGCCGGAAGCTCCTTGCAGTCACGTCCCCACTGCTTTTCCGTATATCCCTTGATAAGCTTCTCATATACATCTCTTCCTACAAGTGAAAGAGCCTGCTCCTCAAGATTTTTCGGATCAGTTATATTAAGCTCCTTTCTCTGTTCATCAATAATCTTCTTTGCTTCCTCCGGTGTTTTTATATTCCACATACGGCTGAAGGTGTTCATATTAAAAGGCAGATTATATAACTCATTCTTATAGATTGCTACCGGCGAATTAATGTACTGATTAAATTCCGCAAACTGATTTACATAATCCCATATTTCCTTATCAGATGTATGAAATATATGCGCGCCATACTTATGTACGTTAATCCCTTCTATATTTTCTGTATAAATATTGCCGCCTATATGATCTCTCTTATCAATAACAAGACATTTTTTTCCTTTTTTAGCAGCTTCATATGCAAATACAGCTCCAAAAAGTCCTGCGCCCACTATTAGATAATCGTATTTTTTCATCTAAATCTCCTTAACAAATTATAAACATCCTGTTCCTACGGTATTGTAGCTAACATTCTATAATATGTCAAAAGTCGGAAACCATGTGACTGATTCCCGACTTTATTTATAACTTTAATTAACTTGATATACATCTGCATACTGAAGTCCAAACTGAACTGCTGCCTGGTGATCCGAAAAATAGACATCTACATGTCCATACGGCGTACCTCTGTCCTGAACAGTATAAGTATGTCCGTTTATTACAAGCTGAGTTCCGAAAGGAACACCGCCCATAGCTACTGTAACACCCTCTGTGGCATGTGCACCGCTTGCTGTCATTCCGGCGTAAGCTGCCCATTTTCCACAGCATTTTGCACATGAACAATAAGCTGTCAGCTTAAAGTTTCCAAGATATGTTGTGGATATTTCATTCGCACCTGCAGTATTTTCAGAATCCGATGTATCTGTCTGCGCAGGAGATGTTGTTTCTGCACTTGCGCTTGATGTATCTTCATTAGCTGTACTCTGTTCCGGCTGTACTGTAACTGCGGCTGCCTGTTGTACTGCCTCATTTGCCGCTGTCTGCTGCTGTGCTGCTTCATTTGCCGCTGCCTGCTGCTGCGCTGCTTCGATCGCTGCTGCCTGCTGAGCCGCTTCCTTAGCTGCTGCCTCCTCGGTATATTTCTGTGAAAGGAGCGAATTCAATGCATCTTCCTGAGCTTGGATCTGTGATACAAGAGCTGCCTGTTCACCTTCACTGCTTTGAAGTTCCTGAAGATAGCTTTCATACTCTCTATATGAATTTTCAAATATAGCTTCAACAGCTTCCTGCTGCTGCTCCTGTTCTTCTTTAAGCGTTTCTATGCTCTGTTTTTCCGATACAAGCTGATTTTCTTTTTCTTTTATTTCATTAACTGTATCCTGATAGTTACTGAGCATATCTCGATCATATTGATTGATCTGACTCATATTTTCTGCTCGGTTCAGAAACTCCGTAAAACTCTCTGCTGAAAAAAGAGACTCCAAAGCACCTGCATTTGTACTTTCTTCGTACATATATTTGATACGAAGCTTCATATCCTCATACTGAGTCTTTTCTGATTCCTTTGCAGCTTCAAGTTCCTGTTCGATCTGTGCGATTTCAGATAACTTCTGATCATATTGTGTCTGAAGCTGTGTCATTTGTCCTGAAATATCAGTAAGCTGGCTGTTAAGCTCTGCCAAATATGCTTCTGTATTTCCTTTTTGAGCCTCAAGAGCATTTATCCTGTCCTGCACGCTCACAAGCTGTGTCTGTGTCTGAGCCTTATTTTCGTTTACAGAATCAATCTGTTCCTGTGTAGTTCCTGCGTAACACGGAATACCAATTGCAAGCACTGCACTTAGGCTCAATGCTGTAATAATGTTTTTTCTCTTTCTATTCATTAGTAACCTCGCGTTACCCCTTTTGCTTTGTCCTCTAAATTCCCCGATGACAAAGTACGCATCAAACTCAGATTCCGAACTCTGTTTTCTAAAAAATCCTTTTTGGACCCCCTCTTGTTTCACATCCGAAATCTATAGTCTGTTCCCCATGCACTTGGAATTATAACATTATACGCGAGTTTTGAAAAGCATTTTTTAAACTTCCGTAACATTTCCGTAATAATCTACCATTTTTATGTTAACATTTCTACATTATATACAGCTTTATGTGCCTTATTTCAGCCACAAATATTTATTTTTTAAAATATTGTTAATTTTTTTAGCAAATCCGACAGGATAACCGCTTATTCTTACAAAAATCGGGCCATTTGGTATTTTTTGTTCATCATCCGTAAGAGAAATATTTTCCCCGTTCAGATAAGCCCTTATCCGTTCATCATCCACATTCAAATCTATATGGTTTTTAAATTCACTTGCTCTGTACCAAAGTGCAAGCGCCTGCGAAGCCTCGAATCTTTTCTTTTTGAGCTCTCCCATATATAATCCGCATCTTATAAATCTCAGCCTCGGAACTTCCTCTACCCCAAAAGGCATATAATAGACCTTGCCTTGTCTATTCTCAAAGCTGCTCCTATCGATCTCTCCGTCAAAATCAGAAAAGAACTCATCCATTATCTGTCTTTCTTCCTTATTAAAGGATTGATTGTACGAATTTGCTTTTGTTTTCTTTTTTGATTTTTTACTTTTTTTGGTCTCTGCTTGATTCCCATTTGAATCCTTTTTCAGAAGCGCAAGGTAATGCCCCGCTCCCTCCATTTTATGGGGCCATATCCTTACTGTTTTAGAAAGTTCTTCATTATTATTGCCCCAGTCGGGATTTCCGCTTTCAAAGCCATCATACCACTTCATGTCACACAGACTCATCTCGGGATGTTTTTCCAAAAGATAACTTATACTGCCTTCATTTTCATCCTTTGAAAATGTACATGTCGAATAAAGCATCATACCGCCCGGCTTAAGCATACTTACTGCATTGTCAATTATATCTCTTTGAACTGCAGCAAAATGCTCAACTCTTGAAGGTGTCCATGTTCCTATGACCTCCGGCTCTTTTCTAAACATTCCCTCGCCGGAGCAAGGAGCATCGACAAGGATCTTGTCAAAGTATTCAGGAAAGACCTCCGAAAGAGTGCCCGGAAGTTCATTTGTAACTATAATATTATCAGCTCCAAAAAGCTCCAGATTGTGTAAAAGAGCCCTGCATCTTGATTTGCTGGCGTCGTTTGCAACGAGTATTCCTTTTCCCTCAAGCTTTGCTGCAAGCGCTGTTGCTTTGCCACCGGGTGCCGCACAAAGATCAAGCACTCTGTCTCCGGGGATAATCTCCAGCCTGTCCGCAGGCGTCATCGCACTTGGCTCTTGTATATAATAAAGTCCCGCTCTGTAAAACGGACTTCCTGCAGGATCATCCTTTTCATCTACAAAAAAACCGTTTTCCACCCAAGGAACAGGCTCCATATGAAATGGAGCCTGTTTAATAATCTCTTGTGCAGTTGTCTTAAGTTTGTTGATCCTGATACCTCTTCTTCCCTTTTCGTTATAGCTATCAAGGAAGTCTTGGTATTCATCTTTAAGCTGTTCGTTGATTCTCTCAAGAAACGCTTTCGGTAATTCAAACTTCATTATTTCCTCTTTCCAGCCACACTATGTGTGTCATTAAGAAAGTCTCGAAAGGTTTGCTTTCAAGCTTCTGCCTCTGTATTTTCTTTGTCGTACTCAGCTAAGATCATTTTTTGCAATGCCGTTCTTGTTTCTGATTTGATCGGATGCGCAATATCTCTATACTCTCCGTCTGCAGATTTTCTGCTTGGCATTGCTATGAACATACCTTTTTCGCCTTCTATGATCTTGATATCATGTATAACAAATTCGTCGTCAATAGTAATAGATACTACCGCTTTCATCTTTGTATCATTTGTCATCCTTCTCATTCTGATATCAGTGATCTTCATAAACAATCCTCCTTTAAAGTTCGTAGCGGTTATTTTGCTCTACCACTACCCTTACTCCATTTTCTCCGAAATAGAAAGAATTCGGGAGAATTGTTCCACCGCTTTCAACAACACAATTCTCAATGTGTGAATTATCGCCTATATAGACATCACTCAGTATTACCGAGTCTTTGATAATACAATTTTTACCAATAAAAACATTTCTGAATACTACCGAATTTCTAACTTCTCCATTTATAATCGATCCGCTTGAAACAAGTGAATTTGTTACTCTGCTTCCGGGGTTATATTTTGCCGGTGGCATATCCATGATTTTCGAATGTACATGCGGCGATTCCTTAAGAAAATAATTTCTGATGTCAGTTTTCAGGAAATCCATGTTTGTCTTATAAAAAGACTCTACAGTAGATATATTTTCCCAATAGCTGTTAACCTTATAGCCATACAATCTCTTCATATTCATATATCTTATAAGAATATCTTTTACGAGATCATATCTTCCTTCAAATGCGCTCTGCTCTATAAGCTCTATCAAAAGACGTCTTCTTATAATATATATACCCATAGAAACCAGATTTGAATTTGTTACCATTGGTTTTTCTTCAAAGCTGGTTATCCTTCCGTCAGCATTTGTTTTCAAAACTCCAAATCTTCTTGGATCGCCCTGGTAATCTGTACATGCTATTGTTATATCAGCTGATTTGCGAATATGATACTCAAGCATCTTTGCATAATCCATCTTGTAGACTCCATCGCCGGATGCGATAACTACATATGGTTCATGACATTCCTTAAGCCAATCCAGATTCTGATATATAGCATCTGCTGTTCCTCTGTACCACCAGCTGTTTCCTGTGGTAATTGTAGGAGTAAATACGAAAAGACCACCGTGCTTACGTCCGAAATTCCACCATTTTGAAGAATTCAAATGTTCATTAAGCGATCTTGCATTGTACTGAGGAAGTACAACTACCTTGTCAATATTTGAATTTGTCATACTGCTCAAAGCAAAATCTATCGCTCTGAAGCTGCCAAGTATAGGCATCGCAGCTATAGCTCTCTTATTTGAAAGCTCTCGCATCATACTGTTGTTGCCGCCTGCCAAGATTATTCCCAATGCTCTCATTTATTGCTGCCCTCCTTTACAAGATATCCTCCCGAAGGCAGGGTTGCATCCGGATAATCCTCCGGCATCGTTATTCCGTAAATAGCAGTATTTTTACCGATTGTTACGCCATCCGGAATTACTGTATCTTCACCTACAGTAACAATTCCATCTCCGTAGATCTTCGGCTTAACCTCATTTGGAACTGCTTCTCCTGCTCCAAGATGAGCCTGTGAACCAATCTTTGTACCGTCTGCTATTATTGCCTTTTCTATTATTGTATTTTCGCCGATAATAACATCATTCATTATGATCGAATCACGTACGACTGCACCTTTTCCAACCTTTACATTGTATCCAAGTACACTGTTTTGAACAGTGCCGTATATTTCACATCCTCCTGATATCATTGAGCGTTCTACATTTGAACCCTCTGCTATGAACTGTGGACTCGGAGTTGCACTGTTTGTATATATCTTCCAGAACTCTTCATAAAGATTGAATTCCGGTACTATATCTATAAGCCCCATATTGGCTTCCCAATATGATCCGAGTGTTCCTACATCCTTCCAGTAACCGTTGAATTCGTAAGCATATATTCTCTTTCCGTTTTCTCTGCAATAAGGAAGAACATGCTTACCGAAATCAAGTGCCGGCTCGTCTTTTAGCTCCTCAAGTGATTTTTTGAGAACATCATAATTAAAAATATAAATGCCCATTGATGCCAGATTGCTTCTTGGCTCTTCCGGTTTTTCTTCGAACTCGGTAATCCTTCCGCATTCATCTGTTATCATTATTCCAAATCTGCTTGCTTCTTCCCACGGAACGCTCATACATGCAATTGTAAGATCAGCCTTATTTGCTTTATGATACTCCAGCATAAGCTGATAATCCATTTTGTAAATATGATCTCCCGATAAAATAACCACATATTCAGGATTGTATGTATCCATGAATCTCATATTTTGATAAATAGCATTTGCGGTTCCACTATACCATCCACTACCATAATTGCTTTCATAAGGTGAAAGGATATGCACTCCGCCCTTTGTTTTGTCGAGATCCCACGGTATACCGATTCCAATATGTGAGTTCAACCGAAGAGGCTGGTACTGCGTCAAAACACCTACAGTATCAATCCCGGAGTTGACGCAATTGCTCAAAGGGAAATCGATAATTCTGTATTTGCCTCCGAAAGCAACTGCCGGTTTCGCGACTCTATCTGTAAGGACTCCAAGTCTACTTCCCTGTCCTCCTGCAAGAAGCATCGCGATCATTTCTTTTTTGATCATTGCTGTCTCTCCTCGTTAAGCCATACTCTAGTTTTTTCTGCATGCTTTTTAAATTTCTTGTAAAC
>CAVLAA010000021.1:0-23414 GCA_963660835.1 bacterium
CATATATTATCCATAAATATTATATATATCAACTATAATCGTACTCTTCTCTGCTTCATGCTTGAATTAAATTTATATTTTTATCATTTGTATCCTTTGATTATCCGGAATTCCAGCAAAATCATCTATTAGCTTTGCATGATATGGACAGCTCTTTAAGTCATTAACTAATATAGTCAAAAAGATATTTGCAATACACATTTGCTACATCCCACATTTTAATAAATGTTTCGCATTTTATCACAGGGCTTGCCTGTTCTCTTCCTGATACAAGCATGTTTCCACTCACTGTTTATTATTTTTCACAATTAAAGCAGGCAATTTCATTGTTTCGGTTAAATCAAAAAAAATATTTACTGTACACAAAAAAACAGTTAGTTTTCTGCATGAAACCTTATTTAACAATGAAGTGAATATAGTTTCAATTACCGTGACGATTTTGCATGTTTTTTACGAATATATGTCTGTTTATTTTTTTACAAAAAATCCATCACTACATTTTTTATTTACTATGCGTAAGAGACATTATCACCGACAGAGAAAATCAAAGAAGTAATGTTCGAAGCACTGCCCAACCCTATATCTTGATCAATTGATTTTCCCATCATATTCGCACTTTGATTCGTTTTTAGGTATTTTGATGCTGTTTCATTTTTAAATTAAAAATTTAAAAATTCGTTTTTATTTTTAATAAATGTTTCGACCAGCCATTCTTTTCGCTTTTAAATATCATCCTCTTATACTAATATCCTAAAACAAAGTATGATTTCATAAAACATCATTTCCATATACAGCTGCACTTTATAATTAGTTTTAAAAAAAAATTATCAACATAGTTTTCCACATTTTTGTGGATAACTATGTTGATAATGTTGATAACAATGTTGATTTATCCCCATTAAAGAGGTTTTTTGTTGGGAACACCGGCTTTTCGAGGATATTTACTTGGAGTTGGTTTTTCTTTTATTATTATTGGAAATATTCTTCTTGCTTTTTCCCTTCCCAATAAATATTCCTTCTCATCTTTAATTCTGCCTCCGAGTATCTTTAATGCTTTTTCGGCTTCCTTAACTTCTTCGCTATAATTTTCAGACTTATAAGGAATAAAAACCCCGTCAACTTTTACAAGTGGAAGACAATATTCTGAAAGAACATTTATACCGGCTACAGCTCTTGAAACACACAGATCAAATTTTTCTCTGTAATCTTCGTCATGAGCAATATCCTCTGATCTGGTATGTATCAATTCAATATTTTCTAATCCAAGTTCTTCCTTTACTTCATCTAAAAATCCGATTCTTTTTCCTAATGAATCAATAAGTACAGCCTTTATTTCCGGAAACATTATTTTTAATGGTATGCCCGGGAATCCTGCTCCGGTTCCTACATCAATAAAGCTATTTATACCTTTAAATTCTTTAAAAGCTAATATAGCAAGACTATCAATAAAATGCTTTTCTACTACATCATCAAATTCGGTTATAGCAGTCAGATTCATAACCTTATTTTTTTCAATAAGCATCTCATAATACCTATTAAACATTTCTATTTGATCGTTGGAAATATCATAGCCTATATTTTTAAGAAATTCCGTTAATTTTGAATAATTTCTCACTTTATATTCTTTTCTCTTTCTCTTGAACTTATATATACTGCTAAAACAGATATGTCAGCAGGTGACACGCCCTGTATTCTTGAAGCCTGTCCGATGTTTTCGGGTCTGAAGGCTTTTAGCTTTTGAACTGCCTCTATACGAAGACTGTTTACATCATCATAATCTATATCTGCAGGTATCTTTCTTTTTTCAATCTTTTTGAACTGCTCAACCTGTTTTTTCTGTCTTTTTATATACCCTTCATATTTAATCTGAACATTTATCTGTTCTTCAATATCAATAGGAAGTTTAACTCTGTGCTTATCAATTTCTTCTATTTTTTCATACGAAAGTTCCGGACGTCTTATTAATTCTGCAAGTGATACTCCGCCGTTCAATAATGTAGAGTTATATTTTTTTAGCAGATTCTGTACTTTATCAGATTCACCTACAAACTCGTGCTCCAGTCTGTCTATCTGCTCATTTATAATTTTTTCTTTTTCCAAAGTTTTGTAGTACTCTTCGTCACTTATGAGCCCGACCATATGTCCATATTTTCTGAGTCTAAGATCTGCATTATCCTGTCTTAGAAGCAGTCTGTATTCTGCTCTGCTTGTCATCATCCTATATGGCTCTTTTGTTTCCTTTGTCAAAAGGTCATCTATCAAAACACCAATATATGCCTCTGATCTGTCTAAAACAAGCGGTTCTCTATTCAAAAGCTTCATCGCAGCGTTGATCCCTGCTATAATTCCCTGTGCAGCTGCTTCTTCATATCCTGAACTTCCGTTTGCCTGTCCTGCTGAAAAAAGTCCCGATATCTTTTTGAATTCAAGAGACGATTTTAATTGCATAGGATTTATGCAATCATACTCTATTGCATAAGCATTTCTTACTATTTCTGCATGCTCAAGTCCCGGCAGAGTTCTGTACATTTCATATTGTACATCCTCAGGAAGCGAGCTGGACATACCGGATAAATACATTTCATTTGTATACATTCCTTCAGGTTCTATAAAAATCTGATGTCTGTCTTTGTCCGGAAATTTTACAACCTTATCCTCTATAGATGGGCAATATCTTGGTCCTGTTCCGTGAATAACTCCGGAATATAGAGGAGATCTGTCTATATTGTCCCTTATGATCTCATGTGTTTTTTCATTTGTATATGTAAGCCAACATGATACCTGATCTTTTTTTATATTTTCCCTGTCAGTAGAAAAAGAGAACGGAATTATGTTTTCATCTCCGGGCTGTTCTTCCATTTTTGAAAAATCAATCGTCCTTTTATCTATTCTAGCAGGAGTTCCTGTTTTAAATCTCAGAATTTCTATATTATTTTCTAAAAGAGAATCAGTCAGGTGATTTGCTGCCATCAATCCGTTAGGTCCAGTATACTGCTTTACTTCACCATAGATGCAGCATGCATTTAAATATACACCTGTACATAAT
The DNA here is from genome assembly GCA_963660835.1 of bacterium. Classification (GTDB taxonomy): domain Bacteria; phylum Bacillota; class Clostridia; order Lachnospirales; family Lachnospiraceae; genus Alectryocaccobium. The sequence goes on from CAVLAA010000021.1 coordinate 3,047, forward strand.
ATTACTGCTTTTGAATGATAAATTGCTCCGGAAATTGTCTTTACTCCCTTACAAATACCATTTTCAACTATAATCTCACATATTTCTGTCTGTTTTACGGTAAGATTATCAGTGTTTTCTATAACCCTTCTCATTCTGCGGCTATATTCACTCTTATCCGCCTGAGCTCTTAATGAATGAACTGCAGGTCCCTTTGATCCGTTAAGCATTTTAGACTGTATAAAAGTGGCATCTATATTTTTTCCCATTTCACCGCCAAGCGCATCAAGCTCCCTGACCAAATGTCCCTTGCTTGTTCCGCCGATATTTGGATTGCAAGGCATAAAAGCAATGCTGTCCACACTAACTGTAAATATTACTGTTGATAATCCTAACCTTGCTGAAGCCAGTGCTGCCTCACATCCTGCATGTCCGGCACCGATCACAGCAACATCATATGTTTCTTCTATAGCGCTCATTATATTCTCCCGGTTTACATAATTTAAATATATTACAATATACGGATATCTTTTATCCTATTTTCCCATACAAAATTTACTAAAGATTTCGTTTACAAGATCCTCTGAAAGGTTTCCGCCTATTATGTTATCAAGTGCTCCTATCGCACCCATCAAATCTATTGAATAAAAGTCCTCCGGCATTTCATCCTCTATACTTTTTTTCACGAGCAAAAGACTTGATATACTCTCATCTAAAAGATTTTTATGTCTGACATTTGTTATAAAAACCTCATCATTAAAAGATATTTCCCCGTCGAAAAACATCTTTTCGATCGTATCTCTTATCTCTTTCTCTCCTATTTCCTCTTTAGCAGAAATTTCTATTATAGGAAAATCCGATATATTTGATACATCATCTCTTGTTACTTTTTGTTCTTTATCTATTTTATTTAAAAGAAGTATTCCCTTTTTATCCTTTACGATTTTTAATATTTCCCGGTCATTATCATTCAATACTTCTGAGCTGTCAATAACATATAATATAAGATCTGCCTCTTTAGCTTTTTCCCAAGCCAGATCAATACCTATTTTTTCTACCCTGTCTTCTGATTCATGTATACCTGCAGTATCTATCATCTTAAGAGCAGTCTTTCCTATCCTTACTGTTTCTTCGATTATATCTCTGGTTGTTCCGGGAATTTCCGTAACTATTGCCCTTTGCTTTCCTGACATCATATTGAGCAATGAGGATTTTCCTACATTTGGCTTTCCGAGTATTACGGTTTTAATTCCCTCTTCAATATATTTTCCTTTTTTTGATGTATCACTGAGCTTTTTTAAATTTTCTATTGTTTCAATAATAATCTTATATAATTTCTCTGAATATCCATCTAAAGATATATGCTCCGGATCATCAAGCGCTGATTCTATAAAAGCCAATTCATATATCAGCTTTTCTCTTATCTTTGATATTTTTTTGCTAAGTCCTCCGTTTAACTGACTTACAGAACTTTGAAGTGCATATTCACTCTTTGCAGAGATTATGTCCATTACTGCCTCTGCTTCCGATATGTCCATCCTTCCGTTAAGATATGCTCTTTTTGTAAATTCACCCGGATCAGCTATTCTTGCACCTGCATTTATTACTGCATCTAATATTTTATTTACTGCAATAACTCCACCATGGCAGTTTATTTCTATTGAATCTTCTCCCGTATAGGAATGAGGCTTCCTAAATACAGAGACTAAAACCTCATCTATTATTTCCTCATTATCCTTTATCCATCCGTAATGTATAGTATTTCCCTTTTGTAATGAAAGCTTTTTTTCGCTTTTGGAAAAATATATTTTATCTGCTATTTCAAAAGCATCATCGCCGCTTATCCTTACTATTGCTATTCCCGATGGAGCTACTGCAGTTGAAATTGCAGCAATTGTCTCTGTCATCTTAAGCCTCCTATGATATTACACATATGCCCTGATTTTCTGTTTAATTAATAAAAACTGTCGCACTAAAATTAATGCGACAGTTTTTTTGTGCAATAAGCCTTCATGCAGAACTTGTGCATGCACAAGTTTCTATATGAACGCCAATGTTCATCGAGCCGTAATGCGAGATGATCATTGATTGCAATGCGAGTAGGAGTCAGCCTACTCGATTACTTTTTCAAAGTAACAACCACATGTCTGTAAGGCTCATTTCCTTCACTATATGTTTCCACATATTTATTAGGCTGAAGAGCCGAATGGATTATCCTTCTTTCATAAGGATTCATAGGCTCAAGAACAACTTTTTTTCCGGTTTTCTTAACCTTATTTGCAATGTTCTTTGCCAGATTTTCAAGAGTCTCTTTTCTTCTTCTTCTATAATCCTCTGTATCGAGCTTTACTCTTACATATTCTTTTTGTGTTTTATTTACTACAAGACTTGTAAGATACTGAAGAGAATCCAGAGTCTGTCCTCTTTTTCCTATTAAAACACCGTTATCATCACCTGATAAATTGATCTCAAGATATCCGCCCTTCTCAGTATAATTCATACCAAGTTCTGTTTTGATATCCATTGCATCAAATACTTCATTTAAAAACTTAGAAGCACTTTCCTTCATTTCAGAAATTTCTTCTTCTGTCTTAACAACGATTTCTTCTTTGTTCTTTATCTCAGGCTTTTTTACAGGGGCCTCAGATTTTTTATCTTCTCTTCTGTCATTTGGCTGATGCTTTTTATTCTTTTTATTGAAGTCTTTTTTGTAATTTTTATTTCTGTCGAAATTCTTCTTTTCCTGAGGCTTTTCAGTCTTTTCTGATTCCTTCTTTTCGACATTTTCCTTGACTTCTTTTACTTCATTATTTTCTTTTGGAGCGACCTTTTTCTCCTGAGTCTCTTCCTCTTTAACTTTAACTTTTACAACGGCCGGCTTATTTCCTATACCAAGGAATCCTTTGCTTCCTTCTGTAACAACCTGAATATCAAGTCTGTCACTCGGAACCTTCAGCTCAGTCATTGCCTTCATTATTGCGTCATTAACCGTTTTGGCAGAAAATTCTATATATTCCATAATTTCCTCTTTCCTGACGTGATCAATACGTCTTCAAGGCTGTTTTTTATTTATAAAAAAACAGTCTCCGGCTAAATATTATTTTTTCTTAGGCTTTTTATCCTTTAAATGCTCCTCATCATATCTGCGTACCATATTTGCTTTTGCAAAAACGCTGTTTGGATCGGCATTTTTGGATGCTTCGTAGTAATCGTAGCCCATAGATGTATCATTGGTATATTTACCTTTATATGTCTTAGTCTTTGTCCTCGCCTGCTCGATTACCCTGGATTCATTTACGTAATCCTTTTTATTCTTGCCTTTGTTTTTCTTTGCAGCCTTTTCCTGATTTTTCTTTATAAGCTCTTCCATATCAACCTTCATCATTTTACGATTGATATATACCATCTGGACAGATCTTATAACCGCACCGGAAATACAGTATAAACCGATACCAACTGAAAATGTCAAACATAATACTGCTGAAAAAATAGGCATAAAGTTATTCATTGCCTTCATTGAGCTTTCGCCTGCCTGTCCGCTCTGACCAGCCGATGGCTGAAGCTTAAAGCTTATCCACTGAGTAAACCATGCAAGTACAGGAATCAAAAGGGCAATTATTATCATCCACCACATACCGCTTGATGCAGCATTTTTTATACTTTCAAACGGTGATTCTGCTATATTTAATCCTAAAAATGAATTTATATCCGCACTCTTTGCAGCAGTCTCATTGATCGACTGAGTGATCGTAGAAAATTCAGGAACCTTAGCTAACAGCTGCCACTGATTTGTAGTTAAGGCCGATAATCCATCTATAACATTTGTCTTTGTAAGTGCACTTCCAACAGTTATTCTTACATTGTTGTCATTTACAAAATTGACAAATGCTTCTGTTCCACCCGAAATAGAAAAAATCTTTGTAGCAAGCTGTGAAAATACATCTGCTACTCTTTCGATATATCCCGGAATATGATAGATAACCTGATAAAGTGCCATCAAAAGAGGAAGCTGAATCAAAAGAGGAAGACAGCTTCCGAAAGGAGAAACTCCGTATTTTCTGTATACTTCGTTAGTTTCTTCCTGTCTTTTGTACATGGACTCCTGATCATTTTTGCCCATATACTTTTTGTTAATTTCATTTATGTCAGGCTGCATATAACTCATCATCTTTGAAAATCTTTGCTGTTTCCTTGTTAAAGGATACAAAAACATATAAACGATGATTGTATATAAGATAATAGAAAGACCTACATTAGGTATGCCGATAGAATCAATTACTATATAAACTCCATCTATTACCCAGCCTAAAAGCTGAACGATCCATCCGAAAATTGGTGTCGTTACCTTACTTAACAATAAGTCCAATTTTTATCCTCCAATAGATGACTGTTTACGGAACTGGGTCATAACCGCCCTTGGAAAACGGATTACATCTCAATATTCTCCAGATTGCCAATAAACTTCCCTTAAATGCTCCGTATTTTTGTATAGCCTCAAGGCCGTACTGTGAACAGGTTGGTGTATAAGGACAATGAAACCTCTTCAGCGGAGACAAGTATTTCTGATAAAATCTGATCATTTTTATCAAAATATATTTCATAATCTTCTCTTTCTTTATGCTTATCGCATTATAAGGCAGATTTGAAAATTTTATTTCAAACCTATACTTCCTTCAATATATGATGATTTTTAGAAAGATCATAAATTGCACTCTCAATCTGTTTATAAGTGCAGTCCCTAGCATTTACTCTTACAATAAAAACCATATCATATCCTATATGAAAATATTCCTCCTGCAGGCGGTAGCCTTCTCTTATCAGTCTGCATAGGTGATGTCTTACTACACTGTTACCTACTTTTTTGCTGACAGATATCCCTACTCTATTCCTTCCAAGGTTGTTTTCCGTCACATACATTACCAAATATCTATTGGATTTTGATTTTCCCTGTTTGTATACTTTTTTAAAATCTTCGTTTTTCTTTAAGCTTTCAGAATATTTCATACGTTTAATTAAGTTTAAAAGACCACATTTTTTAATGCGGTCTTTATTTCAGATCAGTTATTAAGCTGATAATTCTTTTCTTCCTTTAAGTCTTCTTGCAGCTAAAACTTTTCTTCCGCTCTTTGTGCTCATTCTTGCTCTAAAGCCGTGTACTTTTGCTCTTGATCTTTTCTTTGGCTGAAATGTCATTTTCATGGTGGTAAACCCTCCTTTTAATATTCCCATATAGATATGGTTATACTTGTGAAGAAAACATCATTTCGATTATATTAACAAAGCAATATCCAGTCAAGCAAAAAATCATCAATTATGTTGATTAATAAATATTTTCTCAGATCAGGGTTATCCACATTTTGTTGATAATTTGTGGAAAAGTCTTCTTTTTCTCACTAAAAATAAAAAAATAGACCTTTTTTCTTCCTTATTATAATAGCATCCGGGTTTTATTGTTTAAAACATTTTTCAACTTTTCCACATTATCCCTTTTTTCCTTCTTTTTATCAACATTAAGCTATTAATTTTATGTTGATTATTAAATTGATTTATACTAAACTTATGAAGGAAAAGTTTTTTTTGGGTTAAGAAAATTTTTCTCAATTTATTAAAATGAGGAAAACCATGAGCATTATTAAAGAAAAGTGGAAAGAAATACTTTTGCAAACCAAGGAAGAACATGATATCTCTGATATTTCATTCAAAACCTGGCTTGCTCCGTTGACAATTGATAAAATCACAGATAACACGGTGACTATTCTTGTTTCACCGGAACACGGACAGATAGGTCTCGATCATATAAACAAAAAATATAAATTAGCATTGCAGGTTGCAATTTCAGAATTTGCCGATGCTGATTATAATATCGAATTTATGCTTCCTAAAGAAGAGACCGAACCTAAAAAGCCATCTTCCCATAATGTTGTTGGTCTCAATCCAAGATATACATTTGATACTTTTGTTGTCGGCAGCAACAATAAATTTGCTCATGCTGCAGCACTTGCGGCAGCTGAATCACCGGGAAAAGCATATAATCCTCTTTTCTTATACGGAGGAGTCGGACTCGGAAAAACTCACCTTATGCATTCGATAGGTCACTTCATAAGTGAAAATAAACCTAATATGAATATACTGTATGTAACAAGTGAACAGTTTACAAATGAGGTTATCGAAGCAATAAGAAACGGAAACAACGCTGCAATAACGAAATTCAGAGATAAATATAGAAATATTGATGTTCTCCTGGTAGATGATATCCAGTTTATTATCGGCAAAGAATCTACACAGGAGGAATTTTTCCATACCTTCAATGCTCTTTATGATGCCGGCAAGCAGATAGTTATTTCATCTGATAGACCTCCTAAAGATATGAACATTCTCGAAGAAAGGATACGTTCCCGCTTTGAATGGGGTCTTATGGCAGATATCCAGAGTCCTGATTTTGAAACAAGGATTGCTATTCTTCAGAAAAAGCAGGAGCTGGATGGATTTTTTGTAAGCAAAGAAGTTACTGAATATATCGCTGAAAATGTAAGATCCAATATCCGCGAGCTTGAAGGCTCCCTTACCAAAGTTATTGCTCTTGCTAATATTGAAAAACACGAAGTTACTATCGAACTTGCTCAAAAGGCTCTCAAGGATATCATTACTCCAAAGGCAAATAAAGTAATTACTCCGGATGTTATTATCGATGAAGTGGCAAGCTATTATGGAATTACGATTGCTGATATAAAAGGAACAAAGCGAAGCAATAAAATTTCCAACCCAAGACAGCTTACTATGTATCTTCTCAGGGAGCTGACTGATATTACTCTTGCAAATATCGGAGAATTTTTAGGTGGAAAGGACCATTCTACAGTTATGTATGGTCTTACTAAGATCGAAAAACAGCTTAGTGATCCTAATTCATCTTTAATACATGATATTGAACAAATTAAGAAGCATATATCAGCATAGATTTTTCCACAGGAATTATGTGGATTCAACGTTGATAAAATGTTGAAAATGTTAGTTGTTATTTTACCAACATTAATCAACATTTGTTTTCTTTTTTTTCAACATAGTTTTCAATATCAAAATTTCCTTGCTGATTAATGCAAAAAAGCATTTTTCAACATTTCCACATCGCCTACGACGACGATGATGAATAATTAATTATATTTATTTTTATTTTTTCGCAACTAGGAGGCGAGTTTTCCACATATGAAACTTTCTTTTAATAAAAATGATCTTTTAAAGGGATTAAATATTTCTCTTAAAGCAGTGCCGTCAAATACCACTATGGAGCTTCTTAAATGCGTGCTGATTAATGCAACGGCGAGCAAAATCATGATTTTATCTAATGATACGGAGTTATCAATTGAAACAGTTGTTCAGGGAACTGTTCTAAGACCCGGAACTGTTGCACTTGATGCTAAGATTTTTTTCGAGATAATCAGAAAGCTTCCGGATGAAGAGGTAATAATCAGCGTTAACGAGAGATTTTTAACAAATATTAAATGCGGTCAGGCAGAATTTAATATTCCCGGACAGGATCCTTCAGAATATCCTTACCCACCTGTGATAGATCAGGGATTTTCGGTTTCTTTATCACAATTTACATTAAAGGAAATGATCCGAAAGACTATTTTTGCTTTAAATCTTGCCGAAAATAACAAGCTTATGACCGGCGAAATGTTCGAAATAAAAAATAATATTTTTAGGATAGCTTCTCTTGACGGACATCGTATTGCTCTAAGGAAAATTTCACTGGCCGGCAATTACGAAAATACTAAAGTTGTTGTTCCGGGAAAAGCTCTCAATGAAATATCTAAAATATTATCTGACAACCTTGATGATACAGTAAAAATATTTTTCTCTGAAAACACAATTGTATTTTCGTTTGATGATACAGTTGTTTATTCAAGGCTTATCGATGGTGATTATTTCCAGATAGATAATATGATATCTAAGGATTATCTTACAAAGATAACAGTTGACAAAAAAGAATTTATTGGCTGCATTGAAAGAGCCGGACTTCTCGTAAAAGAAGGCGAAAATAAGCCGATAATTCTCAATATCACCGATAACAATATGGAATTAAGCGTTACATCGCCTATGGGTTCAATGAATGAAAACCTATATATCGAAAAAGAGGGTGATGATTTAAGGATAGGATTTAATCCTAAATTCCTGACTGATGCTCTTAAGGTTATAGACGATGATAAGATCACTATTTATCTTTTAAACAGACGGGCACCCGGATTTATAAAAGATGAAGAAGAAAGCTATCTTTATTTGATCTTACCGATAAATATTTTATAATCTTTAGATTAATCATCAAATATCAGCGTATAACTCAAAATAGATATATAAGAATTAAGGGTTTTAATTATGACAGAAATAAGTATAAGGGATGAATTTATAAAATTGGGTCAGGCTCTTAAGCTTTCCGGCATAGCAGAAAACGGAGTTGATGCGAAGGACATGATCGCAGAAGGAAAGATTTTGGTCAATGGAGAGCTTGAAACTAGAAGAGGCCGTAAGCTGTATAAGGGTGATATTTTTTCTTTTGACGGATCAGATGTTAAGGTTGTATGATCCCGGGAGTTTTAAATGTGGATCGAATCTTTAGAATGCAGGAACTTTAGAAACTATAAGGATCTTGCAATACAATTTGACAGAGGATTGAATTTCTTATACGGCGACAATGCTCAGGGAAAGACAAATATCATAGAAGCTATATACATTTGTTCGGCATCCAGATCACATAAGGGATGCAAGGATAAAGAGCTTATTTGTTTCGGTGAAGATGAAGCTCATATAAGACTTAAGCTGAATAAAAAGAATGTAACCCATAAAATAGATTTTCACATTCGTAAAAATAAAACAAAAGGAATTGCTGTTAACGGAATTCCGATAAAAAAAGCTTCAGAGCTTTTCGGTCTGTTAAATGTCGTGGTTTTTTCACCTGAGGATCTTTTTATTGTTAAAAACGGGCCTTCGGAAAGAAGAAAGTTTATAGACAGAGAATTATGCAGGGTAAGTCCTTTATATCTGAATAACCTCACTGAGTATACAAAGGTATTAAATCAGCGAAATAAGCTGTTAAAAGATATCGTCTCTGATCCGGGACTTAAATCAACACTTGATGTATGGGATGATCAATTTATTTCATACGGAATTAAATTGATAAAAGAAAGAAGAAAATTTTTGAAGGATATAACCTGTATAATGCAGCCTATCCATGGCAATATAACAGGATCATCCGAGAAGATCATATTAAAATACGAGCCAAGCATTAGTGAAAATGATTTTGCTGAGAGCTTGTTTCTTGCAAGGCAGCGCGATATGGGACTTATGCAGACTACAGTCGGACCGCATAGAGATGATTTTTCTATTTTGGTAAATGATATAGACATCAGAAAATTCGGTTCGCAGGGACAGCAGCGTTCAGCTGCTTTGTCACTAAAGCTGTCAGAAATACAGATGATAAAAAGCGTTTCCGGCGATGATCCGGTTCTGCTTTTGGATGATGTATTTTCAGAGCTCGATTCTCACAGGCAGGAATATCTGCTTGGCGAGATAAAAAAGACACAGACAATACTTACAGGAACAGGACTTGATGATCTTGTAAGAGAAAATATAAAGATAGATAAGCTTTTTTATATTAAAAGCGGCACAGTTAGTTTGGAAAGATAATTTATAATGCAAGCGATTCAGGAAAGAGGAAAATATGAATTCTGAGGAAACAAGGGTAGATCAAGAATACGGAGCCGAGCAGATTCAGATTCTGGAAGGTCTGGAAGCAGTAAGAAAAAGACCTGGTATGTATATTGGCAGTACTTCATCAAGGGGTCTTCATCATCTTGTTTATGAGATAGTAGATAATTCGGTAGATGAGGCTCTTGCAGGATATTGTAAACACATAGAAGTATCTATTAATCCGGGAAATACTATTACAGTAAGAGATGACGGAAGAGGGATTCCTGTAGATATCAATCACAAAGCAGGGCTTCCTGCTGTTGAAGTTGTATTTACTATTCTTCATGCAGGAGGAAAATTCGGCGGCGGAGGATATAAAGTATCAGGAGGGCTTCATGGTGTAGGTGCATCTGTTGTAAATGCTCTTTCTAATTGGCTTGAAGTAAAGATATGCCGTGACGGAAAAGTATATTTCCAGAGATATGAAAAAGGAAATACAATGGATTCTCTTAAAGTCATAGGAGAATGTGACAAGGATTTTACAGGTACAGAGGTAACATTTGAGCCTGATAATACGATTTTTGAGGAAGTTGTATTTGATTTTGACATCCTGAAAACAAGATTAAGAGAAACCGCATTTTTGACTAAGGGTCTCAAGATAACACTCAGGGATCTCAGAAATGAAGAAGAAAAAAAGGAAAGAGTTTTCCATTACGAGGGAGGAATAAAGGAATTTGTTCAATACCTCAATAAAAGCAAAACTCCTCTTTATGATGATATAATCTATTTTGAGGGTATCCAAAATGATGTAATGGTTGAAATAGCATTCCAGCATAATGACTCTTATACAGAAAATTGCTATGGATTTGTTAATAATATCAATACTCCTGAAGGCGGAACACATATAGTAGGATTTAGAAATGCTCTTACTAAAACCTTTAATGATTATGGCAGAAAAAATAAAATATTAAAGGACAGTGATTCTAACTTAAGCGGTGAAGATATAAGAGAAGGAATGACTGCTATTGTCAGCGTCAAGATAGAGGAGCCTCAGTTTGAAGGACAGACAAAGCAAAAGCTCGGAAACAGTGAAGCGAGAACAGCAGTAGATTCACTGCTTAGCGGAAAGCTTGAGCTGTTTTTAGAGCAGAATCCGGCTATTGCAAAGACAATCATAGAAAAATCTGTATTATCTCAAAGAGCAAGAGAAGCAGCTCGTAAAGCAAGAGAGCTGACAAGAAGAAAATCAGCACTAGATGGTCTTTCACTTCCAGGAAAGCTTGCAGATTGTACAGACAAGGATCCTAAAAATTGTGAAATATATATAGTCGAGGGAGATTCTGCAGGAGGCTCTGCAAAATCAGCAAGAAACAGAGCAACTCAGGCTATCCTTCCGCTTAGAGGAAAGATACTAAATGTAGAAAAGGCAAGGCTTGACAGGATATATGGAAATGCAGAGATAAAATCAATGATAACTGCATTCGGAACAGGAATCCATGATGATTTTGATATATCAAAGCTAAGATATGATAAGATAATCATTATGACTGATGCCGATGTTGACGGAGCTCATATAGCAACTCTTATGCTGACATTTTTGTATAGATTTATGCCTGAGCTGATAAAGCAGGGACATGTCTATCTTGCAAAGCCGCCTTTGTATAAGCTTGAGAAAAACAAAAAGGTATGGTATGCATACAGCGACGAGGAGCTTGACAGTATTTTAAGCGAGGTCGGAAGAGACAGCAGCAATAAGATACAGCGTTACAAAGGACTCGGCGAGATGGATGCAGAGCAGCTTTGGGAAACAACTATGGATCCTGCAAGAAGAATACTGCTTAAGGTAACTATGGATGAAGAGGAAGCCTCCGAGATAGATCTTACATTTACAACACTTATGGGAGATAAGGTTGAGCCAAGAAAGGAATTTATCGAGGAACGGGCAAAGGACGTTAAGAATCTGGATATTTAAAGGATAAAGGCAATGGATGATACTATTTTTGATAAGATACAAGAGGTCGATCTGAAAAAGAAGATGGAAGATTCTTATATCGATTATGCGATGAGCGTTATTGCATCAAGAGCACTTCCTGATGTAAGAGACGGTCTGAAGCCGGTACAAAGAAGAATTCTTTATTCTATGATTGAGCTGAATAATACCCCTGACAAGCCGCATAGAAAATGTGCACGTATTGTCGGTGATACGATGGGTAAATATCATCCTCACGGAGACAGCTCTATTTACGGAGCTCTTGTAAATATGGCTCAGGACTGGTCAACAAGATATCCGCTTGTTGACGGCCATGGAAATTTCGGTTCCGTAGACGGTGACGGAGCGGCAGCCATGCGTTATACCGAGGCTCGTTTAAGCAAGATATCAATGGAGATGATATCTGATATAAATAAAAACACCGTAGATTTTATACCTAACTTTGATGATACAGAGAAGGAGCCTACAATACTTCCTTCAAGATATCCTAACCTTTTGGCAAACGGAACAACAGGTATTGCTGTAGGTATGGCAACAAATATACCTCCTCACAATGTAAAGGAGCTTATAGATGCTGTTGTCAGGATAATTGACAATATTGTTGAGGAAGACAGGGAAACCGGTATCGAAGAGGTTATGTCTATCGTAAAGGGACCTGATTTTCCTACCGGTGCGGAAATACTCGGAAGAAGAGGTATAGAGGAAGCATATAGAACCGGACGCGGAAAAATAAAGGTAAGAAGCATCACAAATATAGAAACTCTTCCAAACGGAAAGAGCCAGATAATCGTTACAGAGCTTCCGTATCTTGTAAATAAAGCAAGGCTTATAGAAAAAATAGCTGAGCTTGTTAAGTTAAAGAAGCTTGATGGAATAACAGCGATCAGCGATCATTCAAACAGAGAAGGAATGAGGATATGCATTGAGCTCCGTAAGGATGTAAATGCAAATGTTATGCTGAACAAGCTTTATAAGACAACGCAGCTCCAGGACAGCTTCGGAGTAAATATGCTTGCTCTTGTAAATCAGCAGCCTAAAATATTAAATCTTCTTCAAATGCTTCAGTATTATCTTAAGCATCAGGAGGAGGTTGTAAGAAGACGTACCGAGTTTGATCTCAATAAAGCAGAGGAAAGAGCTCATATATTAGAGGGACTTTTAAAGGCTCTTGATCATATAGATGAGATAATAAGAATAATCCGTGCATCTGCAAATACTCAGGAAGCTAAAGTAAATCTTATTAATGCATTTGAATTTTCTGATGCTCAGGCTCAAGCTATTGTAGATATGAGACTTAGAGCTCTCACAGGTCTGGAAAGAGAAAGACTTGAAAATGAATATAAGGAGCTTGAAGCAAGGATAGCACAGTATAGAGCAATTCTTGCTGACAGAAAGATTCTTTTGGGAGTTGTTAAGAAGGAAATACTTGAGGTTTCTGCAAAGTACGGAGACGAAAGAAGGACAAGGATCGGAATAGATACATCTGACTTTACAGATGAGGATCTTATTCCGAATGAAAATACAGTAATTGCCATGACTCATCTCGGATATATAAAGAGAATGACAATTGACAATTTCAGGACTCAGAACAGAGGCGGAAGAGGAATAAAGGGAATGCAGACCATCGATGAGGATTATATCGAGGATCTCTTTATGACAACAACTCATTTTACATTGCTCTTCTTTACAAACAGAGGAAGAATGTACAAGCTGAAAGCATATGAGATACCGGAAGCAGGAAGAACCTCAAGAGGAACTGCTATTGTAAACCTTCTTCAGCTTCAGGGAGGAGAAAAGGTTACTGCTATTATTCCTATCGAGAAATTCGAAGAAAATAAATACCTTCTTATGGCAACCAAAAAGGGAATAGTAAAGAAAACTCTTCTTATGGATTTTGTAAATGTAAGAAAGGGAGGAATAACAGCTATCATTCTTAAGGATGATGATGACCTTATAGAAGTAAAATATACCGACGGAAAAAGAGATATCCTTATAGCAACAGCAAACGGACTCTGCATAAGATTCCATGAGACAGATGTAAGAAGCATGGGTAGAGCTTCATCAGGTGTAAGAGGAATAAAGCTGTCAGAAAATGATGAAGTTATAGGAATGCAGATAGATACTCAGGGAACTCATGTACTGTGTGTAACCGAGAATGGTATGGGCAAGAGAACCCTTATAGACAGCTTTACTGTACATCATCGAGGCGGCAAGGGAATAAGCTGCTATAAGATCACAGAAAAGACAGGAAGGCTTGTTGGATTTAAGGCAGTTATAGAAGAAAATGAAGTACTCCTTATAACAGATCAGGGAATCATAATAAGAACTACATGTTCAAGTATATCTGAGCTTTCCAGAAATACATCCGGTGTTAAGATAATGAATCTTGATGAGGGTGTCCATGTCGCAAGCATTGCTAAAGTCAGAGATGAAGATGACGATGAAAGTGATGAAAACGAAGAAATAAAAAATGTTTCAGAAAATGATGAATACACAGAATAATTATCATTGACATTTGTAGTGGTCTTTAGTATACTAACATTTGTCGCAAGCTGCGGCAAATTTAATAAATGCTTAAATCAGGCATGAGGAGAAGTACTCAAGTGGCTGAAGAGGCGCCCCTGCTAAGGGTGTAGGTCGTTCGCGCGGCGCGAGGGTTCAAATCCCTCCTTCTCCGGTAAAAAGATCTTGTGAAAACAAGGTCTTTTTTTTTTGCAAAAAACAGGGTATATTTGAAAAAGCTGCTATAAATAAAAAAATGAGAGGATAATAATAATGCAGATGAATTTAAGCGGTCTTAGTAAAGGTGAGGTTGAGGAAAGCAGAAATAAACATGGTTCAAACGAGCTTACTCAAATGCCGACTGATTCACTTGTAAAAAAATTTATGATCGGATTTAAGGATCCGATGATAATGATACTTTTAGCTGCGCTTGCTATTCAGTTTATAATGTTTTATTTTGGGCTGGCGGAGTGGTTTGAGCCTGTCGGAGTCTTGATCGCAATTGTAATAGCAAATGGAGTATCGGCAGTAAGCGAATATAAGCAGGAAGGTAAGGCTTCATCTCTAAAGGCCGAAGAGGAGGCTAAGCAGGAGGCAAAGGTTGTAAGGGATGGCTCTGTTCAGCTTATACATATAAGCGAAATAGTTGTTGGTGATATTGTATTTCTTCAGTCAGGAGACAAGATATCTGCGGATGGAGAAATAATAGACGGAAGCATAACTGTAGATCAGGCTGCACTTAATGGTGAGACTGAAGAAGCACCAAAAAGTCCGTGCAAAGAAAATGAAACATACGATATAAAGAATCTTCTGAATAAAAATTATGTTTACAGAGGAACTGTTGTATGCAGCGGCGAAGCCTATATGAGGGTTAGCGTAGTAGGAGATAAAACCCTCTTTGGAGAGCTTGCTCTTGAGGTTCAGGAAAATACAAGAAAAACTCCTCTTCAGCTTAAGCTGCAGAAGCTTGCAAAGCAGATTGCCACCTTTGGATATATAGGTGCTATAGCAATCGTTGTAGGAATAATTTCAAGAAGTATTATTTCGGGAGGAGTTCCATCAAGCTGGTATGGATGGGTTACTCTTATCATGGATGCGGTAACTGTTGCTGTAACCATAGTAGTATGTGCGGTTCCTGAAGGACTTCCTATGCTTACATCTATACTTCTGTCGCTTAGAAGTGTAAAAATGGCTAAGGACAATGTTCTTGTAAGAAAAATAAACGGTCTTGAAACAGCAGGAAGCTTAAGCCTTTTATTTACGGATAAAACAGGAACAATTACAGAAGGAAGACTTTCAGTTACAGAGCTTATAACCGGAGATATGAAGAAGCATACAAAGCTTCTTGATATGACAAAGTCTCAGATAGTCGAGATTTCTACAGGAATCGGAATAAATAACAGTGCTATGGTAAGCGGAGGCAATGTTATCGGAGGAAACAGCACAGACAGAGCGCTTATGTCATTTTTGGTTGCCTCTGACCTTGTAATGTCAAAGGAAGAGGTAAGAGAATTCAATGCATTTGATTCCAGTAAGAAATATTCAAGTGTAACAATTATACGAGATGGTCATGAGTCAACCTATATAAAGGGAGCACCTGAAAGAGTTCTTGAATTGTGTACTCATTATATAGATGAAAATGGAAACAAAAAGGAACTTGGCACCAAAGAAGAAATAAATAAATATATTGATTCACAGGCAGCACGGTCGATGAGACTTCTTGCTGTTGCCAAAAAAAATGAAGATAGTGAAAAGGATCTTTCGCTTATATGTATTTTGAGCATAAGAGATAATGTAAGAAAAGAAGCTGTAGATGCTATAAGAGAAGTTCAAAATGCCGGCGTTCAGGTTGTAATGGTAACAGGTGACAGAAAGGAAACCGCTGTTGCTATAGCTAAGGAGTCGGGACTTATAAAGAAAGATGACGATATAGCAATTACATCAGCAGAGCTTTCAGCTCTGTCAGATGATGAAGTGAAAAATATAATTCCAAACCTCAGAGTTGTTGCAAGAGCACTTCCTACAGACAAGAGCAGGCTCGTAAGACTTGCACAGGATATAGGATATGTTGTAGGAATGACAGGTGACGGAGTAAATGATTCACCGGCACTTAAAAAGGCAGATGTAGGATTTGCAATGGGAAGCGGAACTGAGGTTGCAAAGGAAGCTGGAGATATAACTATATTAGATGACAATTTCCTGTCGATAAAGAAGGCTATACTTTATGGAAGGACAATGTTTAAGAGCATCAGAAAGTTCCTTATATTCCAGCTTACCGTAAATGTATCTGCTGTTCTTACATGCTTTATAGGACCTCTATTGGGAGAGTCTGTTATGATGACTGTTATACAGCTTCTCCTTATCAATCTTGTTATGGATACATTTATTGCAATTGCATACGGAAGTGAGCCGGCTCTTGAGGAATATATGAAGGAAAAGCCTGTTCCAAGATCAGAGAGTATAGTAAATAAAAAAATGTATACGCAGATACTGATAAGTGCCGCATATATAACATTTATTTGCATAGCAATATGCTTCGTACCTCCTGTAAGAGGTCTTTTCGGTGATGTAGACAATACTTATATAAAATCTGCAATGTTTGCGACATTTATGATGGCAATTACATTTAATGGATTTAATGCCAGAACAGAGCATATAAATCCGTTTGAGGGATTAGGAAGAAATAAGAGCTTTATATATATAGTTATACTTATATTCGTGATCCAATTTATATTTGTCACCTTTGGCGGAAGGTTCTTAAGTGTTGAAGCATTAACACCATCAGGCTGGGCTTTATGTATATTGCTTGCATTTTTGGTAATTCCGATAGATATGATAAGAAAATCCATAGTAAATAACAAAAAATAAACTCAAATGTTGAATTATTTAAGGTTTACAATTATAATTTTCGTCAAACCTTTAAATTTGAGGCAATCGGTCAGAAATCGAGGAGGAATAAGATGTACAGTGATTTAATGGACACAATTGGATTTGTATCTAAAAAAGACCCTGAGCTGGGTGCTGCAATGAATAAGGAGCTTATGAGACAGAAAAGAAATATTGAGCTTATAGCATCCGAAAATATTGTAAGCCCTGCAGTTATGGCTGCTATGGGATCTGTGCTTACAAATAAATATGCAGAGGGATATCCGGGAAAAAGATATTATGGCGGATGTGAATTTGTAGATGAAGTTGAGCAGCTTGCTATAGATCGTGCTAAGGAGATTTTTAAAGCTGAGCATGTAAATGTACAGCCTCATTCAGGAGCTCAGGCAAATCTTGCTGTATATTTTGGATTATTGGAGCCGGGAGATACAGTTCTTGGCATGAGTCTTGCAGACGGAGGACATCTTACTCACGGAGCTCCTTACAATATGTCAGGAAAGCTTTACAATTTTATTCCTTATGGAGTAAATGAAGAAACACAGATGATCGATTATGAAAATATTCGTGACCTTGCAATCAAAAATAAACCTAAAATGATAGTAGTAGGTGCATCTGCATATCCGAGAAGCTTTGATTTCGAAAGACTTTCATCTATTGCAAAAGAAGTAGATGCACTTTTGATGATGGATATGGCTCATGTAGCAGGACTTGTTGCAGCAGGAGAGCATCCGACACCGATCCCTTACTGTGATGTAGTTACAACAACTACACACAAAACTTTAAGAGGACCAAGAGGCGGAATGATCCTTTGTAAAGAGCAGTACAAAGCCAAGATAAACAAAGCAATATTCCCGGGATCACAGGGAGGACCTTTAGAGCATGTAATTGCCGGAAAGGCAGCCTGCTTTGGAGAAGCTTTAAAGCCTGAATTTAAAGAATATCAGCATCAGATAATACTTAACTGCCAGGCACTTGCAAAAGCTCTTATAGCAAGAGGATTTAATCTTGTTTCAGGAGGAAGTGACAACCATCTTATCCTTGTTGATCTTCGAAACTTTAATATAACCGGAAAAGAGCTTGAAAAGAAGCTTGATGAGGTTTATATAACAGTAAACAAAAATGCTATTCCTAATGATCCTCAGAGCACATTTGTTACAAGCGGTATAAGAATAGGAACACCTGCAGTAACAACAAGAGGCTTCAAGGAAGATGATATGGAGAAGATAGCAGAATATATCTATCTTGCATGTACTGATTTTGATGCTAAAGCTGATTACATCAGAGAAGGAGTAACAGAGCTTTGCAAAAAGCATCCTCTTTATGAATAATTATCAGAACCTAAAAATTTAATGAAGGATTATTTTAGAATAATTTTATAAGACAGTAAGCCGGTGTAAATGTTGAGTTACACCGGCTTTTTTGATATGATACTAGGGTCGAAAGTTCAAAATCCGATGCAAGCTTGCTTGCAGGAGGAATTTTGAATTTGAGACCCGCCAAAGCATGAGTAAGAAGCCATTTTTAAAAAAAATGAGCGGATTACGAATGATTTTTGAATTGCGGGAGCGCAAGGCGCGGAGCAATTCAGGTATCATCCAAGAGTGAAAGTTCAAAATCCGATGCAAGCTTGCTTGCAGGAGGAATTTTGAATTTGAGACCCGCCAAAGCATGAGTAAGAAGCCATTTTTAAAAAAAATGAGCGGATTACGAATGATTTTTGAATTGCGGGAGCGCAAGGCGCGGAGCAATTCAGGTATCATCCAAGAGTGAAAGTTCAAAATCCGATGCAAGCTTGCTTGCAGGAGGAATTTTGAATTTGAGACCCGCCAAAGCATGAGTAAGAAGCCATTTTTTGAAAAAAAAGGTCTATATAAGAGAAAGAGGAAAGCCGATGACTGTAGCTGTAAAATACTGTGGAGGATGCAATCCGAGATATGACAGAGGAGCCGCATTTGGTGAACTAAAGAAAAAATATCCGGATATAAAATTTGAAAGCCTTAATATGAAAAAAGAATACGATGATGTTCTGCTTATTTGCGGATGCGAAAGAACATGTCTTAGACTAAGAGAGGACATGGAATTCGATAAGCGTACAATAGTCGGATCTGAGGAAGAAATGGAAGAGGTAAAATTCTAAGGGAGTTTTATGAAGGTATTCAAAAAGCTTAATAATCTGAGAAAAATGAGATTCAGCACAAGAATACTGATATCATTTATTGCAATAAGCATTATTCCTATAATAATAATTTTAGCAGCATATAATATCACAACAAGCTATAGTCTGAACCAATATGGAATAGACGGACTTAATAGTGAAGGCATATATAACAACGCATTTCTGATATCAAAGCTTACCAACGATGAAATAAAAGCATTAGCAAAGACTGCAAAAGCGGAAAGCTCGAAATTAGAAAATACAGCTTATCTTAAAGAATTAAACGAAGAGCTTGAGAAAAAGGATTCATTTGTTGTCATAAGAAAAAATGACAAGCTGTTATTTAATGGATCTGATGACTACGAAGACAGCAAGATGGCAAATATACTCCCGGATTACGGAGAAGAAATTTCGAGTGATGATAACTGGATCAACATTCGTACAAACGATCATCTTCTTATCAAGCAGATAGATTTTCAATTTGATGATGGCTCGGCAGGCAGCGCATTTATAATTTCAGACATGAACAAGCTTTATCCCGGATTAAAAAGAATGATAAGTGACATTATCATAATAGGTATCATTGTGCTTGTATGTACAGCTCTTTGTATGACTCTTTGGATATATATGGGAATTTCAAAGCCTGTAAAGAAATTAAAAAAAGCTACTCAGGATATAAGAGACGGCAATCTTGATTTTACGATAGAGGGCGATGAAAGCATCAGAGAAATAAATGAGCTTTGTTCTGACTTTGAGGAGATGAGAAAGCGTCTTAAGAGTTCTCAGGAAGAAAAGATGAATTTCGATTCCGAAAATAAAGTTCTTATAAGAAATATTTCCCACGATCTTAAAACTCCGATCACAGCAGTTAAAGGATATTGCGAAGGAATAATGGATGGAGTAGCAGATACTCCGGAAAAAATAGATAAATATATAAGAACCATATATAATAAGGCAAATGAGATGGACCGTCTTATAAACGAATTGACATTTTATTCTAAAATCGATACTAACAGAATGCCATATACATTTGCAAAGCTTGATGTAAATGAATATTTTGAGGATTGTGCAGATGAACTCGAGCTCGAACTTGAAAGAGAAAAGGTTGCATTCAGATATGTTAATACATTAAAGGAAAATATCCTTATTATCGCAGATGCAGAGCAGCTTAGAAG
>CAVLAA010000022.1:0-23158 GCA_963660835.1 bacterium
CACATATATAGGCGAGGACCATAAAGGTCCGAAGGCCTTCGGCATCTATTATGACGAAAAGACCAAGAATTATGTAGTCTACAAAAATAAGGCCAACGGCGAAAGAGCGATCAGATATCAGGGTCCGGATGAAGCTTATGCGGTAAATGAGCTTTATCTGAAGATGAAAGAAAGAGTCAATGTTCAAAAGGCGTCGCAGGCTGCAGGCGGAAAAAATGCCGGTCAAAAGCCGAAAAAAAGTATATTTCGAAAGATAAAATACATAGCGGCCATTCTGTTTATTATTTTTGTAATATGGACTGTTGTAGCTCCGAATCCTCCGGCAACCGGATATTACAGTTACAGAGGAAATACATATTATTATCAGAGAGCAGATTCAAGCTGGTATATGTATGACACTCTGCTTAATGACTGGGAATATGCAGATCCTGACAGCACACTTACAGAAAGCTCATCCGATTATTATAATAGTGATCAGAGGTATACGCAGGATTCGGGTTTTTCGGATTTTTCAAATACAAGCTATTACGATAAGGATGATGAAACACAGTGGAGCAACAGCAAAAGCTGGGATTCGGATACAAACTGGGATACCGGAACCGATTGGGATACCGGTTATGATGACTGGGACAGTGATTGGTAAAAAAATCAAATAATATTAGCCACCAAGGAGAACTCATTCGTATAAAAAAATACAAAGGTCAAAGATAAAAAAACTTTTGTACCAACATTATAAAAGAGTGTATTAAAAAAATAATATAAAGAGGTGGCGTTATGATAAACAGAAAGAGAGCAGGTGCAAAAAGAGCCTTACTTATAGTTTTGGCAGCCGGAACAATGATGACATCTACACTTACTGTAAGAGCCGATCAGGAAGTGCAGGAGACAAAACAGACAGTATCAAGTGAAAGTTCAATAAGCGAAAATGCTGTAAGTGAAGAAAATACAGAAAATACAGAAAACACAGAAAGCACTTCAAAAGAAGAAAACACAGACATTACTTCAACAGAAGCTGACATCGAAACAAAAGCTGACGAAGAAGCATCAAAGAGTGAAGCAACATCTCAAGCTGATGCGGAAAATATAATAGAAGCAAATGCAGCAGCAAGTGATTCATCTTTGGTAGTAGAGATGGCTGATGCCGAAGAAGCATCAAAGGGAACACCTCATCAGGTGGTAGATGCACAGGGCAAAAAATATATGGTCTATGATGATGGAACACATTATACAGGCTGGTACAGCATCGCAGGATGCGGAGATATTTATTTTGACCCGAATAACAATGGTGCAGCAGCTATAGGAGCAGCTACCATAACAGATGACAGCGGAACACATACATATATATTTGACAACAACGGAGTTGTAAGAAAGACTCCGGGAACTCCTCTTATAGACGGCAAAAAGTACTGGATAAAATCAGACGGAACAGCTGCATCAGGCTGGCTGGATATAGGAAGCTGGAAGATGTACTTCGATACCACAACATATGCAGCAAGAACAAAGGCTGATGGAGTTACAGATATAAACGGACATAAGTATCTCTTCAATGCAGACGGTATCATGCAGAATTTTGCAGGAACAACGATGATAGACGGAGAGAAATACTGGTTTTCAGAGGAAGGATATCTTAAAAACGGCTGGTTAAAGCTCGGTGACTGGACACTCTACTTTGATAAGAATACATATAAAGGAGCAGCAGGAGTTACTACAATAGACGGAAAGACATATCTGTTCGACAGCAACGGTATCTTGAGAACATCAGGAACACCGCTTGTAGACGGTAAGAAATATTATATCGCAGCAGACAATACACTTAAGTCAGGCTGGCTGTATCTTGGAAACTGGAAAATGTACTTCGATACCACAACATATGCAGCAAGAACAAAGGCTGATGGAGTTACAGATATAAACGGACACAAATATCTCTTCAATGCAGACGGAATCATGCAGAATTTTGCAGGAACAACGATGATAGACGGAGCAAAGTATTGGTTTTCAGAGGAAGGATATCTTAAAAACGGCTGGTTAAAGCTTGGTGACTGGACACTCTACTTTGATAAGACTACATACAAGGGAGCTGCAGGAATCACCAAAATAGACGGCAAGACATATCTGTTCGATGACAACGGCATCTTGAAAACATCAGGAACACCGATGGTAAACGGAAAGAAATACTTCGTAAATGCAGATAATGAGCTCGTTTCAGGATGGGTAAATTACGGCGGTGCAAAGATGTATTTTGATCCAAATACATATCAGGGAGCAGCAGGGATCACAACAGTAAACGGCAAAAAGCTGATATTTGATTCAAACGGACTTCTTGTATCAGGAAGCGGAACCTTTGTAGTAAACGGCAAGAAATATTGCATAGACGGAAATGGAAATGCAGTTACAGGATGGGTAACACTTGGAAGCTGGAAGATGTACTTTGATCCAACAACAGGTGAAGGAGCAGTCGGCAAGGTAAGCATTGACGGCAAGACATATTACTTTAACTCAGACGGAATAAACTATGTACCGTCAAACAACAGCAATCAGTCAATGTTTGAACTGGCACAGGGATTCTCAAGTGACACACAGTATCTCATACTTGTAAACAGAGGTCTCCACAGAGTAGCTATTTATCAGGGATCTAAGAATAACTGGAAGGAAATAAAGTATTGGCCATGCGTTGTCGGAAAGCCATCAACACCGACACCTACAGGAACATTCAAGATTCAGGGAAGATGCTATTGGTTTGGAAAGGACCACAAATGCTGGTGGGCAACAAAGATAGACGGATTCTATTTCTTCCACTCACAGATTTACTACTGGGATGATGCACCGCTTAGAATCCTTGACGGTACAATGGATGCAGCAGCATCTGCAGGATGCATAAGACTTGAAGAGCAAAACGCATACTTCATATTCAAAGAAGTAAAAAGAGGAACAACGGTTCATATCTACAACTAAGACAAACAAAGCAAAATAAAAGATGAGAGATTAAAAATAACCCTCTTGACCAGAATGGAAAACCAATCAGGTCAAGGGGGTTATCATTTGCAAATGAAATTTTAAATCGTAAAGCGTTTGCGGAATTCTCTGAAAAGGATCCTGCCTTTAAATACAAGTGTTGCAATAAATGTTAATATGCTCACAAGAAGGCATATCTTCCAAAGCATCGTAAGTTCCGATTTCATAAAAACTATCACGATTATCCAGGACAGAAGCCCCGTAAAGAAGCTGCTGATAAAGTTTACCATTCCGTCATTGTTTTTATCGAACATGGTTAAGAAAAAGTTTAGTGCCAAAATGCTCATAAGCGGGATCGGAATTATAGCAAGCAATACCGGAAACCACAGAGCGCTTATGATGAGGACTATTATCCCCGAAAGAGCAATCCTGGTAAAAACACCTGCCGCATTGTGATGCATGACTATGACTGAACGGATCGTAAATTCAGCAACCAATATCCAGATCATCGTAATGATGCTCCAGGAAATACCAGGCTTTTTATCTAACCAGAGATCACAGAAAAATGCAAGGACGATAACAGCCCATGATATGAAAAGCTGTATCTTGTAGCCTTTTGAATTTTGCTTAAGGGGGGCAGGTGATGGCCAGAACTTCTCGGTTGCCGTGCCGGAAAGCTGATTTTGGCACAGAGGACATGTGTCGAAATCACCGCCGACCTCTACTTTACAATATGGACATATTTTCATCTGATCACCTCCGTTGAATAAATGCGGACAGGAATGCCGTCATTTGAAAATCGCCTTACAAAATCCTTGATTATGCCGGTATTTACAAAAGGATTTGTGATTCCTAAAACAAGCCTGTCTTTGTAGCTGCACATAGTCACAAATATGTTTTCGGAGCTGCAGTATGCACTGTAGTAGTCAACGTATTTTGCAACCTCATCAGGAAGCTTTATGGCACCAAGGTTCGAAAGCACTGCAGATGTATGCTTATCATCGAGCTTTGTAAAAAATTTAAGACCCGGTGATTTCATAAAAAGCGGAACCGCACGTGCAGCAGCATTTTTCTGAAGTCCCAGATAATAGTTCATATGAGCTTTTACCATCTCCGGAGTAAGATTTTCCTTGAGCATGGCATCGAGCTTAGTCGCTACACTTTGCAGACTGTCACCCTGCTCTGCCGTATGAGTAAGGCTTATATTGTTAAAGAAATTTCTTATGGAATCCGATGGATAATAATTCCTCAAATTGACAGGAACATTTATCGATATCGGCATTTTTATGGCTCTTTGAGGCATATCCTGCTCAAATGCAAGAGTAAGATTGGCTGCAAGATAGCTTGTAAGGCCTACCTTGAGCTCCTTCGAGCGTTTGATGACGTCCATAAGCGGCATATGTACCTCAATAAACTGAAGCTGGTCAAACGGAAGCTTCAGGCTTCTTGGTTTGTAGGCCTTTTTATTTATAACAGGAGATTCGCTCTTGCTGTCATAGAATTGGTTGAAGCTGTCCTGTGAGAGCTCATCGGCAGAAGCACCTGTATTTATCACGGAATCCTTTAGCTCATCCGGATGAAGCTTTTTGAGATATGTAAGAGTCAAAAGATTCAAAAATTCGAGAGCACCTGTTCCGTCGCCCAAAGCGTGGAACATATCGAAATTTATCCTGTTATTAAAATATGAGACCTTAAAATGAAGCTTGCGTCTGTTGCCTGCATTGTAAAGAAGCGGGCATACGCGCCTGTTCTCTTCAGTAACCAGGGGTGTGGTCTGAGCTTCCTCTATATAATGCCAGAAAAAGCCTCTGTGGATCCTGACATGAAACTGCGGACGCAAAATAATAGCCTCGTCGAGAGCTTCCTGTAAAAGCTCAGGAATTATCTTTTCTTTTAGTGTACAGCTTATTCTTAAAGAACGCGTATCTCTTTTGTTTACTGTTGCAAGAAAGACATTTGCAACATTGTCAACCTGATACCATTCGCGATTATCCATAGACACCTCTAAACTTTTGTGGCTTCTAATTAAGCAATTAATACGTACAAAAATATATAATAACATAAGATCTGTGTTATTAATAGAAAAGTTTAGCTATGTTAGCACTGCATATAGGTGGATTTTTTTTAAATACAAAAAGGATCCAAGCATCACTTAACAAGTAAACCTGTATCGTAAGCTTGGACCTTATTGATCATGTTTTATATTTAATTATGCATTAACCTTCGGAAGAGCTGCAAATGAAGCCTCAAGCTCTTCATCCGTAGGAATCTGATCTGACATCTCATGGTTGTTGAACTTCTCGTAAGCAACAAGATCAAAATATCCTGTACCTGTAAGTCCGAATACGATAGTCTTTTCTTCTCCGGTTTCTTTGCATTTAAGCGCCTCATCTATCGCTGCTCTTATAGCATGTGAGCTTTCAGGTGCCGGAAGTATGCCCTCAGTGCGAGCAAAGTATTCGGCTGCTTCAAATACAGCTGTCTGTTCAACGCTTCTTGCTTCCATAAATCCGTCATGATAGAGCTGTGAAAGAGTGCTGCTCATTCCGTGGAATCTGAGTCCGCCGGCATGGTTCGGAGAAGGGATAAATCCACTTCCGAGTGTATACATCTTTGCAAGAGGACATATCTTTCCGGTATCGCAGAAATCATATGCAAATTTGCCTCGTGTAAAGCTTGGGCAGGATGCCGGCTCAACTGCGATTATGCGATAATCCTTCTCTCCTCTAAGTTTTTCTCCCATAAACGGAGCGATAAGTCCGCCGAGATTTGATCCGCCGCCTGCACATCCGATGATGATGTCCGGCTCAATATTGTATTTATCAAGAGCAATCTTGGTTTCAAGACCGATAACGGACTGATGTAAAAGTACCTGATTGAGAACACTTCCCAAAACATATCTATATCCCGGATTTGAAGTGGCGACCTCAACAGCCTCTGATATAGCACATCCAAGGCTTCCTGTTGTTCCCGGATGCTCGGAAAGTATCTTCTTTCCTACTTCTGTTGTTTCAGACGGTGACGGAACGACAGATGCACCATAGGTTCTCATGACTTCGCGTCTGAACGGCTTTTGCTCATATGAGACTTTAACCATATATACTTTACAGTCAAGCTCAAAATAAGCACATGCCATTGAAAGTGCTGTTCCCCACTGTCCTGCTCCGGTCTCTGTTGTAACGCCCTTAAGCCCCTGCTTTTTTGCATAATAAGCCTGAGCTATAGCTGAATTGAGCTTATGGCTTCCGCTTGTATTGTTTCCTTCGAATTTATAATAGATCTTTGCAGGTGTCTGAAGCTTTTCTTCAAGACAATATGCTCTTACGAGCGGTGATGGTCTGTACATCTTGTAAAATTTGCGTATCTCTTCAGGAATCTCGATATATGGAGTTGTATCATCAAGCTCCTGCTGTACAAGCTCTTCGCAGAATATAGGCGCAAGCTCTTCGGCAGTAAGAGGCTTTCCTGTTCCGGGATTAAGCAGCGGAGCCGGTTTGATCTTCATATCTGCCCTTAGGTTATACCATTTGTCAGGCATCTCCTCCTCGGAAAGATATATTTTGTAGGGAATTGTTTTTTCTGACATGGTCAGTCTCCTTTCAGTCTTTGATTTTATTTTTATTTTAATGATTCTTCATCATTTGACGCATTCAGCATTGTTTTTTGCAGTTCGTAGCTGTCTGTATCTCTTGGCAGTTCCTGCTTGTTCAGTGAAAATTCCGCAAGCTTTTTTACGATAAAATATATCCATGCAAATACCGGAACGCCGATAAATGCACCCACAAATCCAAAACAGCCGGTAAATAAAAGGATTGAAACCACAACCCACAGAGCCGAAAGCCCTGTTGAATGTCCGAGTATCTTCGGTCCAAGGAAATTTGCATCTACCTGTACAAGAACTATCATAAATACTACATACAAAAGCGCCTGCCATGGGCTTACAAGGATTATGATAGCAGCACCAAGGATAGTGCCTATATATGGTCCGAAAAACGGTATGATATTTGCTACTCCGACTATAACGCTGATAAGTGTTGCATACGGAAGGTTAAGAAGTATCATTCCGAAGAAGCACAGAACGCCCATGACTATTGCTTCAAGGATCTTGGCACCGAAGAAGCCGGAGAAGATCTTTGCTCCTTCAACAAGCGCCTCCATAACATATCCGCCGGCCCTTCTTCTAAAAAGCGCATAGCATAGCTTTCTGATCTGTGCCGCAAGCTTTTCCTTGCTTATAAGTATATATACCGATAATATGAGCCCGATTATCATGTTAAAGAGCAGATTGAAGGCTGACATTATACCGTTTGCAATTCCGGTAATGCTGTTGTATGCTTCGGTTCCGACTCCGAAATGACCCAGAATCCAGGTTGCGATATTATCAGTGAAATTTTCGAGCATCGGATATACTCTCGTCTGCCAGAATTCCGACTCCGAAATGCTGTATGCCCAGTCATTGAAGTTGCTGATCATCTGATTAAAGGACGGTATGATATTTGTAAGAGTAATTCCCAGCTGCGGGATGATGAGAAACAGTACCGCGACGATGATGCATATCATTATCGCCAGCGAAAGCGCGACTGCCATGCCTCTTGCAGCTTTTCTCTTTTTCTCTGTATCCTGCTTAAAATGCTTTATAAAAAGATTTTCTATTCCCTTTACCAGAGGATTCAAAAGGCAGGCAAAAAATATTCCGAATATAAGTGCCTGAAGGCTTGTAAGCAGAACCTCAAATGCCGGGATTACATTTATCTTTCCCAATAGGAATATAACAAGGAGGATTCCGATAAGGACAGTAAGGAATTTTATTATTCTTCTGTATTTATTTCCGAATGTCGGTTTCTTTTCGTCCATTTATTTCCTCCGTCTTTGCACATTTTATCCGTATTGTATCACTCATCATTGAAATTTTCTATAACAAAGAATGAGTTGGGAATCCTTTGAAAATTTAAATTTCCTCTTGCATTTTGAAAAGAGATGTAGTATATTAACGACAGTTAGCAAAAGCTAACTAATTTAAACAAAAAGAATGAGCTGAAATGCTTTATTTTTTTGAATGATAGTTAGCGAGAGCTAACCTGCGGAGGCGTGTTATGTCAGATGATACGATAGTATTACATTGTGCCCCTACTCTTGCAGGTATAAAGACAGGAAATCTATTTTCTTATTTCTTCGATGATGAAGAAAAGGTATCAGATGAGATAAGAAGGTTCAACAGGGTGCTTGTTCCTAAAGGACTGTGCCTGCTCCCTCTTTATTATTGCAGGAATCGAGTGCTCATGTATCTGTACAGACCCGAATATCTGAAAAGAGATCTTCTAAATGAGGATGCTGCAAGGATTCTGGAAAAATACGGATACAAAGGAAAGAGCTGCGGACAGTGTTTACAGACATTGAAGAAGAGAATCTGTGAATTGCCGGAATTCCCACATGAGATAGGGCTGTTTCTCAGCTATCCGGCTGAGGATGTAAACGGCTTTATCGAGCAGAAAAGCTGCAAATTTGTCGGATACTGGAAGGTTTACGGAAATGAGGTCAAGGCCAGAAACACCTTTGAAAAGTACAAAAAATGCACAGAGCAATATTGCAAGGCACTTGATCATGGAAAAAAGCTCGACAATCTCGCTGTAGCTGTTTGAAACCGGGGCAAAACATTTTGACCCTAATATTACATACATAAAGGAGACATAAAATCATGAAAAAAGTAGCTGTTGTTTATTGGAGCGGCACAGGTAATACAGAGGCAATGGCTTCTGCAGTTCTCGAAGGAGCAAAGGCAGCAGGTGCCGATGCTGAAATCTTTACATCTGCTGAGTTTGATGCAGCAAAAGCATCAGGATATGATTCAATCGCATTCGGATGTCCTGCAATGGGAGCAGAGGTTTTAGAGGAAACAGAATTCGAGCCAATGTTTGAGGGCGTTAAAGGAAGCCTTACAGGCAAAAAGGTAGCACTCTTCGGATCATATGGATGGGGAGACGGCGAATGGATGCGCAGCTGGGAGGCAGACTGCAAAGCCAGCGGTATCGACCTTGCCTGTGACAGCGTTATGAGCAATGACGCACCTGGAGATGACGAAAAAGCAGCTTGCGAAGCTTTGGGAAAGGCGCTCGCAGACTGATAGTCTATCCTTGATAAAATCTTTTTTATATAACTTATACTTTTCACGCAATTATCAATACCACCTTTCTTGCAACTTAATAAGAAATTTAATTCCCCGGTGTCCTACACAGCAGCCGGGGAATTATTTTTGGTGAAATAAATCTTGATAAATAACTCATTTGCGATTCTTGAACCTCTGATTTGAAGATGATAACATCTGAATAAAAAGAGAAATAGGAGGTTCTAAAATCTGTGACAATACAAAAGGAATCAATAGATGAAAGATACAAAAGATACCAAGAGAGGCTCAAAAGGCTGACACTGATGAGCGATATCCTAAGCAGAAATGTTCTGAAGGACAAAAGATGTACAGAGTACATTCTCAGAATAATCATGAATGATAAGCTGCTTAAGATTACGGATCAGAGATTGCAGGCGGATTATAAAAATCTGCATGGAAGAAGTGTCATTCTTGATTGTGTTGCAGTAGATGGATCAGGCAGGGAAATAAACATTGAATTACAGCAGGATAGTGAGGGTGCATCGGCAAAAAGAGCAAGATATCATCAGGCATTGATGGATGCAAATATTTTGAATCCGGGAGAAAATTTTGATAAACTACCGGAATCATATGTTATATTTATTACGATGAATGATGCATTAAAGAAGAACAGGCCAATCCTGCATATAAGCAGATTCATAGAAGAAACCGGAGAGAAATTCGGTGATGAGACGCATTTTGTATATGTTGATTCAAGCAGGCAGGATGATACCGAGCTTGGAAGATTGATGCATGACTTAAATTGTACAGATGCGTCAGATATGAATAAAGGTATACTGGCTGATAGCATGAGGGTATTTAAGGAAACGAAGAAGGGAGTCGAGCATATGTGTAAGGAAATGGATGAGATACGCAATGAAGGTGTATTAGAAGGTAGGATAGAGGGTAGAATAGAGGGCAGGATAGAAGGTAAGATAGAGGGTAAGATAGAGGGCAAAGCGGAAGCCGCTAAAAATATGGTAAAAATCGGGATGTCTTTAGAGCAGGTGGCGGAGGTGCTCGAGACAGATAAGGACACAATCAGGGATTGGATTGAAAAATTGTAAAAAACAACAAAATTAGAACGATAAGATTTAGTTATGATGTTAAGGGATTGTTTTCTTCGACAAGTAAGGTTATCATAGCAACCTGACTTTTGCAGTTGAAAAGGCAATAAATCCCCGTCAAGCCTTGTATTTATAGGCATTGGCGGGGATATTGTTTTGTCGGATTTTCATGGTGTTCTGATCCACAATATTGTGATTAAAAAACTTTTTAAAAGGAAGCCTTCCCGCCGCTTCGCTATGGCAAGCCCTTTTATTTTTTAACATCCTATCGGATGCCGGAATTACCATGTGCCGTCAGGAATATTTTATTTACAGGAATAGTGTAGTGATGGCTTTCATATTAAACTTATGAAGTTCTTTGATAAATAACTCATTTGAGATTCTTGAACCTCTGATTTGAAAATGATAACATCTGAATAAAAAGAGAAATAGGAGGTTCTAAAATCTGTGACAATACAAAAGGAATCAATAGATGAAAGATACAAAAGATACCAAGAGAGGCTCAAAAGGCTGACACTGATGAGCGATATCCTAAGCAGAAATGTTCTGAAGGACAAAAGATGTACAGAGTACATTCTCAGAATAATCATGAATGATAAGCTGCTTAAGATTACGGATCAGAGATTGCAGGCGGATTATAAAAATCTGCATGGAAGAAGTGTCATTCTTGATTGTGTTGCAGTAGATGGATCAGGCAGGGAAATAAACATTGAATTACAGCAGGATAGTGAGGGTGCATCGGCAAAAAGAGCAAGATATCATCAGGCATTGATGGATGCAAATATTTTGAATCCGGGAGAAAATTTTGATAAACTACCGGAATCATATGTTATATTTATTACGATGAATGATGCATTAAAGAAGAACAGGCCAATCCTGCATATAAGCAGATTCATAGAAGAAACCGGAGAGAAATTCGGTGATGAGACGCATTTTGTATATGTTGATTCAAGCAGGCAGGATGATACCGAGCTTGGAAGATTGATGCATGACTTAAATTGTACAGATGCGTCAGATATGAATAAAGGTATACTGGCTGATAGCATGAGGGTATTTAAGGAAACGAAGAAGGGAGTCGAGCATATGTGTAAGGAAATGGATGAGATACGCAATGAAGGTGTATTAGAGGGCAGGATAGAAGGCAAAGCGGAAGCCGCTAAAAATATGATCAAAATTGGGATGACATTAGAGCAGGTGGCGGAGGTGCTTGAGACAGATAAGGACACAATCAGGGAGTGGATCGTAAGATTGTGAAAATCAACAAATTGAAGCGATAAGATTGAATTATAAATAAAAGTGTGCTTTAATGAACAAAACTGTATAAACTATCAGGCTTTTTATAGGATAAGGAAAAAAGACATTGAAATTAAAGTATACATTCGAAGTAATGGAGATCGAAGATGAGCGCATGGCTGTTCCGGTAGGAGACAATGCAGACGAACTGCATGCCGTATTCAAGCTGAACCAGACAGCTGCGGATATCATAGAGCTCCTAAAGGATGAGATCACCGAAGAAGAAATAATAAAGAAGCTCAAGGAGCGCTACGAAGGCTCTGATGAAAATATAGAGGACGGTGTCCGTGAATATATCAAGGAGCTTTTAGAGGCGGGGCTTTTAGAGTAAATGCAGATCATAAGAAAAGCAAAGAGCGGTACAAAAAAGCTCCTCGGGAATCAAAAGATAAAGGATACAAGCTATCGCCTGATGAAATATACTCTGAAGCAGCAAAGCGGGGAGAATATTCTTCTTTACAATGTCATAACAGGAGAGCTTATAAGCCTTGATGATGAAGAGAGAGAGCTTATAGAGGCACTGCCCTGCAAACCATCAGATAAATACAGCGAGCTTATAGAAAAATACTTCCTTGTGCCACTTGATTATGATGAAAAAAGGACAGTAAACCAGCTTCAAAAGATCCTTAGTGCAATGGAGTCTAATAAGGCTGTTACAGGATATACTATCCTGCCTACTACATATTGCAATGCCAGATGCTTTTACTGCTATGAGTGCAATTATGAGCACATCCATATGAGTGAGGAGACAGCGCACAGAGCCGTTGAATATATGATAGAGCACAGCAACGGCAAAAATATATCCATTGGCTGGTTTGGCGGTGAGCCTTTGGTGGGTGAGAGGATAATATCTCTTATATCAAAGGAGCTTACAGATAAAGGCATAAAGTTTTCATCAAGCATGATAAGCAACGGAGCACTCTTTGACGAGGAGCTTGTAAAAAAAGCTGTGGAGCTTTGGAAGCTCAAAAGCATCCAGATAACAATAGACGGTACAGAGGACATTTACAATAAAGTAAAGGACTATATAAGCTTTAAAGGAAGCCCATACAAAAAAGTCCTTAACAATATATGCCTTTTATCAAAAGCAGGGATAAGAGTTTCGATAAGGATAAACCTCGGTTTTCACAATGAGGACGATACAGTAGATCTCATAGAAGAGCTTAGCACATACTTCAGTGACTATGACAATGTATCTATGTATGTACATGAGCTTTTTGACAACGAGGGCATCAATCCAAGAGCCTATACCGAAGAGGAAAATAATCACTTAACTAAAAAAGTCATAGAGTTAAATGATCATATAGAAGAAAAAGGCAAATACAAAGCAGGCAGAGGACTTCCGGTGCTGGCTGTAAGGCACTGCATGGCTGACGGAGACAGCTCTGTTATCATACAGCCTGACGGAGGGCTTTCAAAATGCGAGCATTATACTGTCAAGGACGAATTCGGAAGCATATATGCTAAAGAGTATGACAAGGAAAAGCTCAAGGAGTGGAAAAGCCATACAGAGTTTGAGAAGTGTGCCGAGTGCCCTATATATCCGTCATGCATCATGCCGGTAAGGTGTCCGGATACAGGAAACTGCAACGATGCAAGACAGGAAAAAAATATAATGGATGCGAAGGCAGCCATGATAAAGACAGCAAACAATAAAGCCTCTGATGAAGAGAACAGTGATTCTGAAAAAGAGGATGATATAGATACAGATAATGAAAGATGCTGAAGTGTAAGTGTTTAGATTGGGCGGATATGCATCGTATAAATAAATATCAACAGGTAATTCATATATTATGAAATAAAAAATAGTAACTATTCAGAAACCTATTTGCAAGATCGCCTCTGCGAGGCTTTTCTTTTGCTGAGGTAGTTACTTCGCCATACAAAACAGATTGTCTGCCGGTATGTAAGTATTCGTAGAACGCAGTTTTGTGTGGCTCTGAATAGTAAAAAAATAAAAGATTATTAGCTCTTATATAGAATGGATTCGTATAAATATATAACAAGATACGAGTTCATAAAAAACGAGAGTGATCAGAAAGGAGAAACGATATGGAATTTGTAAAACCAGAAATGGAGCGTATTTTGTTTGATTCGGAGGATGTTATTGTAACGAGTGGATGTAACCCTGTTTGTTCAGATTGCAAATTGCATATGTGTACAGATGATTCTGTGAAAAATGAACCAACAGCTGAAAACATATTAGGATAATGATTATCTCACAAGAGAAGTTAGTCGCATAAATAAGCAGTAAAAAACAGAGATGCAAAACAAGTGTTGACTAAAATAAAAAGGAGACATAACTATGGCAGAAAGAAAAGAATTAAATGTAGAGTCAATTGACAAAGTAATGGGTGGAATTACGTATAATCCCAATAATAAGACTATACGAGCAACTAACGGTGGTCCTGTATATCATTATACAGATTTTAAGGCTGTACAGAAAATGTATTTTGAGGTTGACGAAGAAAGTATGACATCTGCTGAGCTTGATGCAATACTTATTCCTAAGCTTCTTGAGGCAGGAATTATTTACTAATTATCCGGATCTATTTATATTTAAAATTATCGCATTTAATTAACACTGGCAATGATCTGAAAGAAGCATATGTAAAGCAGGAACGTTTTTGGAAGATTATTTACCTGAAGAATATAAGACGGATTTACAAAAAGGAGTGATGCACATGAGTATAAAGCTTCAGCAGCTTTTCGATCTTCAGCATTTTGCAGGCAACAAGAAGCTCCAGTCACTTATCGATGATACGATGAGCCGCTACGGCAGCAAGAGAGAGGAGCTTTCGATAGACGAGCTCGAATTAAATGCCGCAGGCAATCCCTACATGCAGCAGGGAAGTGACATAAATGCAATGCTGAATAACGGAGACAACAAATAATGGGCGCAGTAAGCGTCGAAGCGATCTACAGGGACTATTATCAAAAGATCAGCTATTTTGTTATCAAGAAGGTCGGAAATGACCAGATAGCAGAGGACATCGTTTCAGATGTATTCCTAAAGATAACGAGCAACATAGACAGATTTGACCCGCAGAAGGCAGCTGTTTCTACCTGGGTCTATACAATTGCAAATAACACGGTTCTCGACTACTACCGAACAAGAAAGGTACATTCAGAGATACCGGCGGAAAACGGAGAAAGTGGCGCACTGCCCGAGGCTTTAGTGGACAGTGCACCGCTTGATTCTGCGTTGATCGCAAATGATGAGCTTAATGAGCTGGCAGAGGCTCTTGCCGGCATCCCTGAGAGACTTCGAGACATCGTTATACTTCGTTATTATGAGAACCTCACTTTAAAGGAGGTTGCCGTTCGCATGGGTATGTCCTATGCAAACGTAAAGATACTCCACAAAAAGGCCCTGCAGGAGTTGAAGGGCTTGCTTGGAGATATCTGATCTTACAAAGGAAACATAAATGGCTGAAGAAAAAAAACAATCTCTGTTTAGGAAAAAAAGTGAAGAATATATCAACTCGCCCGAGAAGCTGGATTATTATCTGCATGTAACAACACCGGGTGTCTGGGCGATACTTCTGGCAGTTATCATATTTCTGATAGGTGCCTGCGTCTGGGGAGCTACAGGAACACTTGAGACAAGCGTATCTGTGGCAGTCGTTGCAAATAACGGCAAGACAGCAGCCTATATACCGGAGAGTGCGGTCGATGCGGTAGTCAAAGCACGTACCGCAAGCATCAACGGAGAGGCAGTAACACTGGAGCCTGATGCACTTGAGCCGACATCCGTGACAGACAGCACAAATATATACATAAGAAAAGCCGGAAACCTGGAGGTCGGGGACATCGTCTACGAGATCCCGATAAAGGAAAAGCTTGAGGACGGAGTATACAGTGCGAAGATAGTTACGGAGACGATATCACCGGTTTCGTTGTTGTTGAATTAGGATTGCGAGTTGGATATGCATACAAGGAAAATAAAGCAGCCCATCTTAAAGGGCGTGGCAAGAGTTCCCGTTATCATGCAGCTTGAGATGCTTGAGTGCGGAGCGGCATGCCTTGCCATGATCATGGGCTATTATGAAAAGTGGATAACATTGGAACAGGCACGTGTAGACTGCGGTGTTTCAAGAGACGGATCAAGCGCCAGAAATATAGTACAGGCAGCAAGAAGCTACGGTATGGAAGTTAAGGCCTACAGGCTGGAGCCGGAATCGCTCCTCGAGGAAGGCCCGTTTCCCTGTATTATACACTGGGGCTTTAATCACTTTGTAGTACTTGACGGCTTCAAGAAGAATAAAGCGATACTCAATGACCCCGCAAGAGGCCGAGTGGCCGTTTCGTGGGAAGAATTTGACAGGGAATTTACCGGCATATGCCTGACATTTGAGCCGGGAGAGAGCTTCGAGCCGTCAGGAGAAAAGAAGTCCGTATGGACATATATAAAGGAGAGAATGGTGGGCACCGGACAGGCGGTCGCCTTTGTTGTTATGACCACAACTATCATTGCACTCCTTGGAGTCATACAGCCTGTTTTCAGCAGGATATTCCTGGACAGGCTTCTTACAGGCAAAAACAGCAACTGGCTGTGGCCGTTTATCATAGCACTGAGCATTTTCTCAGGCGTCATTATCCTTATGACCTGGATAAATACCATCTACAGCTTAAAGATACAGGGAAAGATGGCAGCTGTCGGAAGCTCCTCTTATCTTTGGAAGATATTAAGGCTTCCTATGCAGTTCTTCGACCAGAGACTTCCCGGTGACTTATCCGACAGACAGGCGGCAAATGCCTCTATCGCAGGAACTCTGGTAAATACATTCGGGCCTCTTGCCATCAATACGGCAATGATGATCTTTTATCTTATCGTCATGCTCCGCTACAATGTATTTCTGACACTTATCGGCGTAAGTGCCATCTTCGTAAACATGTTTGTATCTGCGATCATTACCGGCAAGAGGATAAATATCCAACGTGTACAGATGCGTGACCAGAGTAAGCTTACATCGGCTATGCTCGCAGGTATCAGTATGATAGAGACGATCAAAGCAAGCGGTGCCGAAAAGGGATATTTCGGAAGAGTGGCAGGCTATCAGGCAAGTGTCAACGCTCAGCAGGTCAAATATACAAGGCTCAATCAGTGGCTCGGAATAGTCCCTAGCATTTGCACATCACTTGCAAATATAGCCGTTCTTGGCTACGGAGTCATGCTTGTGCTTGACGGCAGGTTTACACTCGGTATGATCATGGCATTCCAGGGCTTTTTGTCATCATTTACAACACCTGCATCATCTCTTATCTCTGCAGGACAGTCCATGCAGGAGATGATAACCCAGATGGAGAGAGTTGACGATGTGATGAGCTACAGAAACGATCACTGGTTCAATGACCGCCAGAAGGCAGACAAGATAGAGAAGCTTACCGGACATATCAAGATGACGGATGTGACCTTCGGATATTCAAGGCTTGCAGATCCTCTTATAGAGAATTTTTCGATGGAGATAAAGCCGGGTCAGAAGATTGCCTTTGTAGGCCGTTCAGGCTGCGGCAAGTCAACTCTTACTAAGCTCCTTTCGGGACTTTGCACACAGTGGTCGGGAACAATAGAGTTTGACGGCAAGACCTTAGATGAGATAGACAGGGACGTATTTGTCGGTTCTCTTTCGGTAGTCGATCAGGATATAGTCCTCTTTGATGATACGGTTGCCGAAAATATAAGGATGTGGGATTCCACGATAGAGGATTTCGAGGTACTCCTTGCGGCAAAGGACGCAGAGATATATGACGATATCATGAAGGACGGCGGTTTCCAGAAGAAGATCCTTGAAGGCGGAAGAAACATGTCAGGCGGTCAGAGACAGAGAATCGAGATAGCAAGAGCACTTGCACAGGATCCGACCATATGCATACTTGATGAGGCTACCTCGGCACTTGATGCCAAGACAGAGCACGATGTAGTGCAGGCTATATCAAACAGGGGCATCACCTGCATAGTCGTGGCACACAGGCTTTCAACGATAAGAGACTGCGACGAGATAATAGTCCTCGACAACGGCAAGGTTGTAGAGAGAGGAAACCATGAGTCACTCATGGCTCTTGGCGGTGCTTATTCGAAGCTTGTAACAAATGAGTAGGAGGGATGCTTCATGGGCTGGTTTGATGAAC
This sequence comes from bacterium, assembly GCA_963660835.1. Taxonomy (GTDB): domain Bacteria; phylum Bacillota; class Clostridia; order Lachnospirales; family Lachnospiraceae; genus Alectryocaccobium. Next base: position 17,587 of record CAVLAA010000022.1, read on the forward strand.
AGATAGAAGAAAGAAAAAAGCATGAAGACGAGATCCTGACCGATGCATTTCAAAATATCTCAAAGGCGGTAGTACAGCACAAGATAGGTGACGGCTTCTTCGGTATCGGACGGGATGTGCAGGATGCGGTATCACAGCTCCTTCGCTATTTCAACGTAAAGGAAAGAAAGGTTCCGACGAAACTCAAGAGCCTTGAGGAGAAGCTCGATTATCTCTTGTCGTCCTCTGGAATATTTTACAGGGAGATACGCCTTGAGGAAGGCTGGCACAAGGATGCCATGGGCGTTATGATGGGTACGATGAAGGAGGACGGTGCAGTAGTGACCATCCTTCCGAATGAGTACGGAGGCTTCGTTTATATAGACCCGCATACAGGAAGAAGGACCCGTATAAACAAAAAGGAGGCCGAAAAGCTTGATGATGAGGCATATTGCTTTTACAGGGCGCTGCCTATGCGAAAGCTGAAAGCCATTGACATCTGGAAATATATGAAGGCCTGCCTTACGGCATGGGATATCATAAGCTTTGCATTTGCGGCATTTATAATCACTCTTATAGGGCTTATCATCCCGAGATTAAATAAGCTCCTTACGGGAGTGGTCGTGACTTACGGCAATTACAGGCTCTTAGGGTCGGTGCTCGTATTTATGATGAGCGTGACGATAGGAAATATAGTATTTTCGTCGGTCAAGAACCTCTTGCAGAACAGGATAGGCATAAAGCTGAATAACAATGTAACTGCGGCTACGATGATGAGAGTGCTGTCACTTCCTGCGGATTTCTTTCAGAATTATTCGACTGGTGAGCTGAACCAGTATCTTTCATATATGTCGAGCATCTGCGATACTGTAGTAAATGCGGTATTTTCGACAGGACTTACCGGAGTATTTTCGCTCGTTTATCTGGTACAGGTATTTTCATTTGCAAAGTCGCTCGTTATCCCGTCAATGATAGTGACGGCGCTTACTCTTATCGTAAGTATGTTTGCGGCATCGGCACAGAGCTTTATAGGCAAGGAGCAGATGAAGCTTGCCGCAGATGAAAAGGGTATAGTTTATTCGCTGATATCGGGAATACAGAAGATACGTCTATCAGGTGCCGAAAAGAGAGCATTTGCAAAGTGGGCAGAGTGCTATGCCAAGGAAGCAGAGCTTACATACAGCCCGCCGAGCCAGATAAAATTAAACAGCGTTATCACAACAGGCATATCGCTTGTCGGCACGATATTTATTTACTATATAGCGATAATGAACAACATATCGGTTTCCGACTATTATGCATTTAATTCTTCATATGCATATATAACGAGTGCATTTACCGCGCTTGCATCGGTTGCAACTACTATCGCAACGATAAAGCCGGGACTTGAGCTGGTACGCCCGCTCCTTGAAGCAGAGCCGGAATCCGTTGAAGGGCTTGAGACAGTCACAGAACTTTCGGGAACTATAGATGTTTCGCACGTTTCCTTCAAATACAGCAAGGAAGGACCGATGGTCATAAATGATATATCGGTGCATATCCCGCAGGGACAGTATGTAGCGATCGTAGGAAAGACAGGCTGCGGTAAGTCAACGCTTCTAAGGCTTCTTTTAGGATTTGAGCATCCGACGATGGGAAGTATATATTATGACAAGAAGGACACCTGCAGTCTTGATATGCATTCCGTAAGAAAGCAGATAGGAACCGTTATGCAGAACGGCAAGCTGTTCCAGGGAAGCATATACGAAAATATCATCATAGCAAATCCGATGCTCTCTATGGACGAGGCATGGAATGCGGCAGAGATAGCAGGCATCGCGGAGGATATCAGAAAAATGCCGATGGGCATGCATACTCAGATATCGGGTGCTGCGGGAGGTATCTCAGGCGGCCAGAGGCAGAGACTTATGATCGCAAGGGCGGTCGCTCCGAAGCCAAAGATACTTTTCCTTGATGAGGCAACCTCAGCTCTTGACAACATAACCCAAAAGCAGGTATCGGACTCGCTTGATACACTTAAGTGCACAAGGGTTGTTATCGCACACAGGCTTTCGACCATAAAGCACTGCAACCGCATACTTGTGGTAGATGACGGAAGGATCGTCGAGGATGGCAGCTATGATGAGCTGATCGCAAAAAAAGGCTTCTTTGCGGAGCTTGTTGAAAGGCAAAGAGTATAATGACATTTGAAGAAGAATTAGATAAAAGCGGAAGGCTTGTATATACTAATAAGGGCATCTCCATGATGCCTCTTCTTCGTGAAAAAAAGGATGTCATGATAATAGAAAAATGCACTCCAAGCGACATCAAAAAGCTCGATGCCGTGCTCTTTACAAGAAATACGGGCGGCAAGATTACCTATGTCATGCACAGAGTATTGCGCCTTGAAGCAGACGGGAGCTTTTTTATCGCAGGAGATAACTGCACATCAGGCGAAAATGTGAAGCCCTGCCAGATACTTGGAAGGCTTACAGGCATTATAAGGGACGGAAAAAGGATAGATGTCAAAGACAAAAGCTATCTATTATATGTGCATCTATGGTGCGACATATATCCTTTGAGATTCTTTGTTTTGAGATTAAAGAACTTTTTATTAAGATGCATGAGGTATGCAAAAAGGCGGATAATACATGAAGGATGACAGCTGTCTGATACATACACATATAAGCAGTGAAAAAAAACGCTTTGACTTAAAGCTTGATGAGGTCTGGCGTTACAGGGAGCTTATACTCCTTTTTACAAAGAGAACCTTTAAGGTCGCATATAAGCAGACGATACTGGGCCCTTTATGGCTCTTTATCAACCCGTTTTTAACATCAATAGTATATACCATTTTATTTGGAAATATTGCAAGGCTTTCTACTGACGGAGTCCCGCAGATATTGTTTTATCTGACGGGAACTGCCATATGGGGGCTTTTTTCAAATTGTCTGAGCAATAATGCATCCACCTTTACAGGAAATGCGGGGCTCTTCGGCAAGATATATTTTCCAAGGCTTACAGTCCCTATATCAAATATGCTCTCGGCTATAATACGCTTAGGGATCTCTATGAGCCTTGTGATGGTGATATTGATAATTTATCTTATAAGGGGCGAGGTTTTTCCAAACTGGCCATGCTGGCTTTTGCTTCCTGTAATAGTCATATGGATAGGGCTTCTCGGCATGGAATGCGGCATCCTGATATCGAGCATAACAACAAAATACAGAGATCTGTCTGTGCTTGTCTCATTTGGCTTGAGTCTTTGGATGTATGCGACACCTGTAGTATATCCGATGTCGCAGCTTCCTTTCGGCTGGCTTCGAAGCATCATCATTATCAATCCTGTATCGGCGCCTGTGGAGCTCTTCAGATATGCGGTACTTGGAGCAGGTACCATAGAGCCGCTTAGCATCTTGATATCAGCTGTATTTACTATTGTAGTAGGCGTATTTTCGGTTGCGGTATTTAACAGGGTTGAGAGAACATTTATCGATACGGTATAAGGAGGCGGCATGGAAGATACAGAAAAAAAGCCGGCCATCGTTATATCCGGCATCAAAAAGCAGTACCGCTTAGGAGCGATAGGAGGAAGGACTCTTCAGGGAGAGATCCAGTCCTGGTGGGCAAAAAAGAGAGGCAAAGAGGACCCGAACCTCAGGATAGGCACAAATGCAGAGCTTATAGGAAAGAAATTCATGGCTCTTGACGGCATCGACCTTACGATATGGCAGGGCGAGACAGTCGGCATCATAGGTGCAAACGGAGCAGGAAAATCTACGCTCCTTAAGCTTTTATCGAGGATAACAGCACCAACCGAAGGAGAAATAGATATATACGGAAGGATCACTTCAATGCTTGAAGTAGGGACCGGATTTCACGGAGAGATGACAGGCCGCGAAAATGTCTATATGAACGGTGCAATCCTCGGAATGACAAGGGCTGAGATCGACGAGCAGATAGATAAGATAATCGAATTTTCTGAAATCGGTGAATTTATCGATACTCCGGTAAAAAGGTATTCCTCTGGTATGTTCGTGAAGCTTGCATTTTCGGTTGCGGCACATCTTAAAAGCGAGATAATGATAATGGACGAGGTGCTTGCCGTAGGCGATATGGCATTTCAGCACAAGTGCCTCGACAGGATGCGGCTCGCATCCGATATGGAAGGGCGAACTGTCCTTTATGTAAGCCACAACATGAATACGATAAGGCGGCTGTGCAAAAGGTGCATCGTGCTTGAGCACGGGAAGGTCATATTTGACGGCGATACAGAAAGAGCCATTGCCATATATATGGACCGCTCTGTAGGAGAAAATCAGGTAGACATAGACCTTACAAATGTACCGCATACAACATCGAAGGATCATGCGGACATATTTATGGAGCATATAAGGCTTGTGGATAAGGCAACGGCAGTCTATGAAAAGGATGAGGATCTGGTGATCGAGCTTGGGCTTCGTGTAAAGCAGCCTGCAGAAAATATTGCCCTAAGGCTTACATTCAGAACCGATACGGATGCGGGGCTTGGGACAGCATGGTCAGATGACATGGACCTTACAAATATAAAAGATGAATATGCAAGCTTTACTTTTTCCATGGACATGTCTATGATAGCAAGAGGTAACTTTTATGTAAGCATAGGACTTTATACGAAGGATGATATAGGGCACAGGCTTATTGTTGACCATGTGACGAGAGCCTTCAAGATAGAGATCACAGGAAGTCCTATCTGGCATACCAATGCATATGGACATATAGAGTTCCCGAAGCTTGAAGTAAGGCAATAAAGAGCGCAGTATATGAAAAATATTTATGACATACATACCCATATCATCCCAAAGGTAGACGACGGAGCTTCATCGATAGAGGAAGCACTAATGATACTTGAGGATGAAGAAAAGCAGGGTGTTAAAGGGATCATGCTCACACCTCATTTCAGAGTTGGAATGTTTGAAACGGCGGAGTCGATGATCTATGCACAGTATAAAATCCTTTTAAGTGAGGCAAGCATCAGATTCCCAAAGCTTGATATAAGGCTTGGATGCGAATTTCGCGCATGCCGTGACATGAAAGAGATCCTAAAAGAGCGGAGGCTGTGCACCTTCGATAAAGGAAACACAGTGCTGCTTGAATTTTCGTCAAGAAACAGCAGCGACTATATAATAAGAAAGACAAAGGAGCTTATAGAGCTTTCATATAACCCGATGATCGCCCATATCGAGAAATATGGGGCACTTTACAAAAGATATGATATCATAGAGAAGCTAAGGGCTCTTGGAGCAGGCATCCAGATAGACACAGACAGTGTGCTCGGTCTGTCGGGAGTAAAGACAAGAAGGTTTACGGCAGGCCTATTAAAGCGAAGGCTTGTCGATTTTGCGGCATCTGATGTCCATAACATGACATCAAGAAGGAGCAGCATACGCGAATGTGCGGATCTTATAGAAAAAAAATACGGAGAGGATTATGCAAAAAAGATATTTGAGGACAATCCTGCCGGTTTTTTTTAGCGATTCCTATGAAAAGTGTTAAAAGCAATAATATGTAACATTTTAAGGGGGGGGGCAGTGCTATAATAGTGCTGTATTCACCATTGCAGGTTACATGCGTA
>CAVLAA010000023.1:0-5728 GCA_963660835.1 bacterium
TTTATATACACATCCTAATAATCCGGCAGTAAAATATTTTATAGAACAAAAGAAAAAAGGAAGGATTAAGCATCTTGGCTTTTCTTCTTATGGATGCAAAGAAACGATAGAAAAATTTTTAGATGTATATGGTGAAGAAATAGAATTTTGTCAGATACCGCTTAATTATATGGCTTGGGCATCCAATAATGTAAAGGATAAGGTAGAATTATTAAGACAAAAAGATATTCCGATTTGGGTTATGGATCCTTTATACAGAGGTAAGCTTGGCAGACTGTCGGATGAGAGAGCAGATCTGTTGAAAAGTATGAGGCCCAATGATTCTGTAAGCGGTTGGGCATTAAGATTTGCAATGTCTGTAACATCTGTCAAAACAGTTGTATTTGATATGAATTCTCTGGATCAAGTTAAAAGAACTGTTAAAATATTCAGTGACGATGAACTTTTAAACGGCAAAGAAGGCATGGTACTTATGAGCATTGCAAAAGATATAATAAATGAATATTCAGTTTGAAAAATTGAGGATAATGCATAGTGTGTATTATCCTCAAATTTTGTTATTTTAAAATAAAAGCTTTTTAGATAGTCCGGTATGCTTATTTAAAACTGGTTATTTATGGATGCATTTGATATAATCAAAACTATGAATGAGAAAATATATGATTTTAAAATTAATCTTCCTCAAAATGTATCAGAAATAATCCATACATTAAATAAAGCAGGATATGAAGCTTATGCAGTAGGAGGATGTATAAGGGATTCTATATTAAGCAGAAATCCTAATGATTGGGATATAACTACATCTGCAAAGCCTGATATGATAAAGAATTTATTCAGGCGGACTGTTGATACAGGTATAGAGCATGGTACTGTTACAGTTATGCTCGGAAACGATTCATATGAGGTTACAACGTATCGTACAGATGGAGAATATTTGGATTCAAGACATCCTTCATCTGTAGAATTTGTAACAAACTTAAAAGAGGATTTAAGACGCAGAGATTTTACAATAAATGCGATGGCATATAATGATGAAGAAGGATTGCAGGATCCATTCAACGGATATGATGATCTGAAACTAAAAGTTATCAGATGTGTTGGAAATCCACAAGACAGACTATCAGAAGATGCACTTAGAATATTGCGTGCAGTCAGGTTTTCGGCGCAGCTGTCATTTGAAATAGACAAGGATACGCAAAAAGCGATAGCAATGCTTGCTCCAACACTTGAAAATATCAGTGCAGAGAGGATATGTACAGAACTGTTAAAGCTGATTACTTCGGATCATCCTGAATATATGAGAAATGCTTATGAACTTGGTATTACTAAGGTTGTTCTTCCTGAATTTGACAGGATGATGATCACAGCACAAAACAGTAAATATCATATATATTCTGTCGGTGAACATACGATCAGGACGATGCAGAATATAGATGCAGATAAGCTTTTAAGACTTACAATGCTTCTTCATGATATAGGAAAGCCCGAATCTAAAACAACTGACCGGTTTGGACATGATCATTTTAAGGGACATGCGATAGTCGGACTTGATATTGCAAAAAATGTTATGCGAAGATTAAAGTTGGACAATGAAACCATAAAAAATACACTTTTACTCATCAGATATCATGATTGGAGATTTCCAGCTGAAATAAAAAATGTACGAAGAGCTGTATGCATACTGGGAGAGGAGATGTTTCCGAATTTCCTTAAAGTCCAAATGGCAGATGCATTGTCAAAAGGAGATTATAAAAAAGAAGAAACGCTGGCTCATATTAAAAAAATGGGTGAGTTGTATGAAATCATAATAAAGGAAAATCAGTGTACTACGCTTAAAGATCTCGCTATTAAGGGTAAAGATATCATTGCAATGGGTTATAAACCCGGACCTCTTATCGGAGTTATTTTAAATGATACACTTACAGAGGTTATCGAACATCCTGAAAATAATAATGTAGAGTATTTAACAGAATATATAAAAAGAAAAGGGGAAAGCTATGAAAGCAAAAGAACAATTTGAAAGTTGGTTAAACAGTGATTATTTTGACGATGAAACAAAAAAAGAACTTCTTGCTATCAGAAATGATGAAAAAGAGATAGAGGAAAGATTCTACAGAGAGCTTGAATTTGGTACAGCAGGTCTTCGAGGAATAATCGCAGCCGGAACCAACAGAATGAATATTTATACAGTAAGAAAAGCTACACAGGGACTTGCAAACTATATTGTAAAGGCCGGTGGAAAGGAGAAAGGAGTTGCAATTGCATATGATTCAAGACATATGTCTCCTGAATTTGCAGATGAAGCAGCACTTTGTCTTAATGCTAATGGTATAAAGGCTTACGTTTTTGATTCATTAAGACCTACGCCGGAGCTTTCATTTGCTGTAAGATACTTTAAATGTACAGCAGGAATAAATATTACAGCCAGCCATAACCCGAGCAATTATAACGGATATAAAGTTTATTGGGAGGACGGTGCTCAGATTACACCTCCGCACGATACAGGTATCATGGATGAAGTTAAGAATGTAAATGACTATGCCGAAGTAAAAACAATGAATAAAAAGGATGCTGTTGAGGCAGGACTGTATATTCAGATCGGCAAAGAGGTTGATGATGCTTATATTAATGAGCTGAAAAAATGCGTGATCCATCCTGAGGCAATAAAGGACCAGGCATCTAAGCTTAAAATTGTATATACCCCGCTTCATGGAACCGGAAACCTGCTTGTCAGAAGAGTTCTTGATGAGCTTGGATTTGAAAATGTCTATGTAGTAAAAGAACAGGAGCTTCCTGATGGAGATTTCCCAACAGTTGCTTATCCTAATCCGGAAGCAAAGGAAGCTTTTGACCTTGCACTTAAGCTTGCAAAGGAAAAGGATGCAGACCTTGTACTTGCAACCGATCCGGATGCAGACAGGCTTGGGGTATATGTAAAGGATAATAATAAAGAATACCATTGCCTTACAGGAAATATGTCTGGATGCCTTATAGGAGAATATGAAATAGCTCAAAGACAGGCTGTTAAGGGACTTCCGGATGATGGAGCACTTATTACTACAATTGTTTCAACAAAGCTTTCAAAGGCTATTGCAAAGAATTACGGAATGAATTATATAGAGGTTCTTACCGGATTTAAATATATCGGACAGCAGATACTTAATTTTGAAGAAACCGGTAAGGGAACTTATCTCTTTGGATTTGAAGAAAGTTATGGATGCCTTATAGGAACATATGCAAGAGATAAGGATGCGGTTGCTGCTTCGATGGCACTTTGTGAGGCGGCAGCATATTACAAAACAAAAGATCTTACACTGTGGGATGCAATGATAGATATGTATGAAAAGTACGGTTATTATAAGGACGGAGTAAAGGCCATAACATTATCAGGAATAGAAGGACTCCAGAAAATCCAGGATATTATAAACGGACTTAGAAATGATCCGCCAAAGGAAATCGGAGATTACAAAGTAGTTGCATTCAGAGATTATAAAACAGGAATAATCAAGGATATTGCTACAGGAAAAGAAAGTCCGACAGGACTCCCGACATCAAATGTTCTGTATTTTGATCTTGAGGATGATGCATGGGTATGTGTAAGACCGTCAGGAACAGAGCCTAAGCTTAAGCTTTATTTTGGAATAAAAGGCAAAAATGAAGAAGACGCACAAAATATAGCAAACAAAATGAATGATTCACTCCAGAAACTGGCATGATGAGATGGCTTTATTGCTAAAAACCTTTGTATTTCTTGACAAAACTGAATATGACGTATATAAGTATATTGTTAATAGTTTTATAACAAAGGAGAAATATTTTAATGAGAAAAAAAGAATTAGCAGAAGCTATTGCGAAAAAGACAGGACTTACAAAAGCAAATTCAGAGCTTGCTGTTCAGGCTTTTATTGATGTTATAGGAGAGGAACTTAAAAACGGAGAATCAGTACAGCTTATAGGATTCGGAACATTTGACGTACTTGATCGTCCTGCAAGAACAGGAAGAAATCCGCTCACAGGCGAGGATATAGAGATCAAGGCTTCAAAGAGTCCACGTTTTAAAGCAGGAAAAGCTTTAAAAGATAAGGTTAATGGCTAATTAATTAATGAGATTAGATAAGTTTTTAAAGGTATCAAGACTGATAAAAAGACGTACAGTTGCTAATGAAGCGTGTGACGCCGGAAGAGTATCAATAAACGGAAAGGCAGCAAAAGCATCTTCGGCTGTTAAGGCGGGTGATATACTGGAAATCCAATTTGGAAACAGGATCGTTAAAGCTGAAATAACAGATGTTCGCGAAACAGTAAAAAAAGAGGAAGCTGCACAGATGTACCGTTTTATATGATTTAAACGAGGATGCTTCTTCGGTATTCCGGAGGAATGATTATGGCAAAGACGGTAAGTCGAAAATCAAGAAATAAAATATTCAGAGGCTCGATTTCAAGAGCTGTTCGGGTAATTACATTTGTCGTTGCCATTTTATTAGTAGTTCTTATTATCAGCAGCTTTAATCTTAAAAAAAAGATTTCTGAAAATGAAGCTCGAATCAGTAACATTAATTCTCAGATAGAAGAAGAAACTAAACGTACAGAAGAAATATCCAAGCTTCAGGAATATATGCAAAGTGATGAATATCTGGAGCAGACAGCAAAGGATAAATTGGGATTCGTTAAGGACGGAGAGATCATTTTCAAAGAAAAACAATAAAATGTAATTTAAAACTCCCGTTCATTATTGAATGGGGGTTTTTTTATGGAAAATATCAAAAAAGTATATTCATATATATTGAGCAACAAAATGATCTTAAAAGGAGACATCATTTGCATAGGATTGTCAGGCGGTGCTGATTCTATCTGTCTTTTACAGCTGCTGTATGAATTACGAAAAAAGCTTGAAATAGAAGTTAGAGCTTTTCATGTCAACCATTGTCTTCGTGGTAAAGAGGGTGATCATGATGAGGAGTTTGCGACTCTGTTTTGTAAGGAAAGAGATATTCCGATTAAAATCTTTAGATTTGATATAGCTGATCTTGCAAAAAAAGAAAAAAAGGGACTCGAAGAGATGGGGCGGATAATGCGGAGAAAAGCTGCTTCCGACTGCATCAAAAGTGGTTTTGCGACAAAGATCGCATTGGCGCACCATATAAATGACAAGGCTGAGACCTTTTTGTTTAACCTTGCACGGGGATCATCCTTAAAGGGACTTAAGGGTATATCATCTGTGAACGGATATTTTATAAGACCGCTTTTGTGTATATCAAGAAAGGATATAGAAGACGAGCTTCATAAGAGAAAAATCGTATGGTGTACTGATAGCACAAATCTAAAAGATGATTACTCACGCAACAAGATGCGATTAAATGTATTGCCTTATCTTGAAAAAAATATCAATGCAGGAAGTATAAGACATATATGCAATGCTGCAAATGATATTGAAGAAGCAGATGCTATTATAGCAGAGCTTGCAGAATTTAAAGCTGGTATTTTATCAAAACAGACAGAGAATAAAATCATTATAAGTGATGAGATTTTAAAAGAAAAAAAGCTTATCGCAGGGTATATCATAATGAGTTCCCTAAAAAGCTTGACAGGTACTGTGGTTGATCTGACACGAGAGCATATATCAGATGTTTTAGCGCTTATAAGTATGCAAAACGGAAAAAGGATTTCTCTTCCATATAATATTGCTGCAAAAAAAACATATGACGGCCTTGTGTTGGAAATGCAGGAA
>CAVLAA010000023.1:5738-22630 GCA_963660835.1 bacterium
GCTTACAGACGAAGTCAAGATAAATATTAAAGGAAATACAATATTTAATAATATAAATATAGAATGTTCTGTTTTTGATGTTTTTGAGAAAAATAACATACCTAAAAAAATCTATACTAAATGGTTTGATTATGATAAAATCTCTTCATGTCTTGTGGTGAGATATAGACAAAATGGAGATTATTTTATTTCTGATAAATTTGATCACAGGAAAAAGCTTAAGGACTATTTTATAGATAATAAAGTCCCAAGAGAATTAAGAAATAAGATACCATGCATAGCAGACGGATCCAAGATACTGTGGAGTATAGGGTATAGGATCAGTGATGACATGAAGATTACGGAAAACACAAAAAGGATATTACAGATTAAGGTTACAGGAGAAAATTTCAATGAGTGAGAAGATCAGAGTACTTATTAGTGAAGAGAAACTTGACAAGAGAATAAAAGAAATCGGAGATCAGATAAGCAAGGATTATGCCGGCAGAAGTATTCATCTTGTATGTATACTTAAGGGCGCGGTTTTTTTTATGTGTGAGTTAGCAAAAAGAATCACTGTTCCTGTAACAATGGATTTCATGTCATGTTCAAGCTATGGTGCCGGAACTCAATCACAGGGAACTGTAAAGATTGTCAAGGATTTGGATAAGCCGATAGATGGTCAGGATGTAATTATTGTTGAGGATATAATTGACTCGGGAAACACTCTGAGTTTTCTTAAAGAACTCTTCAAAACAAGAAATCCAAGAAGTGTAAAACTATGTACAATGCTTGATAAGCCGGACAGACGAGTTGTAAAGGATGTCGAGGTTGATTATTGCGGATATGAAATTCCGGATGAATTTGTTGTAGGATATGGGCTGGATTATGATCAGAAATATCGTAATCTTCCATATATAGGAATAATTGAATTTGATAAGGATTGATTTGGAGGCTTTAAGGTGCGCAGACAGACAAATAGTTGGATAATATATATTGTATTTATCGTTCTGATGTTTGTGGTATTCAATGTATTTTCGGATTCCAGATCAAATATTGCAGAAATTTCAAATACTCAATATGAAAAATTACTCGAAGAAAATTCGATTGAAAGCGTAAAGATAGAACAAAATGAAAATGTTCCAACAGGAGACATAATATTTACAACTTCTGATGGTACCAATGGAAAGGTATACGTTACTGATACAACAAAAGCGGTTGAAGAGCTTAGTAATACAGATGTGACATATACTATAAGTAAAGTTAAGAGCAATACATTATATACAGTGGTCATTCCGGTAGCACTTGGTATTGTTGTTATTATTCTTATCATAAATATGATCGGAAGAAATGCACAGACAGGCAGCACAAATGCAAAAATGATGAACTTTGGCAAGAGCAAGGCAAAAATGACAGTTGCCGGAGATCAGAAGGTCAGATTTGAAAATGTAGCCGGTCTTGAAGAAGAAAAGGAGGAACTTGTAGAAATTGTAGATTTCTTAAAGGATCCTTCAAAATATACAAAGCTTGGAGCAAGAATCCCTAAGGGAGTGCTTCTTGTAGGATCTCCGGGAACAGGAAAAACTCTTCTCGCAAAGGCAGTTGCAGGAGAAGCGGGAGTTCCGTTTTTCTCTATTTCAGGATCGGATTTTGTAGAGATGTTTGTTGGTGTCGGAGCCTCCAGAGTCAGAGATTTATTTGCAGATGCCAAAAGACATCACCCTTGTATTGTATTTATTGATGAGATAGATGCCGTTGCACGACGCAGAGGAACAGGCATGGGCGGAAGCCATGATGAAAGAGAACAAACACTTAATCAGCTGCTTGTAGAAATGGATGGTTTCGGAGTAAATGAGGGAATCATTGTTATGGCAGCTACAAACAGGGTTGATATACTTGATCCGGCTATAAGACGTCCGGGAAGATTTGACAGAACAGTAACTGTAGGTGCTCCGGACGTTAAGGGAAGAGAAGAAATTTTAAAAGTTCATGCGAAGGATAAGCCTTTAGGTGACGATGTTGATCTTACGCAGATCGCTCAAAACACAGCAGGCTTTACAGGCGCAGATCTTGAAAACTTATTGAATGAATCTGCGATAAGGGCAGCATCATCTAACAGAAGCTTCATTATCCAGGAAGATATTAAGGAATCATTTCTTAAGATCGGAGTTGGTAAAGAAAAGAAAAGCAAGATAATTTCAGATGAAGAAAAGAAGATCACTGCATATCATGAAGCAGGGCATGCAATATTGTTCCATGTACTTCCTGATATGAATCCTGTTTATACTATTTCAATAATACCTACAGGAATGGGAGCTGCAGGTTATACAATGCCTCAGATGGAAAAGGACAATATGTTCCAGACAAGAGGACGCCTGCTGCAAAGGATTATGGTCGGACTTGGCGGACGCATTGCCGAGGAGCTTGTGTTTGATGACTATACAACCGGAGCTTCTCAGGATATAAAGCAGGTAACTGCAACAGCACATGCTATGGTTACACGTTATGGCATGTCTGAGAAAATCGGTCTTATTGCATATGAAGATGATTCAGAGGATGTATTTATCGGGCGCGACTGGGGTCACACGAAGAATTACAGCGAAAGTGTTGCATCTGATATTGATTCTGAAGTGCATCGCATAGTGACAGAATGCTATGAAAAAGCAAAAGCTATAATCATTAGATACAGAGCTGTGCTTGATGAATGCGCTGACCAATTGATCAAAAAAGAAAAGCTCACACGTTCAGAATTTGAGAAGATTTTTGACGATGTGGAAGGGTTAGGACTACATGAATAAAAAAAGAAACTTATTGATTGACCGTGCGATTGATGGTGTTTCCGGAATTTTTATGCCGATAATCAATGTATTAAGTGCTGCAGGAATCCTTAAAGGAATACTTGCAATCGTTGTAGCGGCAGGGGCATTGTCAACTAATTCCCAGACATATTTGGTTCTGAATGCAATGGCAGACAGCCTTTTCTATTTTCTTCCGATTTTGCTTGCCTTTACTTCAGCACAAAAATTCGGGACAAATCCATTTACAGCTGTTGTTATTGCAGGAGTAGTTTTGTATCCTTCACTTACTGCAATCATGGAAAAAGGAGAAACTGTATATTTCTTTGGAATGCCGCTTAGAGGAGTTATTTACCATTCAAGCGTCATACCTATGATACTTGCAGTTGCCCTTTTGGTTTTTGTAGAAAGATTCTTTAAAAAAATACTTCCTGAGCAGATAAAAGGAATTATGACACCACTCTTTTGTATTTTAATTGTCGGAACAGTAACTCTTCTTGTATTTGGTCCGCTTGGAAATATCATAGGAAATGGATTAGCTTTTGTCTATGATGATATTTACAGCCTTTCGCCTATTATTGCGGGATGTCTTCTTGGAGCTTTTACACAGCCAATGGTAATATTTGGCTTTCATTGGAGTTTTAATATAATTGCAATGAACAATATTGCTGTTAAGGGACATGATACAATACTGGCATTTATGGGACCGGCTCTTTTTGGACAGGCAGGAGCTTCTCTTGCTGTAATGCTCAAAAGTAAAAACAAAAAGTTTCGTTCGATATGTGTATCAGGTTTTATTTCAGCACTGTTTGGCGTTTCTGAACCGGCATTATTTGGTGTCAATCTGCCAAGAAAAAAACCTATGGTCGCAGGATGTATCGGCGGAGCAATAGGAGGTATAATTGCCGGAATTTCCGGAGCACAGGCAATCAGCTTTGCATTTCCGAGTCTGGTGTCGCTTCCGGTATTTTACGGAAATGGATTTGTTCTCTATATTATAAGCGATTTCGTTGCCATGGCAGTTGGATTTATTCTTACTTTATTATTTAAATTTGATGTAGATCTGGAAGAGACAGACACAGAAGATAAAATATCTGTTGAAGGCTCAAAGGCATAAAGATATATTTTACAAGCATATAAGGATGTGTTATGAGAGTGATTATCATTTTTGTAACATATCCTTAAAATTATTTCACAATTTATATTTTGTGTGATATATTAATTTTGTTAAAGTTTGTGTAAATGATGTTGGGGCAAAAGTCATCTTCATTCATGATATAATATGTCGGTTAGAAAAGAGGAAATATGACACAGTATTTTAGCTTATTTTCAATTGATGCAATAACACAGATCATTTTAGTTTTTTCTGTAACATTTTATCTCGTAGAGTGCTTCTTCGGATACAAGTGTATCAAGGCCTTTGTTTTGATAATAGGATTTTTGACGGGCTTTGTAGCGGCATTTTACGTTTCTTCAGCTTTCTATAATAAAGATGCATATATACCATCTGTAATAGGCATGGCAGCAGGTATATTGCTTGCTCTTATCGCATTTAAATTATATCTTGTCGGTGTTTTTATTTTCTGCGGATCTGTAGCTGCGCAGGCTGTTTTAAGGCTGCCGCTATCACAGGAGGGCATGCAGAATATATTGAGGATCATTCTTTGCATTATTGCTTTTGTCGTAATTGGTGTATTGGCTGTCAAATTTGCAAAGTTTTGCATTATATGTGTAACAGCAATATTCGGTGCTATAAATGCAATAAACCTTTTGAGAACGCCTGTTGCTGTTTTGAACGATAATATAATGATAAGATTTGCTGTAATTGCTGTAGTTGCCATATCAGGAATAATGATTCAAAGAATTACAACGGGAAGGTCACGATAGGATAAACGAATGGATAACGTTGACTATAGAATTTTAAAAATACTTCAGAAAAATGCACGTGAATCAGCATCAAATATAAGCAAGGAAATACATCTGTCTGTATCTGCCGTAACTGAAAGGATCAGAAAGATGGAGGACAGTGGCATAATAAAGGCATATACCATTGTAGTAGATGATAGAAAAGTCGGATTTGCAATGACTGTTCTTATGGAGGTTCGTCTTGAGAATCCACGCTTTTATGATGAGTTTGTTGCTACAGTTGAGGATATGGATGAGATTGTCGCCTGCTATTATAAAACAGGTGAATTTGATCTTTTGCTTAAAATAAGCTGTGATTCCGGTGATGAGCTTGCAGATATACACAAGCGGATAATGAACATAGATGGTGTTTTTGATACTAAAACCGATATAGTGGTAAAAAATGTTAAGAATACATATTCAGCGATAAAAAAAGCAGATAAATGATATTTGGAGGCTTTTAATTAGAATGCAGGATTTTTATAGATGTTATGCAACTGTTTCTTTGGAAAATATAAAAAATAATATTTTAAATATCAGAAAGCTTTTGTCAAAAGATACAGCGTTGATGGCAGTACTAAAAGCAGATGCATACGGACACGGTGCTGCAGTTGTTGGCAAATATATTGAACCTTATATTGATTCGGCGGGAGTTGCGACTGTCGAAGAAGGAGTCGAACTTAGAAAAGCAGGCATAAATGTTCCTATTCTTGTTTTGGGTTATGCATCACCAAAACAGTTTGAGACAATGATAAAAAATAATATAATGCCCACAATTTATAATGAGCAGGTAGCAATACTGTATTCAGAGGCTGCAAAGAAGCTTAATATAAATGCGGGCTATGATATAGCTATTGATACCGGAATGACACGCATAGGATTTCGGGTTTCGGATGAATCAGCAGATATTATAGAGAGAATCACAAAATTAGATAATATTATATTTAAGGGGATGTTTACGCATCTTTCATGTGCAGATACTCTAAATGAAGGTTATACGGATAATCAGTTTAAAGAATATGACAGTATGTGTCAAAAGCTTAAGGATAGAGGAATTAAACTTCCGATGCGCCATGTATGCAATAGTGCGGGAATCATGAAGTATCCTCAAAAATATTACGAAGGTGTACGCTCAGGAATCATAACATATGGAATGTATCCATCAGAAGAGGTTGATAAGAGACTGCTTGACATAAAGCCTTCTCTTGAGTGGAAGGCTCATATTATTAATATAAGCGATGTCGAACCTAAAAGGGGTGTAAGTTACGGAGCAACTTATATAACTCAAAAAGATATCACCAGAATCGCAACCATAGGTGTCGGATATGCAGACGGATATCCGAGATCCTTATCATCAAAGGGATGCGTATTGATCCATGGAAAAAGAGCTCCGATAATAGGAAGAGTATGTATGGATCAGATGATGGTTGATATCACAGATATTCCAAATGTCAAATTGGAGGATACAGCAACACTTATCGGAAAAGACGGAGAGGAATTCATATCGATAGAAGAATTATCCGAAAAGGCAGGAAGTTTTAATTATGAAATGTCATGTGGAATAGGAAAAAGAGTTAAAAGGATTTATTTATAATGATTTCAAATTTTTTTATTAAACAGCCCAAGGATCTTGTAAGAAAGTCTGTATTATATAATACTTCTGCAAATCTATTAAATGCAGCTGTTTCAGTTTTTTTACTGCTTTTCGTAACCAGAATATGCGGTACGTCACAGGCGGGTGTTTTTTCTATCGGTTTTTCAACAGCACAGATGCTTCTTCCAATAGGACAATTTGGAATGAGAAACTATCAAGCTTCTGATGTTAAAGGAAAATTTGATCAGGAGGATTATATTGCATCCAGGGTAATATCCAGTGCTATAATGATGGCATGTGCAATAGCCTTTGTGTTGATAAAGGGTTATTACCCGGAAAAGGCACTTATACTTGTAACTTTATGTTTACTTAAGGTAACAGATGCATTTGATGATGTATTTGGCGGATATTATCAGCTGAATAACAGACTTGATATATCAGGAAAAATGCAGCTGATCAGAATTGCTGCATATTGTATTTCATTTTTCATTGCACTTATAACTACAAAAAATGTTCTTTTGTCATGTGTAACAGCAGTTATAGTTTCTGCAATCATACTTATATTTGTAGTAATGACTGTGAAAAAGCTTTTTTCAACAGTGACACCAAGGTTTCATGCTGACAAGCTAAAAAGACTTTTAATTGACTGTATTCCACTTTGTGCAGGAGCTTTTCTGATACTGTATATGGGAAATGTACCTAAATATGCAATTGATGCATATATGCAGTCGGAATATCAGGCAATATATAATTACCTTTTCATGCCTTGCTATGTTATTACTCTTTTTGTAAGCTTTGTTCTTCAGCCGCTGCTGCTTAAAATGGCAAAAATATGGGCAAGAAGAGATTTTGCAGCATTCAAAAAATTGTGTGTGATCATAATCGGAGCAACTGTTTTGTTAAGCTTGATCGTAGTTGTTTGCGGACATTTTCTTGGCTGTCCTGTTTTAGGTTGGCTTTATGGAGTTGATCTTTCAGAATATCAGCTTCCGTTAACTATTCTTTTATTTGGTGGATCAGGATATGCATTGGCAACGATAGTACAAACAATACTTACCGTTATGAGACATCAATATATAATATTGATTGGATTTGTTATTTCAAGTATTCTTATATCAGTACTTGCACCTATGTGGGTATCTGCAAATGGAATAACAGGAGCAGCCTGGTCATATGTAATTGCATCTGGAGCTCTTTTCATAGCATTATTTATATGCTTTTTAATTTCATATCATAAAGATATAGCAAAGGAATCAATATAGAAAACAGGAGAAAATAAACGAATATGGTAAATCCCAGCAGATCTGAGGTGCAATGGCTGCCTGAAGCAAAAAATCATAAGAGTAAAATAAAAAAGACATTTGGAATAATAGGCCTTATTTTAACAATTATCCTTGTTTTTTTAGCGGCATATGTAACTCTTACATATAAGTGGAGTCAGGAGACTTGGAGCGATTTAACGATAAATGAAATTGTTTATCATTTGATGATGCCTATGGAGGGTACAGGCTCCAGTATGCTTATGGGACATATAGTAAAATGTATGATTCCATCAATTATAATAACTGCAGCTGTAGCTGTTATTGTTATCTTATTAAAGAAGAAAATCATTTATACAGCTTATATAAAAGGAATTGCAGCTGCATTAAGTGTTCTTATAATAGCTAATACAGTTGCAAGCTTTTGGAAAAACATGGACGTATCCGGATATATGTCCAATCAGTCAACATATTCATCATTTATAGATGAAAATTATGTAGACCCGAGTCAGGTCACACTTACATTTCCGGAGCAAAAGCGAAATTTGATTTATATTTTTCTTGAATCCATGGAGAATACTTTTGCAGATCAATCTGTAGGTGGTGGTTTTGAAACAAATGTTATCCCGGAGCTTACACAACTCTCTCTTGATAACGAGAACTTTTCCGGTGGAAATACAGAGCTTAATGGTGGTGTACCTATGACCGGTGCTACATGGACAATGGGTGCCATGTTTGCTCAAACATCAGGATTGCCATTGAATATTTCTATAGATCAGAATGCTATGAGTTCACAGTCTGAATTCTTCCCGGGAGCAACCACTCTTGGAGATATTTTATCAAATGAAGGATATAACCAGACTCTATTACTTGGTTCAGATGCGGCATTTGGAGGAAGAAAGCTTTATTTTACAACTCACGGAAACTATAATATAAGGGATTATAATTATTATACGTCAAACGGAACCTTGCCATCCGGCTACTATGTATGGTGGGGATATGAGGATAAATATCTCTTCGAAAATGCAAAAACGGAATTAGCAGATCTTTCTTCTCAAGGACAGCCTTTTAACCTTACAATGCTTACTGTAGATACTCATTTTGAGGATGGCTATATATGCTCAGAATGTAAAGATGATTATGATGAGCAATATTCAAATGTATACGCTTGCTCGAGCAGACAGGTTTCTGAATTTGTTGAATGGATAAAGCAGCAGCCATTTTATGAAAATACAACAATAGTTATTTCGGGTGACCATCTTACCATGGATTCTGACTATTGCAACAATGTAAGCAGTGATTACGAACGAAAGGTTTATACAACTATAATAAATGGAGCAGCGCAAAGAGAGGAAGAAACTTACAGGCAGTATACTACATTTGACAATTTCCCGACTACTCTTGCAGCTTTAGGTGTATCTATTCCTGGAAACAGACTTTCACTTGGAACAAATCTTTATTCGAGCGAACCTACATTATTGGAGACATATGGTAAAGATGCTTTTAATGAGGGACTTTCAGGCAAATCGGAACTGATGGAAAACCTTACAGCAGGCATCACTCAAAAGCTGATAACTTTGACACCGCTTGAGTACAATTCTGAAGCTAAGCTTATGCAGATAGTAGCCAGTGACTTTGACGGCTCGCAGAATTTAGAAGAACTTAAAGCAGTTGTAACACTTGATGGCGACAGCTCTGTCAGCAAAACATTTTATGCTGAAGACAGGGGTGATGGCTCGTGGATATTTAATATTCCTTTTTCAGACCTTGATTATAGAAATGGAACATATAATATTGTCGTAAGTACAAAATTCGATCAAAATTCTTATACAAATATAGGATATTCGACATTTACAGTTAATGACTCTTCTGTTACAGAGGAAGAAGATACTTCTTTAGGGCTAAATATAACAGAGTATGATTATTCAACAGGATATTTTACTGCAGAATATTATGACAATGATACCAGTATAGTATCTGTTAATATTGCAATATGGAAAAATGAAGATCAATCAGATCTTCACTGGTATACAGCAGAACGCGGAGCGGACGGTGTTTACCGTGCAAATATATATGCCTTTGATTATGGATTTGATGACAGAAGCTTTTCTGTTCATGCGTATGTAACTACAACAGATGGAACGTCAACTATAAGAGATACAAAGACATACAGAGAACAGTAATTTACTGAGAAGGAGCTAAATTATGAGAAAAAAAATACCTGTAACAGCAGTTTCAGCGGCGCTTATTTTATCCACATCAGTTTCAGCATATGCACAGGATACGGATATAACAAACACTAATGCTTCAAACAGCACTTCAGTTGTTTCTGAAATTGAAACAGATACTGAGGAAAAGAGTATTGATAATGTTATTAATCCTGATGATGTAGATGCAGACAGCGAAGAAAATAATAAAGATGACAATAACGAGACAGTCCGAGATGATATTTCATCAGAAGGTACTGACACGGATGAGCAATCCGGAACTCCTTATCAAGTTGTAATTGACGGCAAAAAATATATTGTTGTTAAAAAAGGAGATACAGAGGTACATCTGACAGGATGGTACGAGATGGCTCCATATGGAAGGCTATATTTAGATCCTGATGATGACGGAGCAGCGGTTACAGGAATACATAGCATAGAAGAGGATGGAAAGACAAATACATATATATTTGATTCAAATGGTATTGTAAGAACAACATCAGGCACTCCTGAGATAGACGGGAAAAAATACTGGATCAAATCTGACGGAACATTAGGCAGCGGATGGCTTTATCTTGGGAATTGGAAAATGTATTTTGATCCTGCAAGCTATACAGCATATACCGTTGATAACGGAGTTGCAGATATAGATGGACATAAATATCTTTTCAATTCAGATGGAGTAATGCAGACATATGCAGGTACAACTGTAGTAAATGGTGCAAAATATTGGTTTGCTGACGAGGGATATTTAAAAAGCGGATGGCTTTATCTTGGAAACTGGAAAATGTATTTCGATCCGGAGACATATCAGGCAGCTACAGGAATCAAGGAGATAGATGGAAAGAATTATCTTTTTGATGCCAACGGTGTCCTTAAAGTATCAGGTACAGTAAACTATGACGGAAAGAAATATTATATCAAAGCTGATAATACGCTTGGAAGCGGATGGCTCCAGCTTGGAAGCTGGAAACTATATTTTGATCCTAAGACATATCAGGCAGCTACAGGAATCAAGGAGATAGATGGGAAGTACTATCTTTTTGACTCAAATGGTATAATGCAGACATCCGGAACACCGATATATGATGGGAAGAAATATTATGTTAAAGCAGACAACACACTTGGAAGCGGATGGCTTCAGCTTGGAAGCTGGAAATTCCATTTTAATGAAGATACATTTGCTGCAGATACGGGTCTTAGTGTTATTAATGGTAAAGCATATATTTTCAATGAGCTTGGAGTAATGTATTTTGCACCTAATGCAACACCTATGATAAATGGTGCAAAGTATTGGTTTGGATCAGACAGTTCACTTAGATCGGGATGGCTGAATATGTCAGGTTGGTCAATGTATTTTGATCCTGAGACCTATCAGGCAGCTACAGGTATTAAGAGTGTAGAAGGTAAAAAACTTATTTTTGATAAAAATGGTTTGCTTGTTAGTGGTACAGGAATTTTTACATCTAACGGAAATAAATATCTTATTGACAATGATGGGAATGCCGTAACGGGCTGGTATACACTTGGAGATTGGAAACTATATTTTGATCCTACTACAGGTATCGCTGCAACAGGTGTACAGAGCGTGGAAGGAAAGAAACTTATATTTGACAGCAATGGTGTAAATATCTCAGGCAACGGGCTCTTTGTTTCAAATGGCAAGAAATATTATATTAGTAATGGAAATGCTGTAACCGGATGGGTTACTATCGGAAATTGGACTATGTATTTTAATCCGTCAACCGGAGAGGCAGCAACGGGACTTCAGACTATTGATGGCAAAACCTATTATTTCAATAAGGATGGTATAAGAACATCAGGCCGTGAATTTATAAATGGCTCAACATATTATTTTAATTCAGACGGGACTCTGATAAAAAATCAGTGGGTTGTATTTAATGGCGAAAAAATATATGTAAACGGAAACGGAATAGGACTTACAGACAGATCGGATGAGTATCCGGGACCTTATTATATTACTGTAGACAGAACTAATTGCGTAATAACTGTATATGCAAAAGATAGTTCAGGAAATTATACTATTCCTGTTAGAGCAATGACATGCTCAGTAGGCCTTCCGGGAACACCTACATATGCCGGCACATATTCTGTTGGTGCAAAATATGTTTTAAAGGAACTTATGGGACCAAGCTATGGAAAATATGCAACAACTGTCGTAGGACAGTCAGGAGTATATTTCCATTCAGTAGCTACATCCAGTGCTTCAAATCCGACTTATTCAGTGCCTGCAGGCGAATATAATAAGCTTGGAACACCGGCATCACACGGATGTATAAGATTGTGTGTACGCGATGCAAAATGGATATATGATAATTGTGCATACGGAACAACAATTTATATTGGCGACAATCTTTCAATGCCGCTTGGCAAGCCGGCAACAGTTTTAATATCTTCAAGTGTAGATCCTACAGATCCTGAGGCATAAGATAATTAAGCTTTGTAATACAATAAGAGGTACATAATGAAGAAAAAAAGGCTTTTTCTGAAATGGATTTCATGCATCATGATATTTTTGATGGCTATTTCCACCGGCAGCATAGGGGTTATGGCGGATGAAATCACGGATAATAAAATAAATGGTGATGAAGTTGTTAATTCGCCTGAAATAGGATATATATTTGAAAATAAAACAGAAGAAGCCTGCTATGTTTTTATATCTGTCGGAGATGAAAGCGATTCATTATCAGATGTTATTTTGAATTATTCATTAAATGGTGAAGAAAAGAGCATCTCCGGTGAAGTAAGATCAAACGTTGCTGCATTTTCTGTTGAGGATGGATATACACTTATTTCAATAGAAGGAAATATAAATGAAGAGTATTTCAGCTCTGATTTGCAGTTGATCTCAGAAGGAGAAGGAATACAGCCGGATTTAAGCAGCTATCAGCTTGAAACAGATGCAATCTATAGAGATGAAGATCTAAAAGCTGCAAGCGAAGACGATTATGAGTCATATATAGCTCAGGCAGATTTATATGATTCATCTGATATAGTCGAAGCTCTTGAAAACAGTGCAGGGGATATGAATGACAGCATAACATATCAAAGTGTAAATGGACGTTATGTTGTTGTTATAGATCCGGGACATGGACCGAATTCTTACGGAGAATATACCGGGGCAAGCAGAACATGGGATGGTGTAACATATTACGAAGATATTATAAATATGAAGATAGCAAAGGCTTTAAAGACAGAGCTTGAATCATATGGAAATGTTGATGTATATCTTACACGAGACGAAAACAGCAATCCTTCACTGCAGGACAGAGTCTTATATGCAAAAAATTTAAATGCAGATATGCTTGTAAGCTGTCATATAAATGCAAGCACCTCATCAAGTGCAAACGGACTGATGGCTATGGTTGCAAATGTAGGTACATATAATACATACAACGCTCAGGCAGGTCAAAATATTGCCAATACAATTTTAAACGAGCTCTTAAAGCTTGGCTTTGGCAATAATTATGGATTTTATATCAGAATGGATGAAGATAACAATCCGCTTACATATCCTGATGGAAGCGTTGCTGATTACTATGGTATCTGCAGATATGGACAGTTGTATAATGTTCCATCAATAATCATAGAGCATGGATTCATAAGCAATTATGATGAATGTCTTCATTATTTCAGCTCTGATACTATGATGAGCGAGCTGGGAAAAGCAGATGCTGCAGGCATTGCAAAATATCTGAATCTATCCAAAGCATCAGATATATTGAACGGATGGATCCAGGATTCGTCAGGAACTATCAGATACTATATAAACGGCGTAGCACAGACAGGTACATTTGTTGTAAATGGGAAAAAATATTGGTTGGGTTCTGATGGAGCACTTACGACCGGATGGCTTGATCTTGGAGGGATGAAGCTCTATTTTGATCCTAATAATGGTGGAGTTGCAGCAACAGGTGTATATACAATAGATGGTGTTGTACATATCTTCGATCAAAACGGAGTTATGCTTAATATTACAGGACTGTTAGATAATGGCGGAGATTTCTATAATTTCTATAACGGCATTGCTATAACTGGTTGGTATGATGTTCAGGACAGAGGCCTGATGTATTTTGATGCCGGTAACGGATGCAAGGCTGCTATTGGAACAGTTGTAGTTGATGAAAAAAAATACTGGTTTAATGAAAACGGAGTATTAACAGGTGGTTGGCTTAACCTTGGAGGTATGAAGCTTTATTTCGATCCGTATAATGGAGGAGCAGCTGTTATTGGTGTCGGGCAGGTTGAAGGAAAGCTTTATTTGTTCGATAATAATGGAGTACAGATAACAGGAACATGTACACCTGTTATAAACGGAAGTAAATATTACCTCATCAATGATGTGGTACAAAGCGGATGGGCAAAAATAGGAAGCTGGACGGTATATTTGGATCCAAGCAACGGATATAAGTTTGCAACAGGTTCAGTTGAAATAGACGGAACAATATATAATTTTGACAGTAACGGTATCCTGACAGGTGTTAAAACCGGAATGTTTGTTGAAAACGGAAAGAAATATTTAGCTGATGATCTAGGCAAATTTTACTCCGGATGGATAGACCTTACATCAACATGGAGACTATATTTTGATCCTGATGACGGAAATGCAGCAGCAACGGGTATCAGAAAAATAGACGGAAAATATTACTGCTTTAATTCGGATGGCATATTGTTAAAAAATACAATGCCTGTAGTAAACGGAAAAAAGTATTTGGCAGATAAAGACGGCGTACTGCGTTCGGGCTGGATAGATCTTACATCTACATGGAGATTATATTTTGATCCGGAAAATGAATGTGCAGCGGCAACAGGATTTTATAAAATAAACAGTGATCTATATCATTTCAATAATGACGGAATAATGACCGGCGGCGGAACACCTGTTATAGACGGGAAGAAATATATAATTGACTCAGATGGTAAAATCGCAATAGGCTGGAAAAGTCTGACATCAAGCTGGACATTCTACTGTAATCCTGATGACAATGGTGCTGTATATACAGGATGGAAATTTATAAATGGAAAAAAATACTATTTCGACAGCAATGGCTTAGCATATCTTGGATTTGTAACAATAGATGGAAGCAGATATTATATAGATATCGAAAATGGTCAATATTGTGATATAACTGCTGTAATAGACGGAAAGAAATATATTTTTGATGATGATGGAAAGCAGTGTTTCGGATGGTATACGCTTGGAAACTGGAAAATGTATTTTGATCCTGATAACAACGGAGCAGCCGTTACTGACTATATAGTAATTGATGATATTAAATATGAATTTAATTCAGACGGAGTGCTTATAGGAACATCAGTAGATTCTGTAAAAAGAGTTGATCCGGTCAGCGGAAGAACATATACTCTTGAAGGAACTTTTATAACAGATCCTCAAATCGGAACAGATATAACTGAGGATGAGTTTTTTGCAGCAGTAGTTTATGCTGAGGCAGGAAATCAAGGGATTCCGGGACAGACTGCCGTTGCTCTTGTAATATTGAACAGACTTTACAGTGACAGCTATGCTGATACATTGAGCTTTGTTATTTATCAAAAAACACATTTTGAGGTAGCCAGAAACGGTTCGTTAACAAAATATCTTACCGCATACAAAAATAAAGATGAAAGTGTACTTAAATATATAGAAAATGCAAAGACAATGGAAGCAGTACAGGCTGCCAAAAGTATAATGAGGGATTATATAAACAATGGAACGCCAAGAAAGATAGATGGTATTTCTTCAGAGTATAGTGTTGAAGATTTTGGATGTTTATATTTTGTGACACCTGCGGCATTTGAAAGACAAAATCTTGATCCTGTCAAATGTGAAACCTTCCAATATAAAAATATTATATTTTTCAATAAATGGATAAAGAAATCCTGATAGCATTGATACTAAGCTTGGAAAGAGGAGATTATGAGCGATTTTGAAACTAACCTTATAGCAGATGCTGATGACAGTGTGATTGCTGCTTTAAAATTTGCTGAAAAAAGCTGGAAGGATGCCAGCCAGGCGAATTTCAGCTATGAAAAAAGATTAAGAGAAGCAACGGAAAAATATGAAGCACAGATAAAACAGTTATCGGCTGAAAATAAGCAGTTAAGAAGCAATATCGAAATATGGAGAACTGCTTATGAAACAGTTGTAAATTCCAAAACATGGAAAATGGCACGTAAGCTTAAGAAAATCGTAGGGAAAAAACAATAAATGAGAAAAAGACTTTATGAATTGGATTACATCAAGCTAATAGCAATGCTTGCAGTTTTTACGGTTCATTATACTGTGGAATTACAATATAATGGTGTAAATACTGTATCAGCATTCTTTCCTACAGTTATCTTTAATGTATACCTGGGATCATTTGGTGTATCTTTGTTCTTTATATGCAGCGGAGCTGCACTAATGTATGTCTACGAACAAAAATTAGAGCTTAAGAATTATCTTAAGAAACGATTTCTTGGTATATATCCTATGTTCTGGATAGCATTCATAATTTCATTTTGCTATCACTTTGTTATAAATAGGGGAATCGATACATCTGTACCTAAATGGAAGATCATATACAGTATATTAGGAATAGACGGAAATGCGCTTTGGTGGGGGCCTAATTTTTATCAGCTTGGTGAATGGTTTCTGGGTGTATTGATCTGTCTGTATATAATATTTCCGATACTTAGGAAAGCAGTTAACAAAAGACCGTTTATAACTACTCTTGCTGTGATCTTGATATATATATTAACTATAAAATTCTTTAAGACCACTTTGCCTACAGACTGCTTCTTTCTTATGAGACTGCCTGAGCTTTTAGTAGGAATGCTCTTTATAAAGTATCGCAGCAGGTTTGGAATCGGAACAGCAATAATAGGTGCAGCTATTGTCATTATTGTATCTGTTTTGCCACAGGAAAGTGTCAATAGTCTTATATGCGTTCCTGTTGTTGGAATTGGTACTTTTTGGTTTTTATCATATATATTTTCAAAAATACCTACAATTGCATTTGGTACAAATTTATGTAAATGGGCAAGTAAGTATTGTTATCCTTTCTTTTTGACGCATCATGTGGTAATTTGTTCTCTTGAGGGCTTATTTACCGGATTGACACTTTCAAGAATAGATGCTTTTATTTTATAT